>JAJDUR010000038.1 GCA_022826585.1 Dehalococcoidia bacterium
GTCGTTGAACGAACGGCGCTCGCCGAAGGGGCTCGAGATGGGCCCTTCTGCCGGCGTCCGCCAGCGCCCCTCCCAGAGCTTCAGCGGCGTGAACTGGGCGTAGGTGTCCTCAAGGAGGGCGTCCTCCCGGGCGCGCTCGGCCGGGTCGAGTACCGGGTCGCCGGCGCCCTCCTGGTAGTAGAGGTTGGCCACCGCCCAGCGCGACTCGCCGACCACGATCTCGCGCGAGAAGCTCCCCTCCGACCCGTTCGTCAGCGTGATCATCACGTGCATGGTGTGCAGGCCGGGCGTGTCGAGGGCGCCGATGCCCACGTACGTGTACTTGCTGAAATCGCCCTGTGCGAGCGGGTAGCGCCGCCCCAGGAAGACGACCTCCCCCGCCTGCACGCTCCCCGTGACCGACACGAGGATGGCGCTCCCCTGCACCACTTCCCCCTCGGTGATGCCGTCGATGGAGACGAGGAGCTCGGGCCGCACGATGGCCGGCTCCGCGGTCGCGATCCCGACCCGTGGCGGCGGCGTGTCCCCGGAGACCGGCGTCACCGTCTCGACGCGCAGTCCCGAGTCGCCCCCACCGCAGGCCAGCAGCGCCATGGCCAGCAGCGCCAGTCCCGCCCACGAGAGGCGCGGCGCGTTCCGGCGGCTGGCCAGGGCGCGGGAGAACGGCACACCCCAAGGGTGCGCCAGCCGCTCGCCACCGTCGACCGCGCCCGTACCCGCCCCGCCCTGCTACCATCCCGCCCATGTCAGCGTCCGATGTCGAAGAGCGCCCCTTCGCCCTCCGCCGAACCGCCGCCTTCGACTTCATCGAGGGCCTGAACCGCACGAAGGAAGCGCTGCGGGAGCAGGGCTTCGACATCGCCACCACGCTCGATGCGAGCGGCGCCCTCGGGGGCGCCTACACTATTCTCGGCGTCTCCGATGCCGACCTCCTGCGGCGCGCCGTCGAGGCGGACCCCGACGCGGCCGCGCTTCTTCCCTGCAGCGTCGCCGTCCACGGCGACGACGACGGCATCGTCGTCGAAGCGGTCGACCCCACGGCCACGCTTGGCGGCGTCGGCAACGAGGCGCTGGGCGCGCTCGCAGCCGAGGTGCGCGCACGGCTCGCGGCCGCCCTGGGCCGCATACCGGCGGGCGGACGCTGACTCCAACAATCCGGCGGGAGAAGCTGGTCGGGGTGCCCGGATTTGAACCGGGGACCTCTTCGTCCCGAACGAAGCACTCTACCTGGCTGAGCTACACCCCGAACGAACTCACAGAATAGCGCCGCCGCCCCTACCCGTCGCGCCCCGCTCTCCTACACTACGCGCGCGGGCCGGGCGGCCCGGGGAGGACACCATGAGCGAGCCAACGGCAGCGCGTTTCGAAGGCAAGGTCGCCGTCATCACCGGCGGGGCGGGCGGGATCGGCCGGGCGACCTGCGTGCGGCTCGCCCGGGAGGGCGCGAAGGTCGTCGCCGTCGACCTCGCCGGGAGCGACCTCGGCGGCGCCGTCGAGGCCATCGAGGAAGCCGGCGGCGAGGGTCTCGCCGTCCCCGCCGACGTGACCCGCTGGGCCGACCACGAGCGCTACGTGAATGCCGCCGTCGAGCGCTTCGGGGGCATCGACGCCTTCTTCAACAACGCCGGCATCGAGGGCGTCGTCACGCCCCTCACGGACTACCCCGAGGACATGTTCGACAAGGTCATCGACGTGAACGTGAAGGGCGTCTGGCTCGGCCTGAAGGCCGTCGCCCCGGCGATGCGGGACCGTGGCGGCGGGACCGTCGTCAACACCGCCTCGACGGCCGGCCTCGGGGGTACGCCCCACCTGGTCGCCTACGGCGCGAGCAAGCACGCCGTCATCGGCATCACGCGCACGGCCGCGCTCGAGTTCGCGCGCGACAACATCCGCGTGAACGCCATCTGCCCGGCGCCCATCGAGACGCGCATGATGCGGTCCATCGAGCGGGGCGGCGATCCCGACGACCCCGAGGGTCGCTACCGCGACATCGCCGCCGGCCTGCCCCTGCGCCGCTACGGCGAGCCCGAGGAGGTCGCCGCCCTCGCCGCCTTCCTCCTGAGCGACGAGTCGTCCTTCATGACGGGCGCCTACTACCAGGTCGACGGCGGCTCCAAGGCGCGCTAGGGGTACACCGCGCCCTCGCCCACTATCATGGGCGCGATGGCCGTCGAAGAGCCCCTGACACCGCCGGCGCCCTCGCGACGCCGCCTGGTCGCGCCCCTGACGGCGACCGCGCTCGTGCTGGCGTTGCTGGTCGCGGGCGGGATCGTGGCTTTCGTCGTGTCGCAGTCGTCGGGCAGCGACGCGCCCCCCGTGGCGGGACCGTTCGTGACGCCGGGGGCCACGAACCCGGTGGCCGTGTTCGACGTGCGCGAGGCGAACGGGGGCACGCTCACCCTGCTACCCGCCAACATCGAGGGCGAGGCGCTCACGACCACGCTGCAGGCGGGGGTGAGGCTGGAGGCGTTCGCGCCGGGCCAGCCCTCCCGCATCGAGCCGGGCCAGTGGCTCGTGTTCACGGGCGAAGGCGACCCCGTGCGGAACTACGTCATCCGCCAGGTCATCGCCATCGCCGAGCCGGGCGCGCCCCTGGCCGACGGTCTTGCGCGCTCGCCCGCGGGCTTCATCGGCACGGAGCTCCTGAGCAACCCCAACCACCGCCCCGTCCTCTGGGGCCTGGTCGAGTCCGTGACCTACTACCCCACCGACGGCGGCGCGGACGTGACGCTCGCGGGCCCGGACGGCCCCATCACGGTCGAGATCTACCAGGGCGTGACGCTCTTCTTCGTCGAGTCCTACGACGCCCCCATCACGGACGGCGACCGCATCGCCATCCGCGCCCCCGCCGGCACGAGCCCCGCCAACGCCGGGGCCATCCTCGTCGCCCCCCAGGGCGCGCGCTAGCGCTCCGGGGCGGGGCGGGCGGCCATCAGGAGATAGTAGAAGTCCTCCTGTAGCTGGTCGGCTGCGGGGTCGAAGCCCAATGGGAGCGACAGGCCGGCGACCTCGCGAACCGTGGCCGTCTCCAGATCGACCATCCGCGCGCCGGCCAGGTACGTCCCCTCGTGGAAGTACGTCTCCATCCACCACACGACGAGATCGCCGGTTATCGAGACTCCCCGTTGCCAGTCCCCGAGAGGCTCCCGGGAGCCATACACCTGCTGGTTGCCGCCGTCTTCCTCCGCGATCGCGAACAAATCGCTTCCCGGACCCCGAGACCTCCAGGCGATCGTGCGCCCGGACGCCGCCCCGGAAGACAGAGCAGCCTCCTCGCCAAAGGCAGACGGATCCTTTGCGAGACGCGTACTCGGGGGGACCGGCCCGAGATCGTCCCACGTCCGCCCAGCATCACGTGAGATCCAGTGATGCTGGAGAGCGTCGCCGCTGACGGGCGCGTGCGTACCCGCGCAGGATCCCACGTGGCAGATCATGGCGGCCATCTCCTGCCCGCCCGGGCCCACGTCCGCGTCGACAACCGTTCCCTTCCCATCGAAGAAGGCCAGGGGGCGGTCCTCACGGTAGGTTCCAGCAACCTCATCGAAGACGACGCGCTTCACATCGCCGAACCCCCAGCCACACCCCATGCAGCCCGCCACCTGGTAGTACAGCGCGATGCCCGCCGGCAGCGGACGCGGCTCGCCCCAGGTGAGCGCCGTGTGCTCGATGGCGGGCGCCTCCGGCGCCGCGGTTGGGGTGGGCTCGGGCGTGGCCGTCGCCGCGACGGTGGGCGGCGGTGTCGCACGGGGGGTGGGTGGCGTCGTGGGCGTCGCGGTGGGCTCCGGCGACGGGGTCGCCGTCATGGTTGGGGTCTGGTGCGCCGGACCCGTGGCGGGAGGGATTGCCTCGTCGCCGCATGCCGTCACCGCGAGCGGTAGCAGGCATATGAGCAGCCGGCGAGAGAATCGGGCCCGGCGCACCATGCCCCTCACCCTAGCCACCGAAAGCCCGAATTACCCCGTCCGTTTTGAAATTGCCTCACCCACCGGCTCCCGACTCAGCCACGCGCCAGCGGGGCGCTTCACCCAGGCGGCCCCGGCCGCCGCTCTCCTCAGCAAGGCGCGCAGCGCCGAGCGCTCCACTCAGCCGCGCGTCAGCGCGGCGCTCCCCTACTCCGTCCGCAGCACGGCGGCGTCGGAGGTGCGGCTGAGGGCCTGCACCGTCGCCACGAGCGCCACCGCGAACACCGCCGCCACCGCCGCCGCTCCCACGATCACGAACGTCCACTCCGTCTGCAGCACGAACCCGGGCTCGACGGGCAGGCCCGCCTCCGTCACGTCGAGGAAGGAGAGCATGCGGCGCCCCACGAACTGGCCCACGAGCACGCCCGCGGCCACGCCCACTACCCCCACGATGGCGTACTCGAGCCCGAGCACGGCCATCACCTGCCGCCTCGTCAGCCCGATCGCCCCGAGCACGGCGAACTCGACGCGCCGCCGCTGGATCGCCATCCAGAGCGAGACCAGCAGCGCCACCGCCACCAGCGCCAGCGTCGCCACGAACGACACCGAGAGGATGCCCGTGCCGCTCGCCGCGATGAGCGGGTTCGAGCGCACCGAGTCGAGCGTTGCCTGCTGGTCGATGAGGCGGCTGAGCCCGAAGCCGTTCAGCTCCTCCCGGATGTGGGCGAGGTCGGCGTCGGGCGCCAGGTCGAGCCACACCTCGTTCGGGCGCCCGAGGTCGCCGGGGGCGGTGCTCACCATGTAGCCCCAGCGCTGGAGCTGGTCGCGATTGAGCACGACGGAGGGGCCCTCGAGGGCCGGCAGGGTGGGGAAGCGCTCGTACACGCCGCGCACCACGAAGGGCACGATGAGGTTGTCGATCTCGAGCAGGTCCTCGTCGCCCACCTCCAGCCGGTTCTGCTCGAGGAAGGCCTCGCTCGCGAGGAGGGGCAGGGGGATGCCGCGGTCGGCCGGGTAGAGCCCCCGCCGCTCGCCCGTCGTGCCGCGCCGGAACCCGAGGCGCGCCGCCTGCGACCCGTTCCGGACCACCTCGTTGCTCAACTGCAGGCTGTCGGTGAAGCGCTCGGCGCTGGGGATGGCTTCCCAGCGCACCACTCCCTCGAAGCCTTCCAGCAGGGTGAGCGACCCGTCCGCATCGACGGCCGAAAGGTCGTCGATGTAGACCGGGTCATCGCTGGCGTTGAACTGGTTGACCGGCTCCGTGAGGATGAGGGCGACCAGGGAAAGGGGCCACTCCAGCGGGCGGAACTCGCCGGTTTCGATGGGGGCGCGCAGCTCCTGCCACCCGCGGAAGTCGAGCTTGCCGAACGGCAGCAGGTCGTGGCGGCCGTTGACGTCGCGCACGCGCGCCCAGAGGGTCACGGTGCTGCGGTCGATGAGCGGGTTCACCCACACGGAGAGTTCGGCCGCGCCCGGCGTGATGGGCATGCCGCGCAGGATCTCGCCGCTGTCGACGCGGTCGAGGATGGCCTCGAGCGGTCGGTCGGCGAAGTCCTCGCGCCACCAGAGCAGGTCCTCCACCTCGCCGGAGACCCCGAGCACGGCCACCGGCGGGCCGGCGCTGTTGGGCGTGGCGATGGCCCCGGCGAGGCGCATCACGGCGGCGGCGTCCTCGACGCCATCGATCGCGGTGATCTCGTCCTCGAGCCTGGCGGAATCGGAGGGGATGAAGGTGACGTCGGTGGCGAGCGCGCGCAGCTCGACGCCGGCGGCGAAGCGGGCGCGGTCCTCGTACGAACGCTCCGTGGTGCTGGTGTAGCTGGCCGCGAACATGCCCACGGCCACCGCCATCATCAGGAGCAGGGCGAGCTGGGTGTACGGCCCGGGGCGCCGCACCAGTTGCCAGAGCCCCATCGCCACGGCCACGCCCGCCACGCGCCCCGTCGCCTGCACGACAAGGCGGAGCACGATCGGGTAGAGGCGGGCCAGCACCGCCGCCGCCGCCGCGATGATGAGCGCGGGCGAGGCGAGCAGCAGCGGATCGCTCGAGACGCCCCCCGTGGCCGAGGGCGTGTAGACCGACTCGCGCTCGTTCAGCTCCCACAGGGCCAGCAGCGCGAACCCCACCAGGACCACATCGAGGTAGTAGCGCTGGATGAGCCCCGCGGTCGGGCGCGCCAGCGCGCGGCGCTGACCCTGCGGCCCCCGCCGCGCGACCACGAAGGCCGGCGCCGTGAGCGCGATGATCGACAGGACCGCCCCCAGCGCCGCCAGCGGGAAGGCGAGCGGCTCGAAGGAGACGGGCAGCAGCTCCCCGCCGGAGATGTCGCTGAACACGGGCGTGAAGCCGAGCAGCGCCGTGACACCCCCGGCGATGAAGGGCGCGACCAGGATGGCGGGCAGGCCCAGGGCCAGCCCTTCGAGGGCGTAGAGCGCGACCACCTGCGCCGTGCTCGACCCGCGCCCCCGGAGGAGGGCGATCTGCTCGCCCTGCCGCTCCACCACCGCCACCGAGATGAGCGCGACGTAGAAGAGGGCGATGGCGGCGATCTGGATGAGCAGGATCGTGAGCGGCGCCCGCTGGAAGTCGGCGCTCCGCCCGAAGGCGTCGAGCGTGACCACGAGGGGGCTGGCGGCGTAGCCGCTGTAGACGCGCAGGTCCTGGTTCAGCCCGATGATGTCCTCGCGGGCGCGTTCGAAGTTGCCCTGGTCGAGCTGGTCGATGTCGGCGAGCACGTTCCATCGCAGGGCGAGGCGCTGGCCCGGGTAGCGCGAGGCGAGATCGCCGAGGACGGCGTCGACGTGCGCGACCATGGGCGCGACCAGGCCGGAGTCGGCCAGCGGCGCCCTGGGCATCACGTAGCGGTCGCTGGCCGCCGCCCAGAACGAGGAGTCGGGATCCTCGATGCTGATGATGCCCGTCAGGACCGCGGGCGTGGCGTAGCGCGCCTTCACCTTCAGGTCGCAGGGGAGCTGCGGCTGCAGCCCCTCGGGGATGATGCGGTCGCAGTTGTCGATCTCCTCGATCAGGAGGAACTCGTCACCCGGGGCGAGGCGCGCGACCGCCGCGGCGCGAGCCCCCATCGCCACCTCCAGCCGCCCGTCGGGGCCGGTGGGCGCGGGCAGGCGGCCCTCGTCCAGCACGATGTACTGCTCGAACCCCTCGATCGCGTAGAGGACGCCCAGGGTCGTGCCCTGGCGCGGCTCCTCGCCCGTCTGCCCGATCGAGAGGCGCGCCGACTCCACGACGATGGAGCGCTCGCTGGCGAACCAGCCCAGCCGCTCATCGATGCGGGCCTCGACCGCCTCGCGCACGGCGACGGAATCGGAGGTGGCGAGCTGCTGGGCCCCGATGCCGGCGCGGATGGAGGGTTCGCCGCGCAGCTCGTCGCGGACCGTGAACTTGAGGCCGAGGTCGGCCATGGCGCGGGCGTAAATGGGCGCGCTCGCGAGCAGGGTCGAGGCCACGAGCACGCCCAGCGCGAGCACCGCCAGCATCCGCCAGCTGGAGGCGACGTGGCGCAGCAGCAACGACCAGAGGACCGCAAAGCTCCCCATGCGCGCACAAGGGTAGCGGTACGAGGCGCCTGAGCGCTCGCGACGGGGAAAATCGCGCCATGTCTTCCTGTTTCAATCACTGCCCTTGACAATCAGGGTCCGGCTGAGCGATACTGGCGCCTGCCCGTAAGGGCGAATGTTCCCCGTCGTTCTCCACCCTGGTGGACAACTGGCGGGGGTTTTTCTTGCTCCCCATGCCAAATCGAGTGACCGTCTTCATCGACGCCCAGAACGTCTACCAGGGTGCACGAGCTCGCTTCTTCCCTCGGCGGGCTCCGCGGCGGAGCGGGCAAATCTCACCCCTGGAGCTCAGCAGACTCCTTTGCAGCCGCGAGAGCTCCGGCCGTGCACCGGGCAACGACCGAGTGCTTGAGCAAGTTCGCATCTACTCCGGCCGACCCGATCCCGCGCGCGATCCAGCAACCTACGCAGCGCACATGCGCCAGTGCCACGCCTGGGAGCAGTCCGGCGCCGTCGTCATCACGCGGCCGCTCCGCTACCCCCGGCGCTGGCCCGAGCAGCGTGCCCAGGAGAAGGGAATCGACGTGCAGCTCGCCATCGACTTCGTCGCGGGAGCCATCGACGACGCCTACGACACCGGCATCATCTGCTCGACCGACAGCGACCTGCTCCCCGCCCTTGAGTTCGTCGCCACTCGCTTCGGAAGGGAGCGGGCCGAGACCGCGGCCTGGCTCGCGGGCGGCAAGGGCAGCGAGCTTCGCCTGCAACGGCCCTCGACCTGGTGCCATCGTCTCGAGATCGATGACTACGAAGCCGTGCGCGACCCCACCGACTACGGCGCCCGCTAGCGTGCCGCCTCCGGCCGAGCCCCGGAACGGCGCTCTCCTGTACGCTCCCTAGACGCCCATGGACAGCTTCGCCTCCCTCCTGCGCATCGTCGCTCAGCGGAGCCTCGCCAACTGGCGGCTGCTTGCGACCGTCATCTTCGGCATGGTGCTCGCTTCCGCCCTCATGTCGAGCGTCATCCTCTACTCCGATGCGGTGCGCGACCTCGGCCTCAGCTTCACCCTTCGCCAGCAGGAACCGCTCGACCTCGACCTCAAGGTGGTCAGCAACACCCAGCCCGGCGAGCCCGAGATCTACAACGAGCGGCGCGACGCCACCCTCTCCCTCCTCCGCCGCTACGCCGGGAGCCTCATCGAGGACACCGGCCTGTTCGGGCGCTCCTCCACCTTCTTCCTGACCGAGCCGGGCGAGGCCGTCGATTACGAGGACGACCTGCGCGCCCGCGCCCACTTCCTCTTCTTCTCCGACATCGCCCCCCACGTGACCCTCATCGAGGGCGCCCCCCCGGCCCCCTCCCCACCCACCACCGACCCTTCCCGGCGCCCCAGCATCGAGGTCTGGATGAGCGCCACCGCCGCCCGCCAGCTCGGGGTCGGCCCCGGCGATACGTTCGACCTCCAGCCCTTCTGGCGCGAAGACGTCGATCCGGTCGAGGTCACGATCGCCGGGCTCGTCGAACCGAACGAGCCCGGCGAGGACTACTGGTTCGGCAACACGCATCGCCTCGTGGTCGATACCACCCGCTGGCCCACCTTCCCCTTCATCATCGACGAGCGCACGTTCGTCGAGGTGCTCGCGCCCTACCTGCCCTCGATCGACGGCACCTTCGAGACCTTCGGATTCGTTGACACGGAACGCGTCAACAGCCGCAACGCGGAGCGGGTCAAGCTCAACCTGCGGGCGCTCGACCGCGCCATCCGCTCGCAGCTGGAGCTCTCCGTGCTCGATACGGAACTGGCCGACGTCGTGGCCGAGTACCAGGAGAAGCTCTTCTTCACCCGACTCCCCCTGTTCGCCCTCATGCTGCTCATCGTCGGCATCGCGCTGTACTACCTCGTGCTGGTGGCGACGATGCTGGTGGAGCGCCAGGCAGGCGAGATCGCGCTCCTTAAGAGCCGGGGCGCCGGCCTCGGCCAGATCATGACCGTCTACCTGGTCGAGGGGTCGGCGCTGACCGTCTTCGCCGTCGTCCTCGGGCCGCTCGTCGCCTCGGGCGTGATCCGCCTGCTCGGCCCGACACCCCCCTTCACCGACCTGAGCCAGGGCCAGCTCCTGCGCGTGGCCCTCACCCCCGAGGCCTTCGGCATGGCCGCCCTCGGGGCGGTGCTCGCCCTCGTCGCCCTGCTCTGGCCCGCCTACCGCGCCTCGGGGGCGAGCATGGTCCACTACAAGCAGAGCCTCGCGCGCCCGGCCAAACAGCCCCTCTTCCTGCGCTACTACCTCGACCTCGTGCTCGTGGGCGTGGGCGCCTTCCTCTTCTACCAGCTGCGCCAGCGCGGCTCGCTCGTGACCGAGAACCTCTTCGGCGATCTCTCCGCCGATCCCCTCCTGCTCGTCTCCCCGGCGCTCTTCATGCTGATGATCGCGCTCATCTTCCTGCGCCTCTTCCCGGTCGTGCTTGGCATCGCCTCGTGGGCCCTGCAGGGGCTGGGCGGGGCCACCATCCTGCTCGGCCTGTGGCGCATGGTGCGAAGCCCGCTCCACTACAGCCGCCTCATCCTCCTGCTCCTGCTCGCCACCTCCGTGGGCATGTTCGCCGCGGGGTTCCGCGCCACGCTCGACCGCAGCTTCGAGGACCGCGCCGCCTACGAGGCCGGCGCCGCCGGCCGCGTGGTCGACATCCGCACGCCAGCGCGCATCTCCCCCGAGCGCCTGGAGGAGGCCATCGAGGGCATGGAGGGGCTCGACAACGCCAGCGCCGTGGCCCGACTCGATGTGTCCTACGCGCCCGCCACCGGCCGCTCCGCCCCCGCCACGCTCCTCGGCGTGGGCGAGGACTTCGCCGCTGTCGCCTACTGGCGAAACGACTTCGGGGGAGATCTCGGCTCGATGCTCGATCGCCTGGAGCCCGGGGAGACCGTCGTGCCGGACGGGCCCATCGTGCCCGAAGGCTCCCGCGCCCTTGGGGTCTGGACGCGCATCTCGCTCCCCGCCCTCGCCGTCCGCCCGGGCATCCGCGTGCGCGACGAGAGCGGCCTCTACTACGAGTACCTGGCCATCTCCGACCCCGTTGCCGAGGACGACGGCTGGCTCCTCTACGTGGTCGACCTCACCCGGCCCTTCAACCCCCGCGGCTCCCCGCCCGCCCTGGATGCGCCCCTCGAGGTCGAGTCGATTTTCCTCAGCATCCGCCGCTTCGCCGCCGCCCCCGGCCGCGTCACCGGCGTCATCGACCACCTCGTCGCCTACCCGGCGGGCGGAGGCGAGGAGGACGCCGTCCTGATCGAGCCCTTCGAGTCGCTCGACCGTTACCAGTCCATCACGGGCGCCTCCGGGGACCGGCAGACCACGATCACGCGCGCCGAGGTGGACAACGACCGCGGGCGCTACGCCGCCCAGATCAGCTTCAACTACGACAGCTTCGCGACGAGCGCGGTGGGCTTGCGCCTGCGCCGCTCGCCCGAGCCCCTGCCCGTACTTGCCAGCGAGTCGTTCCTCGACGCCATCGCCGCCGATCCGGGCGACACCATCCCCGTGCGCATCAACCGCCAGGTGCTCAGCGTCCGCATCGCGGGCGCCTTCGAGCTGTTCCCGGGCTTCTACCCCGGCGAGCGCAATCACCTGCTCGTGGCCGACCTCGCCACGCTGCGCGGGGCGGGGGCGGGCATCCCGCGCGTGGCCGGAGGCATCACCGCGAACGAGGTCTGGATCGGCAGCGTGGAGGGGGTCGAGCTGACCCGGGACTGGCTCGAGGAGCGGGGCATCCGCGCCGGCCAGGTGTACGACGAGGCCGCCATCTTCGGGCTCGAGTCCTCGGACCCGCTCGTGGCCGCGAGCTGGGAGGGAATCCTCTTCCTCTCCTTCGGCGCCGTGCTCCTGCTCACGGCCCTCGGCTTCATCGTCTTCTCCTACCTGGCCGCGCAGACGCGCTCCCTGGAGTTCGCCATCCTCCGCACGATGGGCTTCTCCGGACGGCAGATCGTGGGCGTCGTCGGCTTCGAGCAGCTCTTCGTGATCGTGGCCGGCGTGGCCGCCGGCACCGCCCTCGGCTTCCCCCTGGGACGCCTCATGATCGGCGCCCTCGCCCTCACCGAGGACGGCAGCGACGTGGTCCCGCCCCTCCTCTCGCAGGTAAGCTGGGAAACCGTGCTCTCCGTCTACGGCCTGCTCGCCCTCGTCTTCATCGCCACCGTGGCCGCCCTCGCGCGGCTCTACTCACGGCTGGCCCTGCATCGCGCCCTGCGTATCGGCGAGCTCTAGGACACCCACATGACGACCTTGCCCGACACCCAGACCGACGCGGCCCCCTACATCGTCTGCGAGGACCTCTTCAAGATTCACAAGAGCGACGAGCTCGAGGTGGTCGCCCTGCGCGGGCTCGACCTGAAGGTGCGCGGCGGCGAGCTCATGGCCATCGTGGGCGCCTCCGGCTCGGGCAAGAGCACCCTGCTCAACATCCTCGCCGGGCTCGACCAGCCCAGCGCCGGCCGCGCCTTCGTCGGCGGGCGCGACCTGCTGACCATGACCGAGGGCGAGATGGTGCGCTACCGCCGCAGCGCCGTCGGCTTCATCTGGCAGCAGACCGGGCGCAACCTCATCCCCTACCTGTCCGCCACCCAGAACGTCGAGCTGCCCCTCATGCTCGACGGCGTCGACCCCGGCGCCGCCCGCGAGCGCGCCAACGAGCTGCTCGAAGCGGTCAACCTGACGCACCGGCAGGACCACCACCCCGAGCAGCTCTCCGGCGGCGAGCAGCAGCGCGTCTCCATCGCCGTGGCCCTCGCCAACCGCCCGCCCCTCCTCCTCGCCGACGAGCCCACGGGCGAGCTCGACGCAATCGGCGCCGACAGCGTGTACGAGGTCCTCGGCGACCTGAACGCGCGCTACGGCGTCACCATCATCATCGTCACCCACGACCCCGAGATCGCCTCCCGCGTGAACCGCGTCGTCGCCATCCGCGACGGGCGCACGAGCATGGAGATCTTCCGGCGCGTGGAGAAGACCGGGGGCGTGACCCACGTCGTCCACGACGAGTACGTGCTCGTCGATTCCGCCGGGCGCCTGCAGGTGCCGCGCGAGTTCCTCGACCGGCTCAGCATCAGCGAGCGCGCCAAGCTCTTCCTGGGCGAGGGGCGCGTCGAGGTGCTGCCCGACCGCGTCCACCGCGTCTCCGGGGAGGACGCCTGATGGCCGGCGCATCGGTCGAGCTGCGCAACGTCACCCGCCGCTTCGAGCTGGGCTCGGAGGAGGTCTGGGCCGTGCGCGACGTGACGCTCTCCGTTGAACCGGGCGAGTTCCTCGCCCTCATCGGGCGCTCCGGCTCGGGCAAGACGACCCTGCTGAACACCATCGCCGGGCTCGACCGCCCCACCGCCGGCGAGGTCGAGATCGACGGCGAGCGCGTCGACACCATGGGCGAGGCGGACCTCATCGCCCTGCGCCGCCAGAAGCTCGGCTTCATCTTCCAGTCCTTCGGGCTGCTGCCCCTCCTCTCCGCCCAGGAGAACGTGGAGCTGCCCCTGCGCATCGCCGGCGTCCACCGCGACCGCCCCGCCCGCGCGCGCGAGGTGCTGGAGCTGGTCGGCCTCGAGCGCCGCGCCCACCACCGCCCCTACGAGCTCTCGGGCGGCGAGCAGCAGCGGGTCGCCATCGCGCGCTCGCTCGTGACCGAGCCCACGCTGGTGCTCGCCGACGAGCCCACGGGGGAACTCGACTCGGCCACCGCCACCGCCGTCTTCACCCTCATCCGCGACATCTGCCGCGAGCGCGGCGTCTCCATCATTACCTGCACGCACGACCGCCTCGTGATGGAGATGGCGAGCCGCGTCGAGGAGCTGGAGGACGGCCGCCTCGTCACCGGTCACAAGGGCGACGTCTGGGGCCGGGTGCAATCGCGCGAGCGCAGCCCCTTCGAGGCCCCCGAGGGCGAGGACGAAGCCAGCCAGTCCCTCCCCTCCCTCATCGGCGCCGACACCCGCAACTTCGGCGTCCTCGACACGGAAGCGGAGCCCGAGGCGGAGGAAGCCGACGAGCCCGAAGAGGTCGAGGAGATCCCGCAAGACCGCTGGTCGAGGCCCAGCTAGCGCAAGTCTGTGGACACCGATACGGTGTCAGGCGAGATGGACACTGCCGACTACGTCGAGCTCCCCTATCACCGCGTCATCCGGCCGGATGAGAGCGGCTACTGGTCTGCCCATGTCCTGGAACTCGACGGGGTGTACAGCGAGGGCGAGACGGCTGCTCAGGCGGCAGAGAACCTGAACGTCGCGATGGGCCTTTGGATCGTGCACGAGCTTGTCGAGGGACACGCCATCCCCAGGCCGTAACCCCCCCTCGGGGGCCGCCACTCAGCCGCGCATCGCGAGCGCGCAGCAGCCGAGCGCAGAAATCCGTGGCGGCGCTCCACTCAGCGAAGGCGCGCAGCGCCGAGCGCTCTCCTCAGGCGGGCTTTACCCCGCCGCTCCACTCCGCGAGCGTAGCGAGCGCTCTTCTCCGCTACACTCTCCCCATGCCCGATTTTCCCTCCACCGAGTGGTTCCAGGAGGCCGCCGACCGCCTCAACGCCTCCGACAGCTTCGAGCGCCTCGGCTCCTGCGACGCCGACGTCGGCGTGCGTGTGGGCGACCGCTGCTTCGCCATCACCTTCGAGGCGTTCGGCATCACGAACGTCGCCGAGGTGCCCTGCGACGCCCCCGGCGACCTCGATTTCATCCTCCTCCAGAGCCCGGACCAGTGGCGGGCCATGCTCGAGAACATCAAGGCGAACGGCGAGGCTGACGCCCTCTACACCCTCAACTCGCTCGATCTGCAGCACAGCGACGGGCTGGCCACGGGCGAGGACTACACGCGCCGCGACCTCTTCTACCGCTTCAACCAGACCTTCCAGGAGTACTTCGACATCTCGTCGGAGATGGAGACGACGTTCGCCTAGCGCCGCGCGCGGCGATGCCAGCGGCGGCCCCGGCCGGACGCCCCGTGCCGGCCGCTCGCCGTCGAGGGCGCGGCGACCGCGATGGCGGCCGCGCCCTCCTCGATCAGTGGATGCAGGACCGTCATCGCGTGCGTCAGCTCGCCCGCGACCTCGTGCGCAAGCTCGGTCGTGAGGCGCTCGAAGGGGAAGGGGCGGTGCAGCCGCCGCCAGGTCGAGGTCCACTCCTCCAGCTCCCAGGCGGGGCCGAGCTCCCCGAGCACGTCGGCGGCGTTCCCGGCCAGCAGCTCGACCCAGGCGTCGTTCGCCTCGAGCGGCCCCTCGAAGTGCAGCCCCGCCTCCACCACGCCCCGCCCCATCTGCGGGTGTAGCTCGAAGTGCACCCGGGGATTGCCGAAGTGCAGCTGAAGCGTGGTCCAGCGCACGCGGCACTCCGGCTGGGGGATCGTGGCGGGAAGCTGCGTCACGATCTGGTCCTCGCAGAAGTACACGAACTCGCGCGCCTTGAGGGTGCCGTCCCGTTTCGGCATCGGCCCAACTGTAGCGAACCGCGCCCCTAACCGGACCCTGTTCCCCGCCGGCACTACACTTTCTTGAGCGATGACCTCCACGAAGGAACCGGCAAGCGCCGCCATCGTCGCCGAGGCGAGCGACATGGCCGAGGCGCGCATCTGGATCGACGCCCTCCACGACGCCGGCATCGAGGCCGCCTTCATCGAGCGCGGGCCGGGCGGCGCCTTCGGCGGCGCCAGCCTCTTCGGCCTCTCCTACGCCGTCCTCGTGCCACGCTCCCGCATCGGCGAGGCCCGCAGCATCATCGCCGAGATGGGTGGCGGCAGCGCGCTCGTCGCCTACCGCACCGCCGAGGAGGAGCGCGAACGGTCCCGCCGCGTCTTTCTGACGGTCGCGGGGAGCGTCGCGCTGGTGGCGGTGGTCGCGCTCATCCTGCGCTTCGCCCTCGGCTAGCGCCCCGTCAGTCGCCGAGGATGAGGGAGAGCACCTGGGCGCGCGTGCCGCGCGTCATCGCCAGCGTCAGCCGGTCGCCGCGGCGCAGGACGGTGTCGCCCGAGGGGGCGGAGAGGCGTCCCATGCGCTCCATGGTGAGGACGCGCACGCCCTGGGGGAGGCCCGCCTCCGCGAGCGTCTGGCCCTCGACGGGCGCGCCCGCCGCCACCGTCAGCTCCATGGTGCTGATCGCCTCGTCGACGGGCGTGAGCGGCCGCACCTGCTGCTGGACCGCCTGGCGGTAGGAGCGCACCAGCGCGCGCCCGTCGATGGCGCCCAGCACCGGGCCGTCGCTGCCGTCGAGCACGGGCAGCCAGCGGCGGTCGTTGCTCGCGAGGCGGTCGAGCGCCTCGTCGAGGGGCGTATCGGCCAGCACGACCGTGGGGAAGTCCTCCACCAGCGGCCCCGCTGGAGCGCCCGCGTCGGCGGCCGCGCGCAGCGCATCGCCCCTGACCTCGCCGACCAGCCGTCCGTTCGCGTCGACGACGATCCCCTCCTGGCTGTGGGCGCGATCGAGGGCGGCGATCGCCTGCGCGACCGTCGCCGTGTCCCGCACGGTCGGGAAGGGCACCACCGCCCGTTCCGCCGGCAGGGCGTCCAGCAGGGGGAAGGCGAAGCGGTGGCGGTGGGCGGTCGAGTCGGCGCGCGTGGCCACCTGGCTGCGGTAGATGCTCGTGTTCCCCACGAGCAGGGTGGCGACCGCCACCGCCACCATCGCCGGGGCGAGGAGCGACAGGTTCCCCGTCATCTCGCCCACCATCAGCATCATCGCGAGGGGGGCGTGGGCGATGCTGCCGAAGACGGCGATCATGCCGATGATCACGAGCGGCGCGGGGTCGGCGGGGAAGCCCGGCAGGTCGTGGAAGAGCCGCCAGAAAAGCGCCCCCAGCATCCCGCCCGCCACCATGCCCGGCGCGAAAATGCCGCCCGAGGCGCCCGAGCCCACGGTCAGCGAGGCCGCCACGATGCGCAGCAGGGGCAGGGCGATGATGAGCCAGAGCGAGTAGTCCAGCACCTCCTCGGGGGTGAGGGCGCGCTGCACCAGGCCGTACCCGATGTGGATGGCTTCGGGGGCGAACATCGCGATGCAGCCCACGAGCACGCCGCCGATCGCCGGCTTCGCCCAACGCGGGGCCGTGAGCCGCTGGAACAGGTCCTGCGCGCCCTGGAACGAGCGCGCGTAGAGGATGCCGAGAAGCCCGCAGGCGACGCCCAGCGCCAGGTAGTAGGGCAGCTCCTCGGGGTTCTGGAAGGAGAAGCCCGCCGTGCCGCCGAAGATGGGGGTGTAGTCGTACCAGGCGCCGTAGACGGCGAAGGCGACGATCGAGGAGATGAGGGAGAGCAGGATCGCGTCCGCCTCGAAGTCGTCGCGGTAGAGGGCCTCGGCGGCCATCATCGCGCCGCCCAGGGGGGCGCGGAAGATGGCGCCCACGCCCGCGCCCATGCCCGCCACGAGCGCCCTCCGGCGCTGGACGGCGTCGAGCCCGAGGCGGTCGGCGATCACGGAACCGATGCCGCCCGAGATCTGCGCCGCCGGCCCCTCCCTGCCGGCCGCCCCGCCGCTCCCGATCGTGATCGCGGAGGCGACCAGCTTCACGGGGATGGCGCGCAGGCGGATGCGCCCGCCGCGCTTGTGGAAGGCGTCGATGACCTGGTCGGCGCCCGCGCCCTCCGCCTCCGGCGCCAGGGAGTAGACGAGCAGCCCGGAGACGAGGGCGCCGAGCCCCACCACGATCGGCAGCGCCCACGTGCGCGTCGGGCCCTCGGCCTCGGCCCCGCCCTCGCCGAAGGGATGCGGGGGCGAGTAGCCGGTCAGCTCGGAGAGGATGTAGCGCGTCGAGAATTCGAGCGCCTCGAAGAAGAGGATGGCGACGAAACCGGTGACCAGCCCGATGAGGGCGCCCAGCCAGAGCGCGCGCACGACATCCTGGGTTGAGAGGCGCCCGAGCCGACGTCGCAGGCGGCCACCGGCCCGCCTTCTCCAGCGACGCCCCCGCGCGCGCCTCATCGCCACGCGCTAAATCGTACGCCTATGGTCACCCCGGGCTACTGCGCGTGTACGAGACAGCCACACGGCGCGCCGTTGGCGGGCGCCGCCCCTCGTGGGCGCCCGCGCGAACGCACAAAGCGCCGCCCCCGCGAGGGGCGGCGCCTCGTGATTCTGGACGCTGGTGAGGGCTGCTAGACCTCTTCGGGGTCCCCGCCCCCCATGAACCTGCGGACGACCACGAAGAGCAGCCCGAGAATGATGATGGGGAAGGCGATGTACTTGATGGGGCCGGAGCGCAGCCGTTCCAACATGACTAGTACTCCTCCGGGAGTGGTCCTGCGGCGGCGGCCAGCTCAGGGACCTCCGCCACGAGCGATTCCGTCGTGAGCACCATAGCACTTACGGAGGCGGCGTTCTCAAGCGCGGAGCGCACCACCTTCACCGGGTCGACGATGCCGAGCTCGAACATGTCGCCCCAGCGGTCGGCGGCGGCGTCCCAGCCCTCGCTCTCGTTCTCCAGCCGCTTGATGCGGTTGACGATGACGGAGCCCTCGAGCCCGGCGTTGTCGGCGATCATCCAGGCCGGTTCCTCGAGCGCCTCCGCCAGCAGCAGGGCGCCGATGCGCTCGTCGCCCTCCAGATCCTCGGCGTAGGCCTCCACGGCGCGCTGGGCGCGGATGAGGGAGACGCCGCCACCCGGGACCACGCCTTCCTCGACGGCGGCGCGGGTGGCGCTGAGGGCGTCCTCGACGCGCGCCTTCTTCTCCTTCAGCTCGACCTCCGTGGCGGCGCCGACCTTGATGACGGCGACGCCGCCGGCGAGCTTCGCCAGCCGCTCCTGCAGCTTCTCGCGGTCGAAGTCACTGGTGATGTCCTCGATCTGCGCCTTCAGCTGCTTGATGCGGGCCTGGATGGCCTCGTCGCTGGCCTGGCCCTCGATGATGGTCGAGGCCTCGCGGCTCGCCACGATGCGGCGCGCCCGGCCGAGGTCGGCCAGAGTCGCCGTCTGCAGCTGGCGGCCGGTCCGCTCGGTGATGAGCTCGCCACCGGTGAGGATGGCGATGTCCTCGAGCATGGCCAGGCGGCGGTCGCCGAAGCTGGGCGCGCGCAGCGCAAGCACGTTCATCGTGCCCCGCATCTTGTTCACCACCAGCGTGGCCAGCGCCTCGCCCTCGAGATCGTCGGCGATGATGACGAAGTCCTTCGTCACCTGGAGCACCTGCTCGAGGATGGGGATCAGGTCCTGCGCGGACGAGATCTTCTTGTCCGTGATGAGGATGTAGGGGCTCTCGATGACGGCTTCCTGGCGGTCCACGTTCGTGACGAACTGGGCCGACTGCCAGCCGCGGTCGAGCTGCAGGCCGTCGACGAACTCCGTCTCGAACTTGATGCCGCGGGACTCCTCGACGGTGATGACGCCGTCCTTGCCGACCATCTCCATCACGTCCGCGATGATCTCGCCGATCTCGGGGTCGTTCCCCGAGATCGAGGCGACGTGCTGGATCTGCTGCTTGCTGAGCACGGGCTCGGCGCGGTTGCGCAGGCTCTCGATGGCCACGGCGAGGGCGCCCTCGATGCCGCGGCGGATGCTCATCTGGTGGGAGCCGGAAGCGACCACCTTGATGCCGCCGCGCACCAGCGCCTGGGCCAGCACGGTCGCCGTGGTGGTGCCGTCGCCGGCGATGTCGTTGGTCTTGGTGGCAACCTGCTTCACCAGCTGGGTGCCCATGTTCTCGAACGCGTCCACGAGCTCGATCTCGCGGGCCACGGTCACGCCGTCCTTGGTGATGACGGGCGGGCCGTAGTTCTTCTCGATGACGACGTTGCGGCCGCGCGGGCCGAGCGTCACCTTCACGGCGTCGGCGAGGGCGTCGACGCCCTCCTTCAGCTGACGGCGCGCTGCCTCATCGAACAGCAAATGCTTGGGGGCCATGGAATCAGGCTCCTTCTTTCTTGCGCCGCCCTAGGAGACGAGCTTGCAGAGGATGTCCTTCTCGTTAAGGACGATGTAGTCGATGCCGTCGAGCTTCACGTCGGTGCCGGCGTACTTGGCGTACAGGATGCGGTCGCCCGACTCCAGGTCGATGGGCTGGTGCGCGCCGGTGTCGTCCCGCTTGCCGGGACCCACGGCGATGACCTCGCCCTGCTGCGGCTTCTCCTTCACGGTGTCGGGAATGATGATGCCGCTGGCGGTTTCTTCTTCCTGCTTGAGGGCGGTGACGACGATGCGGTCGGCCAGGGGCACGAGCGACGTCTTGGTTGCAGTCTTTGCGGGCACGGAGTTCCTCCAAACGCTTTCTTGAAAATTGAGCGTGCCGAGCATGCTAGCACTCTCCGGGCGAGAGTGCCAGCGGGCCCGCGCCGGCCAGCCGGGCCGAGGGCCAAGTTTCACCTAAACGTGAGGGTGTGGTAGCTTCGTTCCTCCGAAGGAGTTGCTGCTTGGGCGTCATTCTCCGCCTCTGGGGCTACGCCATTCCCTACTGGAAGATGCTCACCGTGGGCGTGGCCTCCATGCTGGGGGCGGCGCTCTTCGGCATGGGATCGGCCTTCCTCGCCCAGATTGCCGTCGACGTCGGGCTCGACCCGGTACGGGACGGCAACTTCATCACCTTCACCGGCGACCGGGGCACGCTCATCCTGGCGGCCCTCCTGGTGGTGGGCTTTGCCGTCGCCCGCGGCATCTCCGCCTTCGCGCAGACGTACATCAGCGAGAGCCTGGGCCAGCGCGTCGCCTACGACCTCCGGAACGAGATCTACGACACCGTCCAGCGCCTGAGCTACGCCTACCACGACCGGGTGCAGACCGGCCAGATCATGTCCCGCGCCACGCAGGACGTCGAGGCCATCCGCATGTTCATGTCCATGGCCTCGCTGCGGCTCATGATGATTGTCCTGATGATCGTCGTGGGCGTGGGCGGGATGTTCTGGTTCCACTGGCAGCTCGCCCTCGTCAGCTGCATCTCCCTCCCCGTGATCGCCTGGCGCTCCTGGGCCGTCCAGCGCGTGATGCGCCCCCTCTGGCTCGAGATTCAGCAGAGCGAGGCGCGCATGACCGAGGTCGCCGATGAGGGGCTCGGCGGGATCCGCGTCGTCAAGGCGTTCAGCCGGGAGCCGGTCGAGGCGGCCAAGTTCGGTCGCGCCGCGGAGGAGCAGCGCAACCTCCAGCTCAGCCAGGCCACCCTCATGGCCCGGCACGCGCCCCTGCTGCAGGGCATAGCCGGCATCCAGGTGGCGGCGACCACGGGCGTGGGCGCCTGGTACATCACCCAGGGCTCCCTGGCCTCCGGCGAGCTCATCCTCTTCCTCGTGGCCCTGCAACTCCTGCAGATGCCCGTGCGCATGCTCGGTTTCATGATCACCTCCTTCTCGCGCGCCATCGCCGCCGGCACCCGCGTCTTCGAGATCCTCGACGCCCGCTCGGCCGTGCAGGAGCGCGAGGGCGCGACGCCCCTCCTCAACGCCAGCGGCCACGTCCGCTTCCGCAACGTCTCCTTCGGCTACGACAACGTCAGCGCGGTCTTGCGGGATATCGACATCGATGCCCCCCCGGGGAAGGTCATCGCCCTCCTCGGGCCCACCGGCAGCGGCAAGTCGACGGTCGTCAACCTCCTGCCCCGCTTCTACGACGTGACCGCGGGCTCCATCTCCATCGACGGGGTCGACATCCGCAACTTCCAGCTTGAGTCCCTGCGGGCCAACATCGGCTCGGTCCAGCAGGACGTCTTCCTCTTCGTCGGCACCATCCGCGACAACATCGCCTACGGCCGCCCCGAGGCCACCCAGGAGGAGATCGAGACGGCGGCCAAGGCGGCCCGCATCCACGACTTCATCATGGGCCTGCCCTACGGCTACGACGAATGGGTGGGCGAGCGCGGCGTGACCCTCTCCGGCGGGCAGCGCCAGCGAGTCGCCATCGCCCGCACGCTCCTGCTCGACCCGCGCGTCCTCATCTTCGATGACTCGACCGCCAGCGTGGACACGCAGACCGAGTTCCTGATCCAGCAGGCGCTCGCCACCCTCATGGAGGGCCGCACCACCTTCGTCATCGCCCAGCGCCTGCGCACGGTGATGCGAGCCGACGAGATCCTGGTCCTCGAGAACGGCGAAGTGGTTCAGCGCGGCACACACGACGAGCTCCTAGAAGAGGAGGGGCTCTACCGCTCGATCTACGACCTTGAGCTTCGCGACCAGGAAGAGGCGCTCGGCGAGATCGCCACCGCCGGGGCCGCGGACGAGACCGGCGACCCCACATCCGATCCGGAGCCCGCCGCGCTTGCCGAGCCTGCGGGCGGCAGCGGAGGCGCGTCCTAATGGGCATGTGGGGCGGCGGCATGGCCGGCGGCTACAGCTCCGGCATCGGCGGCCAGCGCGGCACGATGCGCGGCAACCGCGGCGTCGATGGCTGGGACGAGGAGTACCTGGGCAAGCCGTACGACGCCGAAGTCGTCCGCAAGATGATCCCTTACCTGAAGCACCGGCGCCGGGCGCTCCTGCTCGCGTTCGCCTGCATGCTCATCGTCTCCATCTCGATCTACGTGCCCGCATTCTTCATCGCCCAGGCCATCGAGGACGCCCTCACCGGCAACGCCGCACGCATTCCCGCGTGGGCGGGCACCCTGGCCGCGCTGGGCCTCGCCGGCTGGCTCGCCGGGATGGTCCAGCAGCTCATCATGGCGCGCGTCGGCACGCAGATGCTCTTCGAGCTGCGCTCGGAGATGTACGAGCACATGCAGGGGCTCTCCCTCTCGTTCTACGACGAGATGGAGGTGGGCCGCATGATCTCCCGCCTCACCAGCGACGTCACGGTCATGCAGGAGCTGCTCAGCACCGGTTCCCTCACCTTCGCAGCCGACATCGTCGGCATCGCCATCGCCGTCACCCTGCTCTTCAACGCGGACTGGGAGCTGGCCTTCTACACCCTCGCGGTGGTGCCGCCCCTCATCTTCGTGCTGACCATCTGGGCCCGCTACGCGCGCGAGGCCTTCATCAACGTCCGCATCCGCATCAGCGAGCTCTACGGGAACCTCGGGGAGAGCCTCGCCGGCGTGCGCACCGTGCAATCCCTCAACCGCGAGGAGGAAAACGCCAAGCGGTTCGACGTGATGAACCAGGAGAACCGCAACGCCAACATCTGGGCGGGCACGCTCACGGCCGTGGTCGTCCCCCTCATCGAGCTCTGCATCGCCATCTCGACAGCGGCCGTCCTCATCGCCGCCGGGTGGCGTGCTCTCGGCTCCGGGTCGCTCCCCAGCGGCGACGCGGCGACCATCGTCGGGGCCATCGTCCTGTTCATCCTCCTCATCCTTCGCTTCTTCGAGCCGATCCGGGACCTGGTGATGCAGTACACGATGCTGCAGCGCGCCATGGCCGGCGGCCAGCGCATCTTCGAGGTGCTCGAGACGGTGCCCCGCATTCGCGATCGGGAGGACGCCGTCGAGCTCGAGAGCGTCGAGGGCCACGTCGACTTCGAGAACGTCCAGTTCCACTACGTCGAGGGCATCCCCGTCCTCCAGGACTTCGACCTCCACGTGGAGGCGGGCGAGACGATCGCGCTCGTGGGGCACACGGGTTCGGGCAAGACCACCGTCACGACGCTCATCAGTCGCGGCTACGACGTCTCCGACGGCGCCATCAAGATCGACGGCCACGACGTGCGCGACATCAAGCGGCGCTCGCTCACGCAGTTCATGGGCGTTGTCCTGCAGACGCCGTACCTCTTCAGCGGCACCATCCGCGAGAACATCGAGTACGGAAAGCCCGGCGCCACCGACGCGGAGATCGAGGCGGCCTCGACGGCCGTGGGCGCGCACGACTTCATCTCGCGGCTCCCCGGCGGCTACGACCACGAGCTGCACCAGCGCGGCCAGAACATCTCCGTCGGCCAGCGCCAGCTCCTCAGCTTCGCGCGCGCGGTGCTTGCCGCGCCCCGCATCCTCATCCTGGACGAGGCCACCGCCTACGTGGACACGCAGACCGAGGTCATCATCCAGCGCGCCCTCCGCAACCTCCTCCAGAACCGGACGTCCTTCGTCATCGCCCACCGCCTCTCGACCATCCGCGAGGCGAGCCGCATCGTCGTCCTCGAGAACGGCCGCATGGTCGAGATCGGCACGCACGACGAGCTGCTCGCGAAGGACGGCGTCTACGCGCGCCTCTACAAGATGACCTACGAGCAGGAGCAGGACGCCTCCCTCGGCGAGGACGAGGCCGCCATCCGCCGCCGCCGCGGCGACCTGGGCGAGGCCGCCCCCGAACCGGCGGGCGGCAAGTAGCAGCCGTTCGGAAACCCGTTGGATCCCGTGCGGAACACCGTTCGCATCGGGTCGGCTTCGCCCCCGCCGGAACCAGCGCCGATGAATCCGCACACGGGCCAGCACAGCCTTCCGCACGGATCCCGCGCGACGTTCGCACCCCGAAGGAGCCCTGTTTCCGGGCCCGCGGCCGTAAGTCCGCACGTGGCCGCACGGCTCACCACCATCGTCGTCCCCACAACCTCTACCTTCGATACGATCGGTCTTGATGTTCGATAGCGTGCGGATCACCGTGGAAGGCGGAGCCGGTGGGGATGGGTCAGCGACCTTCCACCGGGAGAAGTTCGTGCCGCTTGGTGGCCCCGATGGTGGGGACGGCGGCCGCGGTGGCCGCGTGTTCCTGCGGGCCGTGGACGATGTGTACACGCTCGAGCAGTTCCGCAGCCGCCGGCGCTTCCGTGCCGGCAGTGGCGGGCCCGGTGGCCCGAAGCTACGCGCGGGCCCCCAGGGCGACGACCTCACGCTCGACGTGCCCGCCGGGACGATCGCCTTCGAGGAGGAGACCGGAGAACCGCTGGCCGACCTCGCCGAGCCGGGCGCGACGGCGCTCGTCGCGTGGGGTGGGCGTGGCGGCTGGGGCAACAAGCGCTTCGCCACCAGCACGAACCAGGCCCCGCACTACGCCCAGCGCGGCCACGCCGGGGAGTCGGTCTCCCTGCGGCTGGACCTGCGCCTGCTCGCGGACGTCGGCCTCCTGGGGTTGCCCAACGCCGGCAAGTCGACGTTGCTGGCCGCCGTCTCGCACGCGAAGCCGAAGATCGCCGAGTACCCGTTCACGACGCTGGAGCCGATGCTCGGGGTCGTCGGGGTCGGCTACGAGCGTTTCACCCTCGCGGACCTGCCCGGGCTCGTCGAGGGCGCGAGCGAGGGCTACGGGCTCGGCTTCGAGTTCCTGAAGCACGTGCGCCGCTGCCGCGTCCTCCTGCACGTCGTCGACTGCAGCTCGATCGATCCCGTGACCGACTACGAGCTTATCGAGACCGAGGTCCGCACCTACGACAACCTCCTGGCCGACATTCCCCGCGTGGTGGCCGTGACCAAAGCGGACCTGGACGAGGAGATCGCGCGGGATGCGGCGGACACGCTCGAGGCCCACGTGGGCGCACCGGTGGCGGTCATCTCCGCGCAGGAGGGGATCGGCGCGGACACGCTGGTCGCGGAGCTGATGGCGCTCGTGAAGGAAGAACGCGAGCGCGCCGCCTCGAGGCCCCCGGAGGTGTTGCCCATCGTCCGCCCCCAGCCCGAGGAGCGCTTCACCGTGGCCCGGCGGGGGCCGAGCCTCTTCGTCGTCGAGGGCCAGCGCGTCGTCACCTTCCTCGAGATGATGGACTTCGAGATGGAGGGTGCCCGCGACGAGGTCGACCGCCGCCTGACCCGCTGGGGCGTGGCCCGCGCCCTCCGCCGCGAGGGCGTCGGCGAGGGCGACACGGTGCGGTTCGGCGAGGTCGATATCGTCTGGCGGGAGTGAGGCTCCCCGCGCGCTAGAATGGCCTGCCCTGTCCGAAGGAGGCCCCTGCCATGTCCGATACCGTGCGCTACGAGACCGACGGCGCCGTCGGCGTCATCACCCTCAACCGCCCCGACGCGCTCAACGCCATGAGCGGGGAGCTGCTCGATACGCTCGTCGCGCGCGGCCAGGAGGCGGCGGACGACGAGGCGGTGCGGTGCGTGGTCCTGACGGGCGCCGGGCGGGCCTTCTGCTCGGGCGGCGACCTGCGGGGCATCGGCGCCGGGGACGAACTCGACCCGCTCGCGAGCACCGCCCAGCTGCGGCGCTTCGAGGAGATCTCGCGGCTGCTCGCGGAGATGCCGAAGCCCACCATCGCCGCGGTCAACGGGGCTGCCGCCGGCGCCGGCTTCTCGCTTGCGCTGGCGGCGGATATCCGCCTCGCGGGGGCGAGCTCCCGCTTCGTGACCGCCTTCGGCCGCGTGGGGCTCACAGGCGACTTCGGCGGGAGCTGGCAGCTCGAACGCATCGTCGGCGTGGCAAAGGCGAAGGAGCTCTACCTGCTCGGCTCCCAGATCGACGCGGCCACGGCACTGCGGCTCGGCATCGTCAACCGCGTCGTGCCCGACGGCGCCCTGAAGGACGAGGCGACGGCGCTGGCCGGCAAGCTCGCCGCCGGCCCCACCGCCGCTTTCGCGCGCATGAAGCGCAACTTCGCCTACGGCGCCACGCACACGTTCGCGGAGACGCTCACCTTCGAGGCCGGCAACATGATCGCCGCCTCGAAGACCGAGGACTTCCAGAACGCCGCGGCCGCCTTCCTGGAGCGCCGCGAGCCGGAGTTCCAGGGGCGCTAGTACGGGGGCTCGGCTTTGGCCAGCCGGTTGGCCATTCCGGGACGGAGACGGTCGACGTATTCCGCACCGTCGAGGTCGCGGTCCTTCCAGGCGCCAGCACTACGCTCCAGTGCCTCCAGCCGGTCTTCGGTGGCGGGGCGGTCGAAGTAACAGCGGTCCACGGCCCGCCGCACGAGTTCGGCGAAGCTGAGGCCCGTGAGCCGCGACTCCTCGCGGAGACGAGCGTGCTGCTCGTCAGACAGCGTGACATGGGCCCGATGACTCATGCTGACAGGCTACAAAAAATGAAGGGGCGCTGCCGCCAGATCAGCCCGCGCTCCTGCATGAACCGGCTGAGTGCCGCAAGCCCTTCGCGCTTCATCCGCCTGACCAGAAGGACGTTGGCTTCGGCGTTCTTCGCTTCCGCCTCTTCGCGCGTATCTCCGTAGGAGATGACGCCGGTCTCGACGGTCTTGGCGATCCAGTGGTCCCCGCGTTCACGGCTCCGGACATTCACCGTGAAGAAGACCGTGTCGGTCACCGGGTTCGCCAAGCCACACCTCCCTGCGGTCGCCCCCTGATCGTCCCAGACAAGGGGGGCGTGTCAAGGTGGATACGCGCTACAGCCGGTCGAACGCCTCCAGGATCGGCCCGAAGCGCCCCTCCACCATCGCCTTCTGGTCCTTGTGCGTGACGATGTAGGGCGCGTCCGCCTTGATGGCGTCGAGGACGCGCCGGCCGACGATCATCGGGTCGATGGGCTCCGGCGGCATCGCCCCCGCGCGCTCCTGGAAGTCGCCCGGGCCGCCCATGCTGTCCGGCCGGTTGCGGTCGGACTCCATGATGCGCGTGCGCACGCCGCCCGGGCAGAGCACCGAGGCGCTCACCTTCGTGTCGGCCATGTCGACCCGCATGGTCTCCGTGAGCGCCACCACGCCGAACTTCGCGACGTTGTAGGGGGCGATCCCCTGGTGCGCCACCAGCCCCGCGATCGAGGCCGTGCTCACGATGTGGCACTCCTCGTCCTGCTCGACCATCCGCGCCGCGAACGCCTGGACGCCGTAGATGACCCCCAGCAGGTCCACGCCGATCACCCAGTCCCAGTCGTGATCCGTCAGCTGGTCCGATCGCCCCCAGGAGACGACGCCCGCGTTGTTGCAGAGGATGTGCACGCCGCCCATCTCCGCGAACGCCCGGTCGGCGAGGTTGGCCACCGAGGCCCGGCTCGACACGTCCGTCTCGACGGCGATGCAGCGCACGCCCTTCGCCTCGATCTCGGTGACCGTCTTCGCGGCCGTGTCCATCTCCACGTCGGCGATGACGATGTTCATGCCCTCGTCGGCGAACGTGAGCGCCATGGCCCGGCCGATGCCGCCGGCGCCCCCCGTCACGACTGCTGTCTTGCCCCGAAACTCGTTCACGCGGTACCTCCGTTGGCCGCGCAGTGTAGCGGAGAACCGTGTGGAGAGCGGGGCCGCCTCTGGTATCGTGGCGAACGTTCACTTCCATAGAAGCATGCAGGTAGAAGGAGTCCTCAGGTGCGGGTAACAGGTCGCGTTTATGCGGGGGTGGCGGCGGCGTTGCTGGTTGCGCTGGTGGTCGTGTCGTGCGGCGGCGGCGAGGAAGAAGCCCCCGCCGTCCCCGAGCCGACCGCGACGGAGGCGGCCACCCCGGCCCCCGCCGAGACCCAGGCCGCGGCCGTCGCCCTCCACATCGGCGGCGTCCTGCCGGAGACCGGCTCGCTGGCCTTCCTGGGCGTGCCCATGATCGCCGCCGTGCGCCTCGCCGTGGAGGACGTGAACGCGCAGGGCGGGAACGTCACGCTCTCGCTGGCGGACTCCGCCACCAACCCCGCCACCGGCCTCGAGGGCGCGCGCCGCCTCCTCGGCGAGGGCGCCCACGTCATCGTCGGCGCCGGGGCGTCAGCCGTCTCGCAGGCGTTCGTGCAGACCCTGTTCGACGAGCAGGTGCCCCAGTGCGCGGCCTCGAACACCTCCCCCGTCTTCACCACCCAGGAGAACGCCGCCTACTACTTCCGCACCATCCCGCCCGATACCGCCATGGCCCCTGTCATCGCCGACGTGGTCGTGTCCATGGGGCACTCGCGCATCGCCATCATCGGCCGCGCCGACGCCTGGGGGAACGCGCTCGACGCGCTGCTCCGGGACGAGTTCGAAAAGCTCGGCGCCGAGACGCTCTCCGTGCTCTACGACCCCGAGACTGCCTCCTACAGCGCCGAGGTCGCCGCGGTCGTGAACTACGACCCCGACATCGCGATCAACCTCGGCTTCAGCAGCGACGGCTCCGAGACCGTGCGCCAGCTCATCGAGTCCGGCGTCGGCCCCGAGCGCCAGTTCGCCGCCACCGGCCTGTACAGCCCCACCCTCTGGGAGAGCGTCGACGCCTCCAACCCCTCCGTGCTGGACGGGATGTTCGGCATCTCCCAGACGACCAAGGGGACCAGCGACTTCAAGCAGCGGCTGACCGCCCGCGCGGGCGACTACCTCGCCTACGGCGCCGAGGCCTACGACTGCGTCATCCTGATGGCTCTCGCGGCCCGCATCGTGGGCGACCCGGGCGACGGCGAGGCGATGATGGCCGCCATCGCCGGCCTCACCCACGAGGGCGAGGAGTGCCGCACCTACGGCGAGTGTGCCGCCCTCATCGACGAGGGGAAGGACATCGACTACAGCGGCGTCAGCGGCCCCATCAACCTGAGCGCCGAGGGCGACCCGACCATCGCCGTCTACAGCATCCACACCTGGGAGGACGGCGGGAACCCCATCACGCTCAGCACCGAGACGGTCGACCTGGTGGCGCGCGACTAGCGGCCGCTCTTTACCTTCGGCGTCTGGCGCGCGCGGGGGCTCAGGCCATAATGGCCTGAGGGGAGGACGCGCTGGCGTCTCAGCAGACGGCGAGGTTCGGGACCATCGGGCGGCGCATGCCCGGGGGCCGCGCGTGGGCGCTCTACCTCGCCTTCGCGGCGCTCGTGGCCGCCCCGTTCCTCGTCTTCACTGTCGGCGGCGTCGAGGTCGACCCGCGCAAGACCCTCGAGGGGGCGGGCGGCCCGTTCATCGCCTTCTCCGCGGGCGTGCTCTCGTTCCTCTCGCCCTGCGTGCTGCCGATCGTCCCCATCTACATCACCAACCTCGCCGGCGCGACGGTCGAGGGCGGGGAGGTCCGCGCCAACCGCGGCAAGACCTTCACGCACGCCCTCGCCTTCGTTGTCGGCCTCAGCATCGTCTTCATCGCGCTGGGCGCGAGCGCCGGCCTCTTCGGCTTCGCCCTGCTCGACTACCAGCCCGAGATGGAGACCGCCGCAGGCGTCCTGCTGATCGTGCTGGGGTCCCTCCTCATCCCCTCCTTCACCCGCAAGCCGCCGCTGGTGGCGGCGGTCGCGCTGGCGGTCGCGGCTGCGGCTTTCTTCGGCATCGTCGAGTTCGCCGAGCTTCGCGACCAGCCCTGGCGCATGGCACTGCTCGGCGCGGCGGGACTGGTGGCCTGGGCGAAGTACTCCGGGTACATCCAGTTCAACCTCCTGCAGCGCACCTTCAAGGCCGACTTCGGCGGCTCCCGCAGCGTCAGCTACACCCGCTCGGCGATGGTGGGC
Source organism: Dehalococcoidia bacterium (assembly GCA_022826585.1). Classification (GTDB taxonomy): domain Bacteria; phylum Chloroflexota; class Dehalococcoidia; order Tepidiformales; family Tepidiformaceae; genus UBA2991. The sequence goes on from JAJDUR010000038.1 coordinate 29,558, forward strand.
GGC
>JAJDUR010000040.1 GCA_022826585.1 Dehalococcoidia bacterium
AAAGAGCGGGATGTAGAAGATCGACTTCTCCACGAGCGTGGCGGCGTTGCCGGGATTCACCCAGGAGAAGGCCTCGGCAAGGGGCCACGAGTGCTGGGGGCCAGCGGAGAGAAGGATGGCGTCGTCGTTGGCGGCGGCCTGCAGCTCGAAGTCGAAGGTGGTGCAAAACTGCTTGCGGAGGGCGAGTCCCCAGGCACGGTTGACGCGCGCACCGAAGGGGGCGTGGACGACGAGTTGCATGCCGCCGGAGTCATCGAAGAAGCGTTCGAAGACGACGTCCGTATCGGAGGGGACGATGCCGAGGCCGTCGCGGGTGGCGCGGACGTAGTCGACCATTTGGCGGGCGCCGCTCTCGACCAGGCTGCACTCTTCCCGGAGGCGGGCGACGAGCGCTTCGGGGTCATCGAGGCCGCCGGCGATCTCGCGGCGGAGGCGGCCGGCTTCCTCGGAGAGCTCGATGGTGCGGCCGGGGGCTTCGCCCAGCCAGAAGGGGACGGTGGGGGGCGCGCCGTGGGCGTCGATGACGCGCACGGTGCTCTGCTCGACGCGGGTGATGCGCCAGGAGGTGGAGCCGAGGAGGAAGATGTCGCCGGCGGCGCTCTCCATGGCGAAGTCCTCGTTGACGGTGCCGACGGGGATGTCCTCGGGTTCGGCGACGACGCGGTAGTCGCCCATCTCGGGGATGACGCCGCCGTTGTTGAGGGCGGCAAGACGGGCGCCGCGGCGGCCCCGCACGATGCCGTTGATGCGGTCGCGGTGGATGAGGGGCGCGGCCGAGCCGGGGCCATCGCCGATACCGGTGGCGAGCATGGTGACGATCTCGTCGAAGGGTTCGCGTTCGAGATTCGCGAAGGGGGCGGCCTCGCGCACGAGGTCGTAGAGGGCGTCCTCGGACCAGGGCTCGCAGGCGGTCTCGGCCACGATCTGCTGGGCGAGCACGTCGAGGGGGGCGGTGAGGGGGTTGATGCGGTCGAGGCGTCCGGCATTCACCGCGCGGACGAGGGCGGAGCACTCGACAAGCTCATCGCGGGTGGTGGGGAAGAGGCGGCCGTGGGGACGCAGCCCGAGGGCGTGGCCGGAGCGCCCGATGCGCTGGAGCAGGGTGGCGATGCTGCGGGGCGAGCCGACCTGGCAGACGAGGTCGATGGCGCCGATGTCGATGCCGAGCTCAAGGGAGGCGGTGGCGACGAGCGCGCGCAGCTCGCCGGCCTTGAGGCGCTGTTCGACGTGCAGGCGGCGCTCCTTCGCGATGCTGCCGTGGTGGCTGGCGACGGCGTCCTCGCCGAGGCGCTCGGCGAGCTCCTTGGCGACACGCTCGGAGAGGGCGCGGGTATTGACGAAGATGAGGGTGGTGCGGTGCTCGCCGATGAGCTCGGAGAGGCGGTTGAAGATATCGCCCCACTGCTCCCTGGGCGGAACGGCCTCGAGGTCGCTGGGGGGCGTCTCGACGTGAAGCTCGATGTCGCGCTGGTGGCCGCGGTCGACGATGGTTGCTTCGCGACCGGCGCCGGCGAGGAAGCCGGCGATCAGCTCGATGGGGCGCTGGGTGGCGGAGAGGCCGATGCGGACGGGCGGGGCGGCGGCGAGGCGGTCGAGGCGGGCGAGGGTGAGGGTGAGGTGGCTGCCACGGCGGTCGCGGGCGAGGGCGTGGATCTCGTCGACGATGACGGTGCGGACGCCCCGGAGGTTCTCCCGGCTGCGCTGGGCGGTGACGAGGAGGAAGAGCGACTCGGGGGTGGTGACGAGGATGTGGGGCGGGCGGCGCACCATGGTCTGGCGGGCGGAGGGGGGCGTGTCGCCGGTGCGGACGGCGCTGGTGATCGGGGGCAGGTGATAGCCCATCTCCTTTGCGAGGGCGCGGATCTCGTCGAGGGGCTCCTCGAGGTTGCGCTGGATGTCGTTGCTGAGCGCCTTGAGGGGAGAGACATAGACGATGCGGGTCGTGTCCTCGAGCTCGCCGGCCTCGGCCTCGCGGATGAGCTGGTCGATGCCGACGAGGAAGGCGGCGAGCGTCTTGCCGGAGCCCGTCGGGGCGGCGATGAGAGTGGTCTCGCCGGCGTGGATGCGGGGCCAGCCCTCGGCCTGCGCGTCGGTAGGATGGGAGAAGCGACGCTCGAACCAGGCGCGCACGACGGGGTGGAAGGCGGCGAGGGGGTCGCCGGCGGGTGGTGGTGGGGTGGCTGCGGGATCGCGCTCGAACATCCGTGCGGGTGATAGTAGCGGACGGGACGACCTTCCGCTCGGCCCGATGATAGCCGCCGTTACCGTGGCCGGACTACGAGGGAGTATCGGGAGGTGACGGCGGAACGCACATACGGACCCATTGCGCTCCACAGCGAGGAAGCAATCCAGGCTACGACTACCCAGTCCACGGGCCGCACTCCCCATGCGACCCCGCCAACGCCCACGATACGGGAAGACCAGTTACCGGCCAAAGCGCTTGAACCGATTAGCCGGAGGCCACTTGGGCTGCCAGGAGTACCGCGACGCCATAGCCGGGACCGGCGGAGACGGCAGACGGCTAGCCGGGGGGTTCCTCGAAGAGCTGGAAGAGGACGCCGTTGGTGTCGCGGGGCGAGAGGAAGAAGTTGCGCTTCCAGCGCTCGCCGCCCACACCGCCCGGGGGCTCAATGCCCTCGGCGGCAAGGGCATCGAGGGCGCGGTCGAGGGACTCGACCTCGCAGGAGACGTGGTGCAGGCCCCTCCCGCGCTTCGCCAGGAAGTCCTGGAGGAAGCCCTCGTCGCCGAGGGGCTCAAGGATCTCGAGCTTCAGCTCGGTGTTGGGGATGCGCATGAGGCAGCCCTTGTAGCCCTGATCCGTGACGTCCCAGCGGCTCTCGACCTCCATGCCGAAGACGCGCTCGTGCCAGGCGGCCTGCGCCTCGAGGTCGGGCGAGGCGAGGGAGACGTGGTCGAGGCGGCGGAAGCCGAGGGCCCCGGCTTCTCCCTTCGTGCCGTTCACGGGGTTGTCGCTCTTGGGCTGGTAGAGCTGCCAGAGGACGCCGCCGCTGTCGCGGGGATGGATGTAGGCCATCCACCACATGGTGTCCTGGCTGATGCCGCCGAAGGGCGTGATGCCCAGGCGCTCGAGCTCGGCGACGGCCTCCTCGATATCGGGAACCTGGACGGTGAGGTGGTGGAGGCCGGGGCCACGCTGGTCGAGGAAACGCTGGACGAAGCTCTCGGGGCCATCGGGCTGGAGCACCTCCCACTCGATCTTCGTATTGCGGATGCGGGTGACGCAGCCCTCGAAGGGGGTGCCGGAGTGAGGGGTGAAGCGGCGCAGGAAGCGGAAGCCGAAGAGTCGCTCGAAGCGGTCGCGCTGCTCGCGCCAGTCCTGGGCGGCCATGCTGATGTGGTCGAAGCGGGTGAGGGTGAGCACGGAGCCCCCGGGGGGAAGGAATGTGGGGCGGTATGGTAGGAAGGCAGGAGCCGCCCGGCAACGATGGCAGCGAAGAGCGCCACGATCGTGGCGAACCCCCGGGCTCGAGGGATGCGCCGCTTCGACGGGGAGGAGGCGCTGCGGCGCCTTGAGGCGCGGGGCTTCGAGGCGCGCCTGGAGTTGCCCGACTCGCCCGCGGGGACGGCAGAGGCGGCGCGGGCGGCGGCGGCGCGGGGGGACGCCCTCGTGTTCGTGCTGGGGGGCGACGGGACGGTGCGGCTGGCGGCGGGGGAGCTGGCGGGGTCGGGGTCGGCGCTGGCGGTGCTGCCCGGGGGGACGGCGAACGTCTGGGCGAAGGAAGCGGGCATCCCGCGCAACCTCCTCCGGGCGCTGGACGCCCACCTCGACGGTCAGCGGGTGGCGATGGACCTGGGGCGGGCGAACGGCGAGCCGTTCCTGCTGATGGCAGGCATCGGCTGGGACGCGCAGATCGCGGCCACGGTGACGCCGGCGCTGAAGCGGCGGCTGGGGGTGCTGGCGTACGTACTCCACGGCATCCCGATGCTGCACCGGCTGCGGACAACCGACCTCGCCTGGGAAGCGGAGGGCGCATCGGCGGTGGAAGGGGTGGGACTGGCGGTCGTGAGCAACACGCGGCTCTACGGCGGCATCCTGACGTTCTCGCTGGAGGCGAGCGCGCGGGACGGACAACTGGATGCCTGCATCTTCACTCCCGGGAACGCGCTGGAAGCACTGCGGCATGCGCTGAAGGTGGTCGTGCGCCGCCACCCCGGCGACACGGGTGTGCGGGAGCTGCGAACGCCCCGGTTCGAGGTGACGACGCCGGGCATCCCGGTGCAGCTGGACGGCGACGTGGTCGGGGAGACGCCGGTCGCGATCACGGTCGAGCAGGGAGCGATCACGATGAGCGTGCCCGCGGGGCCACTCACGGCGGCGCTGCGGGCGTAGGGGGGCCTACTCGCCCTCGAAGCGGCCGATGGCTCCGCCGGAGACGACAAAGCGCCCGGTCGCGCTGGTGAGGACGTCGCGCACACGGTCGGGGTCGGCCGTGGTGACGATGACCTGCTGGAAGATCTCGAAGGATTCGAGCACTCCGCGGCGGCGCTGCTCGTCGAGCTCGCTGAGGACATCGTCGAGGAGGACGACGGGCTCATCGCCGAGGCAGGTCTGGAGGTAGGCGGCCTCGGCGAAGCGCAGGGAGAGGGCGGCGGTGCGGAGCTGGGCGCGCGAGGCAAAGGAGGCGGCGGGGAGCCCATCGATGAGCACCTCGACGTCGTCGCGGTGGGGGCCGAAGAGGGTGACGCCGGCGCCGATCTCGCGGGGGCGGCCATCGTTGAGGGCCTGCAGCATGCGGCTGGTCCACTCAGCCTCGTCGATGGGGAGGTGGTCTTCGACAGCATCGCCGAGGGCGGGCTTGTAGGTGAGGTCGATGGTCTCGGCGTCGTCGCTGAGGCGGCCCATCTGCTCACAGGCGTAGGGCACGAGCAGGCCGAGGGCATCGGCACGCCCCTTCATGATGATGCCGCCGGCGTGGGCGAGCTCCTGGTTCCAGAAGCCGAGCTCGCTGGGGGCGGCCTCGCGAGCCTGGATGCGCTTGAGGAGGCCGTTCCGCTGCTGCAGTACGCGCTGGTAGCGCTGCATGGCGCGCAGGTACCCACGATCGACCTGGGAGGCCATCATGTCGAGGTAGCGGCGGCGGAGGATGGGAGGGCCGGCGACCACCTCGATATCGAGGGTGGTGAAGAGCACCGCGGCCAGCTCCCCGACAGCGTCGGAGGTGCGCTTGGGGAGGCCGTTCACGCGGACGCGCTTCCCCGCGCGCTGGCTCTCGCCACTGCGCCCGACAACGGCAATCTCGAGATTGAGGCGGCCGGCCGCGCGCTGCACCTCAGTCTGCAGGCGGGCGACGGGGAACTCGGAGTCGAAGACATCGCGCCGGACGAGGTCGGAGTCGCTGCTGGCGCGGCTGGAGCGGAGGGTCGAGAGCAGGTAGACGGCCTCAAGCAGGTTGCTCTTGCCCTGCGCGTTCTCACCAACGAAGAGGTTGAGGCCACGGTCGAGCGGCAGGTTGACCTCGGCATAGTTTCGGAAGTTGGTGAGCTGGAGATTCGTTATGTACACGTTTGACCCGTCGCCGTCCCGGGAGGGGCGCGAGATGGTCAAGTATAGGGCCCCTTTACGTTATGGGTTATGTTCCATCCGCTTGGAGTATGGACGGGTAACTGTTCACTCGCCTACGCATTCGCCTTGTGGGGGGGTAAGCAGCTTCCTATAATCCCGGCCAACAAGAACAAGCGAGTAGGCGGATGAAGGTTCAAGTCCTGCAGGAGAACCTCCAGCGGGGGCTCGCGGTCGTGGGGCGGGCTGTCGCCACGCGGTCGACGCTGCCCATCACATCGAACGTCCTGATGGCGACGGACGGGGGCCGGCTGCGCCTCTCGGCCACCGATCTCGATATCTCCATCAGCACCTGGATCGGGGCGAAGATCGAGGAGGAGGGGGCGACGACGATCCCGGCGAGGCTGATCACCGACTTCGTGAGCCAGCTGCCACCGGCGACCGTCTCCATCGAGGTCCCCGAGCGCACGCGACAGGCGAAGCTGGAGTGCGCGCGCACGGAGTCGACCATCAACACCATGGACGCCGAGGACTTTCCCCGGATCGCGACGATCGAGGAGGGCCCCTCGATCGAGCTGGATGCCGCGACCCTGCGGCGCACGATCGACCGGGTAGAGTTCGCCGCGGCGACGGACGACTCGAGGCCGGTGATCACGGGCGTAAGCGTCAAGGGCGAGGAGAGCAAGCTGACCTTCGCGGCCTCGGACGGGTTCCGGCTGGCGGTCTCGGACATCGAGCTGGGAGCGAAGCAGGCGTTTCCGTTGACGGAACTGAACCTGATCGTGCCGGCGCGGGCGCTGCGCGAGGTCGGCCGCCTGATTGGGGACGGGGCGGCGCCGGTGGAGTTGCGCGTCAACGACAAGCAGACGCAGGTGCAGTTCTCGATGACGGACGTGGAGCTGGTGGCGCAGCTCATCCAGGGGACCTTCCCGAACTACAACCAGCTCATTCCGGGCGAGTACAACACGGCCACGGTGGTGGACGTGGACGACTTCATGCGGGGGGCGCGAATTGCCGCCATCTTCGCGCGGGACGGGAGCGGCATCGTGCGGTTGCAGGTGCAACCGGCGGGCGACGGCGCCTCGGGGAAGCTGACGATCAGCGCGCGCGCGGACGAGGTGGGCGACAACGAAGGCGAGATCGATGTGAAGGTGGACGGGGAGGCGGCGAAGATCGCGTTCAACAGCCGCTACCTGGCGGACGTGCTGGGCGTGCTGGACGGCGAGGTCCGGCTGGAGACGACGAGCCCCTCAAGCCAGGGCGTGTTTCGCCCGGCGGAGGAGGACGGCTACGTGCACGTCGTGATGCCGATGTTTGTTCAATGGAGCTAAACTCGCGGTCGTTTTGACCAGATTTAGTCAGGTTTTCGATAGATTCTGGCGTGTCGACCGGGAGAACGCCTTCGAGCGTCACTTCTTCGCGAGTTGCGGTGATCTGGAGTTGAACGGCCTCCAGAACGAGCGTGTGCCGCTCCGGCCCGGCACCGTCAAGACGCTCCACGATGGCCCCACAGGCCCGTCTGAGATCCCTCTCGTCAACCTCCTCGTCGAGCGCTGACCCGACACGTGGCAGGGCATCCACCTCCTCGGCCAGGAGCTGGCGCTGACGCTGCACTTCCCGGAACTCGGCACGGACAACCTTGCTGTCGACCTCGTCGTAGCCGAACAGCTTGACCAGCCGCTCCTCACGCTTCGCCAGCGAGGCGATCTCCGACTCGATACGCTCGACCGCTTCGGAGTCGAGGGGGGCCTCGCCCAGTCTCCGCTGCTCCTGTAGGACAAGCTCGGGCTCGGTGAGTACGCTGCGCACCTCATCCCAGATGTCCTGCTCGAGCGCGTCCGCCCGGATGTAGCGAGACTCGCAGCGGTGGCCGGTGACCCGGGTGTAGGCATGCCGGCAGCGGTAGTAGGAGTAACTCCTGCCCTTCGAGGTCAGCGTCTGCCCCACCATCGCGCTGCTGCAGACTCCGCAGCGCAGCCGACCGCTGAGCATGTACCGGCGCTTCGCGGTGGAGCGGCGGTTCGTCCGCTCCGGGTCGTTGAGGATCGCCCGAACGCGATCCCAGAGTGCGACGTCGATGATAGCTGGGGTCGCGCCGGGAATGTCGATGTGCTCCTCTTCGGGCCGCTCGATCACCCGCGTGCGCCTCCGCGCTCCCGCGGCGCGCACCCGCACGCGCTTCGTCCGGCGATACACCGTGCGGCCGATGTACGCATCGTTGAGGAGCACCCGCCTGACCGTGATGGGATACCACCGCCCTCCCGAGAAGGCCGGGATGCCGGCGTCGTTGAGTTCACTGGACACCGCCGAGAAGCTGCGGCTGGCGGCGTAGCGCTCGAAGATGCGACGGACGACCGCCGCCTGGTAGGGATCGACCTCGCGGCGACCGGTCTCCGGGTTGTAGGTGTACCCGTAGCAGCCCCGGCCGAACGCCTGCGGAATGCGGCCGCTCTTCGCCCGCTCTTCCTTCCCGCGCATGGTCCTCTCGGCGATCTTCTCGCGCTCGACCTCGGCGATGAAGGCACGCGCAGCGAGGATGAAGCGCCCGACCGCAGTGTCCTCGAAGCGCTCGGTCACGAACTCGAGGCGCACCTCGGCGTGCTCGAACTCGTCGAACAGGACCCCGATGTGGTTCTGGCTCCGCGACAGGCGATCAACGGCGTACGCGACGACGATGTCGGCCTCGCCCCGTCGCAGCGCGGCGCGCAGCTCGTCGAGGCCGTCGCGTTCGAGCACCCCGCCGCTCGCGGCATCGCGGATGCGGCGCACCACGCTCCAGCCGCGGTCGGCGGCCACCTCGTCGCAGGCGCGCTCCTGGGTGTCGAGCGACGTTCCGTCGCGTTCCTGGGCGTCGGTCGAGACGCGGGAGTAGATGATTGCTCGCATGGCAGTCTCCGTCGGGTTGGGGATGTGAGTCGTCGGCACCGTTCACTCCAGCCTAGCCTGTCGAGGCAAGGGAACGGTGGTGGCGGAAGCGAAGGGGCGAGGAGGGCTATGGAGTCGCTGGTCAGCGGCCCGGTCGCTGTTCCGGGTCGCTGCTCGCGGGCGCACTCGCAGAGCCCGAGGGATGGGGTTCGTCGTCCGGGGCGAGCAGCCAGCGCCACAGTTCGTCCCAGGCGCTCGTCCGCGGCCCCGCCTTCCACGTGACCCGCATCCGTGGCGGAGTGCGCTCACCCCTGGACGCCGGTCCGGCCGGTGGATGCTCGTTGCTGCTCGACACGGACCACTCCCGCAGCGCTCGCGCACGGAGCGCTTGCTGCTGCTTCGATCGTGGCCGGATGCGAGCGGGTTCCGTAATCCCCCGGAGGGGACTGCACCGATGCAGTGGTCGTCCTGGAGGGTGTCGGCGTTGAGGAGCACTGCCATCGGTCTAGCCGCGCTCGCGGGCGGTCGCCGTGGGCAGCAGGTGCTCAAGGCCGAGACGGCGCGCGAGGTCCTGGAGGGCGAGGAGATTGCGCGTATTGGGAACCACGCCGTTTCGCCAGCGCCACACGTTGGATTCGGTCGTGCCGAGCTGGCGGGCCAGCTCCGTCCACGTGAGGCCGGACGCCTCCTTCAGGCGCTCGAACGCTCCGGCGAAGTCGTCGGGCACGTCGTAGGCGGTGCGCGGGGAGCGAGGGCGCTGGCGCGGCACGGCCTCAGCCCTCGCCGCGCTCGGGCAGGAAGTCCTCGCCCATGAGGATGTCGAGCCCGCCCGGGATCCACCCTGCCAGCCTGACGAGGGCGTGGTGGGCGCCGCCGCACGGCTCCGTGCCCCGGCGCCAGCGCAGCACTTGCTTGACGTCGGCTCCCAGCGCCTCGGCGAAGGCGTCCCAGGTGAGGCCGCTCGCCCGCTTGAGGCTGTCGAGCCGCGCGGAGAAGTCCGGCGGCAACGCGCCGTTGCCGGAGGGAACGGGCCGGCCGGCGATCACGGGACCGCCCCCGTAGCCCGACAGGCGCGGAGCGGCCTCACGCCTCGTCGGACGGTGGCCTGAAGCAGAACAGCTCATGTACGTCCTCCACCTCGAGGATCCGCATCAGCACCCGCCGGACGCGGCCGGACGCCCCGCGCTTGCCGTTGGCGAGCATGGAGAGGTAGCCGCGGCTGATGCCGGCCTCGCAGGCCACCCAGTTCTGCGACCGCCCGAGCACGTTCAGGCGCTGCCAGAACGCCTCCTGCTTGAGCATGGCCACGGGTCGTGCGCGGGGTCGCATGGGGCTGCGGGAACTCCTCGCTGGCGTTCTTCGCGTGAATGTGTATACTCTATGTACGCATAGGGTACGTGTCAAGAAGCCACGGCCGGCCATCCTCAGCGACGATCAGGAGTTAGTTGGGCGCCATGACCGACGACCGGGAGTACCGCTGGACGGAACTGGGCGCTCGCATCCGCGAGGCTCGCTCGGGGGCGGGTCTGACCCAGAAGCAGCTGGCAGACCTCGTCGAGGTTGCCCCGAACACCGTCTGGGCCTGGGAAGCGGGTCGCATGAAGCCCGTACATGAGCACCTCGTCGAGGTCGCCTTCCACTGCGGAACCGGCGTCCGCGAGCTGGAGGGCCGGGAGGTCGTCATCTCGGAGCTACGCAAGGCGGCTGAGGTCTCATTCCGCGACGCCGTCGAGGGCCTGCCCGACGAGGACATCGAGTCGATTCAGGAGTTCATTCGCTTCGTGCGGTCGCAGCGCCACAAGCGCGGGCGAGACGGGCGGTGAGCCGGCGGGACGCCAAACGTTCCCGTTGAGCTGGGAAGGGCCGCAGCAGCGGCTCCCCGAGAACGGAGGCTAGTTCATGAGTATCAGGGTATCCAGAGAGGCAGGAATGCGCGCCTTGGTCGAGGCGATCGAGGAGCACGGGGCCGAGCACGGCTACCCACCGACGATCCGCGACCTGAAGGAGCGCACCGGGGCCAGTTCAACCTCGGTCGTCAGCTACCGCCTGAGAGCATGCGAGCGCGAGGGCCTGGTCGTCCGCGTCCCCGAACGGGCGCGCGCCATCACGCTGACTCCCGCCGGGCGCGCCCTTGCAGGGTCGTCGGGGGAGCCGGGGCCGGCGAGTGTGTCTCCCGCGGGTGGGCGGGCTGCCTAGGGGAGCGTGGCCTCCGCGCACTGAGGAGCCGGACCGGAACGGATGAGATCCTCGAACTCGTGCGCGAGGCCGGGCTCGTCCGCCCACGCGACCTTGAGTCCGCTGGCCTTTCAGGAGGTTCCCTCGCGCAACTGGCGCGTAGATGTCTCCTGGCGAGAGTGGGTCGTGGCCTCCATGCGGTGCCTGGTGCCGTACCGAGTGAGCATCGCTCGCTCGTCGAGGTCTCGAAAAAGACGCCCTTGGGGGTAATCTGCCTGCTCTCGGCACTGAGCTTCCACAGACTCACTACCCAGGCGCCGCCCGAGGTCTGGCTGGCATTCGGCCCAAAGGACCGGGCGCCGAGGCCGGACGGTGTTCGCCTGCGGATCGGGCGAGTCGCGCGACGCCAGCGTCGAGGCGCACGTCGTCGAGGGCGTACCCGTCCGCATCTACTACGTGGCGAAGACCGTCGCGGACTGCTTCGAGTTGAGGAACAAGATCGGCATCGACATCGCCGTCGAGGTCCTGCGCGACTGCCTCGATCAGCGCCGATGCACTGTCGACGAACTCTCCGAGTACGCACGCGTCTGCCGCGTTTCGCGCGTCATGCAGCCGTACATGGAGGCGCTCGCGTGAGCCCCGAGCGGCCGCGGAACCTTGCCGCCTCCGTCCGCCAGCGTCTCCTCAATCGAGCGCGCGAGCACCGCGCCCAGTTCGGCCTCAAGGGGGCGATCCTGTTCGAGCTCTGGGATGGCGCCCGTGCCTCGCGCCACGCGCGATGTGGACCTGCTGGGCTCCGGCGAGCGGGCCGTGGAGCGCACTGTAGCGGAAACTCTCTGTGGACCGGCTGCGGCGCGACCGAACCAACGGATCGTGTCCGGCTGTGGAAGGAGGCTGCTCGACGATCTCTCAGATTCGAAACCTACCGGCCCGGCAGGCGAACGTGGCCTAGTCCGACCTTTCTCAGGAGGGCTCGCACTTCCCTCCTCGTCCATGTTGTAGGGGTCTGAACCATAGGAACACGCCCGAGTGCACTCTCGAGGATTGCGTCCGTCACTGTCGGTGGTGACTCGAGGCAGAGCCAGAGAGGGTCACAGATAAAGTACACGGGGTATTGCTCCACTCGACTCCTGTAACACGTCTCCAGGTCGCGGCGCTTACCCGGTGAACACGGCGCGCATGCCTCGGCATCCAGATCATCGTTACCTTCAACGAGGCAGTTGGAGGGAGGTGTCCGACCCTCGCCGATCAGCCATGCGGCCGCATCCTCGTGTGAGTCGAACTTCCGGACGACCTCGAGCACCGCCGTGAGACGCATCGACGTCTCTGCGTCGTCGCCGTATCGGCGCTTCTTTGTCAGGTAGACGACGATGTCTCCCGTATTCAGTCGTGGCGCGAAGTTGCTGCCTCTGCAGATCGAAGAAATCGTGGCCAGTTCTTCCGACAGGTAAGGCTCCCGCCTGTGTGAACCATCGACGAACGGTGGCTCACCTGACCGCCCGGCTGCGTCCATTCCCCCTTTCGAGGCCGCCAGAGGTTCGTACTTGTTGATCCAGAAGCGCATGGCGCCATCCCTTCCACCCAACCACATGCTCTCGCAGAACCTTCGGGCCCCTCACTCGCCGGGCACGGGCCACAGATCCTGCGGCCAGCCGAGGTAGAAGCACGTGGGAGTGTTGCAGCCCAGGACATTCGTCCCCTTCTCGGCATTGCCAATGAACTCCTCGTAGAGGTCGGTCGTGTGGCACTCCGGGCAGATCACGTGCCCGTACCTTCGCTTTAGCGGAGAGCGCCCCGTGGCGGCCTCGATGATGTCGCCGAGTTCGATGAGCGCCGCGGCCGAATGGAAGAGCACCCACGATGCGGCCTCGCGGGAGGCGTCGCGATTGTGCTGCAGCGCTTGAGCCCGCGCCTGGATGTCCTTGGCGCGTCGCCGCAGCCCCTTCGTGGCCCGGCTCTTCCCATAGTGGCGGAGTGTGATTTCGATTCGGTCGTTGGTCTTGTTCTGCTCGATGTTCTCGCCTCCATCCGAGAAGTCGGGACTGAAAATCTGGTCCGCGAAGTTGATGAACGCGTCCCGGCAGGAGATCCCGATCCCCTGGAAGTCGTGACTGACCTCGGCTGTTTCGAGTGCCTCCGCACCGAGTTCGATGTAGCGATGGACTTCGGGATAGGCCGCTTCGAGTCGCGACAGGCCGTCCTCGAGGTGGCCGGTCAGGCTCCGGACGCGGGGGGCGTCAACCAGGTTCGTCACAATGTCTCCTCCTTGAGTCCTTCAGGCTGCTTGCGAGCCGCTCGATCGGGCGTTGCCGACCGCGTCAGGCCGGTGATAGGCGATGTAGTCGGCAACCGCCTCCGCCGACCGGGCGCTCCATCGCTGCACGGCTTCCCGCCATGGATCCTCCTCCACCACCAGCGCCATCCGCCCAAGCCACCTGCCCGGGGTTCCCGTCTACGCTCTCAAGGCCCCGGCCTGCAGCCCGACCATCTCGTCGGGCACGCCGAAATGCTCGGCGATCTCCCACGAGTGTACGAACCCCTCCGAGATCGCCTCGGAGATGTCCACGAGGAGCCCGTAGGCAAAGTCCTCGGCCTCGCGCTCGAAGCCGCGGGCGAGGTCGGTTCGCCCGCGCATCCACAGGTGGTTGCCGGGGTGGAGGACGCAGTGGCCGATGGCGTGCCCGACGACCCAGCGCCGCCACTCCGGGTCGAGCCGGTCCGCGACAACGATGTAGTCATCGAGTCGCATCTCCTCGAGGACCCGCAGCGGCCACGGCTTGACGGTCAGGCCGAGGCGGGCGGCGACGGCCACGGCGTCCACCCGACCGCTGAGTCCAAGCTGCCGCCTGATCCGGGAGCCCTGATCGTGAGCCCGACTCATTTCCCGCTCACCCCGTCCGGGCAGCCAACGCCGGCGGCCACTCAGCAACTCGCCGGAGTCGCCGCCGTCGCCCGTTGGGGCCCGTCCCGATTGTCCGCAGACCCTAGGCCAGCGAACTGGCCATAACGAGAGCGAATCGGAACAGGCAAACAGGGCAATTCGACCGACCGGATCGAACCGGCCAAAGCGCAACGCAGTGCTATCCGTTCTGACCTGTAGGCCGCCTCGCGGCTGGCCGGATTGAGGCGGGAGCCGGGACGCAGCGTCCTCAGAAGGGGTGCCACAGAGGTGGAGGTGGGAGACCACCGCGCCATCCCTCACACAGGAGCAGGATTCAGTCACGTGAGGAGGAGCGGACAGGGTGCTGCAACTGGTCCGACCTACGGGACGTTCGCCAGGGGAACTATCCCCCGGTGAGCCCCAGGCCCGGATCGGCTCCGTAGTGTCGGAGCCCCAGGCCGTTCAACTCGGCCGTCAACTGCCGGAACATATCAATCACCTGAGCGCTGCTGAGCCGAAGGGAGTCACCCCTCTTGCAGTAGCGGAGCACAGTTGGGTCCCCGTCCAGTCTCCCTCCTGCGTGCACGATGGCGCGCCTGAACGTCCTCAGGTCGCCATGCGCGTCCCCTCGGATGTCATTCTTGAGCAGACCACACTCGTCCGCGATCTCCTGCCGAAAGCGGTCCTCCCAGACGCTGTAGAGGCGGACTATCGCGGACCAGCGGAGTTGCTGGGCGTAGTCCCCATCGCGCCTCGACGCCTCGATGAGGTATCCGAAAGTGCGGGCGTGGTGCGCCCGGGCCGCGGGATCACTCGGGTGGCTTTCGCCGAAGTACAGCGTGTTGCGCTCGGTAGTCCCGCTCGATCCGACCATCTCCTTCAACCGAGAGTTCCACGTCATCAGCGCGCTATCGACTTCGATGGCAAAGCTGTAGATGTCGACCAACTCCTGGTGGTAGGCCCTCAACGCCTTCATATCGTCAACCGCTCCTGTCGTGTGTGGGGTAGAACAAGGGGGATCCGGGTGCGAGTGTACGAACTCTTCAATCCTCGCCCACCCCGAACCGGCCTTTGCGAACGGCCTGTACCTTGAGGCCATCAGGAGGACGCGCCTCGATGCGACTGTGGTCCCTGAACCCCAGCTACCTGGACACCAGGGGGCTGCTGGCCCTCTGGCGCGAGGGCCTGCTCGCCCAGCGGGTGCTCGGGGGGCACACCCGCGGCTACCGCCGCCACCCCCAGCTGGAGCGCTTCCGAAGCCACCCCAGTCCCGCGAAGGCAATCGCGTTCTACCTGGACGTGGTGTTCAGCGAGTCGCGCGCGAGGGGGTACTGCTTCGACCGGAGCAGGATCGAGGCCCCCGTCGAGCCCGTGCCGGCGATCGAGGTGACGGAGGGCCAGCTGCGGTACGAACTCTCGCACCTCGCGGGCAAGCTGGAGAGCCGCGACCCGGCAAGGCTCGCCCAGCTTGCTCGGGACCGGCCACCGGAGCCCCACCCCCTGTTCGTCGCCATCCCGGGGCCGGTCGCATCATGGGAGCGGCCACGCAAGTCACCATAGCCCAAACGCTTGCCGTGCCGGGCACCGGCCCGCGACCTCGTCCTTGCGGTAGTGTCCGGCCCGGTCGCCGGTGCCCCCGTTACCGGGGCTGACTGCTCCAGGCCGTCGCATGCCGGCAGCTCCATGCCGCAGGCGAACTCTCCCCGTAGCGGTGGGGCTGCTTCAGTCGGAATGGGGTCCGAGCGATGCGCAAGGTCCAGCTCTACTCGTTGCTGCTTTCGCCGGGCTGGCGCTGTCCCCGGCGCGCACCCCCGCGGCCTGAGACGCGCGTCCCGCGGGCGCCGGCTCACGCCAGCGTGACCAGAACCTCGTTGCGGCGGAGCCAGGGGGGCGTGTAGGGCGCGTCGTAGCCAGCCAGCTTCCAGTCCCCGCGGTGCTCCAGCCCGTTCGCCTCCAGCCAGGCCGCCAGCTTGCGCCGCTGCGCCTCCCCGCGCGTGTCGCTGAACCGGCCCCGGAAGCGGATGCAGGCCGCGCGGTGGGCCGCGACGGAGCGGAGCGCCACGGCCTCGTTGCCGGGCGCGGGCGCCTCCTCGAGCGTGTAGTCCTGCGGGAGGATGAAGGCCATGCTCCAGCCCTCGACGCCTTTGCCCGCGAGGGGCGGGCCGTCCCCGGGGGGACCCTCGGGCTGGACGAGCACGGGAGCGGTCATGTCGATGCTGGCGCGCGCCGCGTTGTCGCCGGTGATGTACCGGTAGAGGGGCGCGAACGACCGCTGCGTGGAGCGGCGGAAGGGGCCCTTACGGGTGACCCGCGCGGTGACGTAGCCGCCGTACTCGCGGACCTCGATGGCGCCGTCGCGCCGCAGCAGCGCATACGGAGGCTCTACAACGTCCAGGCCGAGGAGCTTCTTGATGACCATGCCTGTCCCTCGCTCTTGCCGGACCCGCGTCAGCGCCCGGCCGGGAGCTGGCCGAGCAGCTCGGGGAGGGTCCGGTCCAGGGCGTCGGCGAGGCGGATCGCCGCCTTGATCGTGATGTTCTGCCGGCCCTGCTCCACGGTCCCGAGGTAGGTGCGGTCGATACCGGCCTCGGCGGCGAGCCGCTGCTGGCTCCAGCCGCGCGCCTTGCGCAGCTCCTGCACGCGCCGGCCCAGCGCTTCGAGGTGCGCCTCGATGGTGAGCCGTTCGCCCTGCAGGCCGAGGAGTTCGCGGGCGGTCCGCGTCGCCTCGAGCGGGTCGGACGAGACGAGGTCCGCGCCGAGGGATTCGGGATCCCCCGGAGCGGTCAGCCCCGGGCCTCCCACGAACACCGCCGGCGCCTCCTCGAGGTCCTTCAGGATCGCGACCGTGCGCCGCGCGGCGGGCAGGCGATCGGGGTGTGACAGGGAGAGCACGACCAGGTCGGCGCTCCGGGAGCGGGCCATCGCGGCGAGGTCCTCGGCGGGCGTGTTCTCGCCGAGGTGGATCACCTCCCAGCCGTCGACGGCGAAGAGGTCGGCGATCATGCGCGTCGCGACCGCGTGCCACTCCCCCTCCACCGCCGCTACGACGACGCTCGCGCCAAGCCGTTCATGGGGCCGCATCGCGTCCCGCACGCGCGACATCGCGCCGAGAGTGATGCTCGTGGCCAGGTGCTCGTCGGCGATGTTCAGGTCGCCCCGCATCCAGGCGTCGCCGACCTCGGCGAGGGCGGGCCCCAGAACGCCCAGGTAGATCGCCGCCAGATCCATGCCGCGGTCGAGGGCGTCGGTCACCACGCGAGCGGCTTCGTCCTGGTCTCCGGCCATGAGGGCGGCCGTGTAGCGGTCGCGCAGGAGCGCCGTCGTTTTCTCGGCCTCCCCAGGTGGAATCACGTCCGTTTACCCCTTCCGTGCTGACTATACTTGACAGACTGCTGGATATCTACCTACTATCTGCAGGACATATCCCGCATCCAGCCCGGTAAACCCGGCTTTTGAGCGGGAGAAGTCGAAAGAAGCGCGACCCCCGGAGGGAAAGATGCCTGGCATTGCACGGAAGAACATCGATGAGCACGGCGGCGGGTGGCGGTGGTGGTCGGTCAGTTTCGGACTCCTCGCCCTCATAGGTCTCCTCGCGGCCGTCATGGCCGCCTGTGGCGACGACGACGAGCCCGACCCCACCCCTGCCCCTCCTGTGGCCACCCCCGCCGCAGCTGCCAGCCCCGAGGCGGAACCGGCGACCATCGTGGAGATCGCGGTGGCCGACGGCCGCTTCGGGACGCTGGCGGCGGCCCTCGAGGCGGCGGACCTCGTGGAGGCGCTGTCGGGTGACGGTCCCTTCACGGTCTTCGCGCCGACGGACGACGCCTTCGCGGCCCTGCCCGAGGGCACCGTCGAAGGTCTGCTGGAGGACATCCCGGCCTTGACGGACATCCTCCTCTACCACGTGGTCTCCGGAGACGTGAAGGCCGCCGACGTGGTGACCCTGGAGTCGGCGGAGACGCTGCAGGGCGGCTCCCTGACCATCACCGTCGAAGGGAACGTGGTGCGCATCAATGGCGCCCAGGTGGTCATTGCCGACATCGAGGCCTCGAACGGCACGATCCACGTCATCGACGCCGTCCTGCTGCCCCCGGCGCCCGAAGAGGCCACAGCCGAGCCGACGGAGGCGCCTACCGCGGCGCCGGAAGGGGAGCAGCCCGGCACGATCGTTGACATCGCCGTCGCCGACGGACGCTTCGAGACGCTCGTGGCCGCCCTTGGCGCGGCGGACCTCGCGGAGGCGCTGGCGGGCGAGGGGCCGTTCACGGTGTTCGCGCCGACGGACGACGCCTTCGCGACCCTGCCCGAGGGCACGGTCGAAGGGCTCCTGGAGGACATCCCGGCGCTGACCGCCATCCTCCTCTACCACGTCGTTGCCGGAGACGTGAAAGCAGCGGACGTTGTGACCCTGGAATCGGCGGAGACGCTGCAGGGCGGTTCCCTCAGCATCTCCGTCGACGGGGACGTGGTGCGCATCAACGGCGCGCAGGTCGTGATCGCCGACATCGAGGCGTCGAACGGCACCATCCACGTCATCGACGCCGTCCTGTTGCCCCCGGCGCCCGAGGAGGCGGCTGAAGCGGAGAGCCCCGGCACGATCGTCGACATCGCCGTGGCCGACGGCCGCTTCACGACGCTCGTGGCGGCAGTCCAGGCGGCGGACCTCGCGGACGTGCTGTCGGGCGAAGGGCCGTTCACGGTCTTCGCGCCGACGGACGACGCCTTCGCGGCCCTTCCCGAGGGGACGGTCGAAGGGCTCCTCGAGGACATCCCGGCCTTGACGGACATCCTCCTCTACCACGTGGTCGCGGGCGACGTGAAGGCGGCCGACGTGGTCACGCTTGAGTCGGCGGAGACGCTCCAGGGCGGTCTGCTGACCATCACCGTCGAAGGCGACGTCGTGCGCCTCAACGGAGCCCAGGTGGTGATCGCCGACATCGAGGCGTCGAACGGGACCATTCACGTCATCGACGCCGTTCTCCTGCCCCCGGCGGAGTGATTCCTCCTGTTGGGTCACCAGCCGGGACCCCCGGAATGTGGGCGCTGCTCCCTCCAAGTGGCGCCCGCGTTCCTGTACGGGTAGCGCTGTGACTCGCGACCCTCGAAGGGCGCGCCCCCGGCGATGCGGCGTTGCTCCGCCGGGACGCAGGGCGCGCCCGGCAGAGCGGGCGGGGGAGTGGACGCATGGGTAGACCGTGCAGCAGCGGGTCTGGCCGGTAGAGCATGGGCGCGGTGACCGACTTCGTCAGCAGTCCGCGGGGCAAGTGGATCACGCTTCTGCTCTGGATCGTGGCCGCGGGCGTCCTCGTCTCGCAGTTGCCGCAGCTCGCGGACGTGACCGGGAACGAGGCGGCGCTCTTCCTGCCCGCCGACGCCGAGTCGACGCGCGCCGTGGAGCTGGCACGGGAACGCTTCCCCGCTGCCGGCACCCCCACCCTTGTCGTGATCCGCGAGCCGGAAGGCCTGAGCGCACCGACCTGGGCGGCCGTGGCCGGGCTCGAGGCGTGGCTGGGGAGCCCGGACGCGCCAGAGGGCATCCGCCAGGTGCTCGCGCCCCGGCCCGGGGAGGGGCAGGCGTCCGGCCTCGTCTCCCCGGACGGCACGACGCTGTACCTGCTCGTCGACATCGCGGGAGAGCCCGCCGAGCCCGCGTTCGCGGACGCCGTCTCCGCCATCCGCGACCGCGCCGCGCTGGCGGAGCTGCCCGGCGTCGAGATCGCGGTCGGGGGTCCGGGCGGCCTCATCGTCGACCTCGTCCGGGTCTTCGACAACATCGACTCCCTCCTCCTGCTCGTGACCGTCTTCCTCGTCCTGGTCCTGCTGATCCTGATCTACCGGTCGCCCATCGTGGCACTGATCCCGCTGCTGGCCGTCGGGCTCGTCTTCCAGGTCGCGGGCGCGGTCGGCGCCGCCGTCGCGCAGCAGTTCGACCTCCCGATCTCCGGGCAGACCACCGGCATCATGACTGTCGTCCTCTTCGGCACGGGCACCGACTACGTGCTCTTCGTGTCCGCGCGCTTCCGGGAGGAGCTCACCCGCCACGCCGACAAGCACGAGGCGATGCGGCGCACGATGCGCGGCGTGGGCGGGGCGGTCGCCTCCGCCGGAGCGACCATCCTGATCGCCTCGGGCGCCCTGCTGTTCGCGACGCTCCGCTCCTACCAGTCGCTCGGTCCCGTAATCGCAATCGCCGTCGCGCTCATGATGCTGGCAGCGCTCACGCTGGTGCCGGCTCTGCTCGCGATCGCCGGGCGGCGCGCCTACTGGCCGAGGCAGCCCCGCCTGGCGCCCGCGGGAGCCACGGGCGAGCGTGCGGAGCAGGACTGGAAGCGCAGCATCTACGGCCGCATCGGCGCCGTGGTGCTGCGCCGCCCGCGGGTCACGCTGGCCGTCACCTCGGGCGTCCTCGGGCTGCTGATCCTCGGCCTGCTGGCCTTCCGCCCCAACTATGACCAGCTCGCGAGCCTGCCCGCCGACACGGAGTCCGTCCGCAGCTTCGAGCTCTTGCGCGGCGGCTTCCCCGCCGGGGAGCTCTCGCCCATGCGCGTCTACGTCTCCCTGCCGCCTGGCGAGCAGGTCCTCGACCCGGGGCGCGTCGGTCAGTTCGACGCACTCACGCTCGGCCTCGCCGCGCGCCCGGCCGTCGCCGACGTGTCCGGCCCGAGCAGGCCCTTCGGCACGGAGGGGCCCCGGGGTGGACCGCCCGGCTCGGCGGCGCGCTTCGTCTCCCCCGACGGAGGAGCGGCGCGGCTGGAGATCGTCCTCGTCGACAACCCCTTCTCGGACGCGGCCCTCGACGTCGTGCCCGAGTTGCGGGCGCTGGCCCGCGCGGAGGCCGCCGCGGCGGGGCTGGAACCGGAGGCCGTCCTGATCGGCGGAGACACCGCCGAGGCCGCGGACACGCGCACCGCCGGCGACCGCGACTCGTTCGTCGTCCTGCCCCTGATCCTGCTGGCCATCGGCGTCGTGCTCGCCCTCCTCCTGCGCTCCGCCGTCGCGCCCCTCTACCTGGTGACGACGATCGCCTTCACCTACTTCGCAACGCTGGGGCTGGCGGTCCTCGTCTTCGTCCTCGTCTTCGGCCACGCCGGCATCGGGCCGGCCGTGCCCTTCTTCCTGTTCGTCTTCCTCAACGCCCTCAGCGTCGACTACAACATCTACCTGATGTCCCGCATCCGCGAGGAGGCGCGACGGGCGCCGCTGCGGGAGGCGGTGGTGCGCGCCCTCTCGCGCACGGGGCCGGTCATCACCTCGGCGGGTCTCATCCTCGCCGGCACCTTCTCGGCGCTGATGACGCTCCCGCTCCAGGACCTCTTGCAGCTCGGCTTCGCGGTGGCCGCGGGCGTGCTCATCGACACCTTCGTCACCCGCACCCTGATCGTGCCGGCCCTGGTCGCGCTCGTCGGACGCTGGAACTGGTGGCCGTCCCGGCTGGCCCGTCCGGCCTAGCCGGCAAGGTCCTGGAGCAGCGAGCTTGCCATGACCAGGGTGAATCGAAGCAGGGGACAGGGCAGTGCAACCGACCCGACCCAGGCGGCCAAAGCGCAACGCAGTCACCAGTCGTAATGGCCGGTAGGAACGCACTGGTCAATCGAGGGGGCATCCTCCATTGCTTTCGCCCTACCCCGAACCGACCACAGCGATGAACCTCAATGTTGGCGTGGAGACCTGCAAGCCTGTCGCGGTAGCTGAAATCAGTTGCGTTCGTGCTCCGCGACGAAGACGGAGGCCGAGCGCAGACTTGTGGCACCCAACTCCCCACGACCACAACACGGACGAGCGGCCCTGATGGCATGAGTTCCCCGGCGGATCCTTACTGCCCCCCCCCCCCCCCGAGGATTGGTAGTCGCGCAATGCAGCTCCCGCGAGAGTCCCGGAAGCGTTCCCGCACGCTCGTGACCCCCGTGAGGATGGCCCTCCTGGGGGCGCTGGCGCTGGGGTTGGTGGCGCTGCAACCGGCGCAGCCGGTGTCGGCGCAGGCTCCCAGCGCGCTCGTCAGCAACGTCGGGCAGATCTCCGACGTGACCGTTGTGTCGCATAACCCCGTGGCTCAAGGGTTCAGCACCGGCGCCCACGGCGGCGGCTACGTCATCCACACCATTGCGGTCGAAAACCGGTTCATCGGTCGGGCGTTTGGTGTCTCCCTGTGGGAGGTCGACTCCCACGGCACTCCCACGACCCGGGTCACCTCCGACTTTGTCACCGCCAGCGACTTCAGTTCCGGAGAGGTTGTCTTCGCCGCTCCGGTGAACACCTTCCTCAATGCGTCGACCGACTATGCCGTGGTGATTCGCGGTGATGGTAGGGAATTTAGGGTTAGAGCAACTTCGTCTAACGCCGAGGATTCCGGCGCTGCAAGCGGCTGGAGCATAGCCGACGGTAGGCTTTCGGCCATTTCATCTAGTGCGACTACCTGGTTGTCGCGTACCCAGGCTGTTCGCATGGTCATCAGGGGCCAGCCCGTCGACTCGCTGGTCAGCAACATGGGCCAGACGCCCACGGAGTCCCTGAATCTGGGCAGCCATTCCTCCCAGTCGTTCGTCTCCGGCGGGAGCTACACGATCACCAGCATCGAGGTGGTCTCCGCCGACGCGGAGGGAGATCGGTTCGACGTCTCCCTCTGGACCGTCGACTCCAACAGGCTCCCGCGGACCAAGCTCAGGGACCTGGGCCCTCCCGACAGCTTCGCCGCCGGAACGCTCGAGTTCACCGTGCCCAGGGGAGGCTTGCGGACCGTCCGCCAGGGCATCTATGCCGTGGTGTTCGAGCCGACAGGCGCTCTGGGGTTGAGCGCGACCGCCTCCGACAGCGAGGACTCGGGCGCGGCGAGCGGCTGGAGCATCGACAACACGCGTGGATTGCGGTCCGTTGGCGGCACCTGGAGCACGTCACCCGGCGGCAAGTCTTTCTTGATCCGCGTCAACGGCTACAGCGGCCATGCCCCGGGCGCGCCCGGCGACCCCCGCGCCGGCGACATCAACGGCGGCAGGGTGCGCATCCAGTGGACGGCGGCGAACGCCGGCACCCAGACGCTCAGCGGCTACCGCATCGAGGTCTCCACCAACGCCGGCGCCAGCTGGTCCCACGTGGCCACCGCCGGCAGCAGCGCCACCAGCTACACCGACACCCGGGCCGGGCCCTACGAGAACGTGCGCTACCGCGTCTCCGCCTTCTCGGCGCTGGGGACGGGCCCGCCGAGCAACGCCGTGAGCGTCGACCCCAACG
>JAJDUR010000013.1 GCA_022826585.1 Dehalococcoidia bacterium
GCAGTGGGAGCTCCTCCCCCGCCCCCCCGACAGCCGCCCCCCCGAGACGCCCTGGCCCACCTGGCCGAACATCTTCCGCACCTCGGGCGCCCACCAGGAGGGCGGCGATCGCGACTACAGCATCCTCACGAAGGAGTTCACGGGCGAAGACGGTCGCCTCACCGCCCTCCATGGTGTCCGCCTCGAGTGGGCCCCCGGCGAGGACGGCCGCATGCAGATGACCGAGGTTCCGGGCACCGAGTTCGTCGAGTCCGTCGACCTCGTGCTGCTCGCTCTCGGTTTCCTGGGCCCCGAGCGCCCGGGCATGCTCGAGCAGCTCGGCGTCGAGCTGACCGAGCGCGGCAACGTCGCCGCCGACGAGAACAAGATGACCAGCGTCCCCGGCATCTTCACCGCCGGCGACATGACCCGCGGCCAGTCCCTCATCGTCTGGGCCATCGCCGAAGGCCGCGACGCCGCCCGCGGCATCGACCGCTACCTCATGGGCGAAACGTCCCTGCCGTAGACCTCTGGGTTACCCCGCCCGCTCGATGAGGTAGCGCGCCACCGTCGCCAGCAGGACGCGCTCGTCCTCGCGCAGCCCGAGGCTGTCGAGCAGGCTGCTCGCCTCGTCGACGTAGCGCCTCGCGTGCTCCTCCGCCACCGCCTTCACCCCGTCTGCCTCCATCTGCGCCGAGATCGCCTCGATCTCCGCCGCCGGCGGCTCGTCGTGCGCGTACAGGCGCTCGATCGCCGCGCGCGTGCGCGGCTCCGACAGCGCCGCGATGACCGGCAGCGTCTTCTTGTGGCGGGCCATGTCGTTCTGGTTCGACTTCCCCGTGACCTCGGGGTCGCCCCAGATGCCGAGGATGTCGTCCCGCACCTGAAAGGCAAGGCCGACCTTGCGCCCCCAGTCGCGGATGCCGTCGCTCTGCTCCGTCGGCGCCCCGCTCAGGATGGCGCCCATCTGCAGCGGCGCCCCGATGAGCGCCCCCGTCTTCCCCTCCACCATCCCCAGGTAGTCCTCGATGGACACGTCCCCGCGCGGCTCGAAGCTGAGGTCGTTCCACTGCCCGCCGATCATGTCGTCGGTGGCCGTCAGCAGGGCGTCCAGCGCGGCCACGCGACGCTCGCTGGGCGCGTCCGACTGAGAGAGCGCCCGCAGCGCGCGCGTCAGGAGGTAGTCGCCCACGTTGATCGCCTGCGCCTCGCCCACGATCCGCCAGATCGTCGGCCGGTGGTGGCGTTCCGCGTCGCGGTCCTGGATCTCGTCGTGGACGAGGGAGAAGTTGTGCACCAACTCCACCGCCACCGCGCCGGGCATCGCGTCGGCGGCCGAGCCGCCGAGCGCCTCCGCTGCCAGCAGGCAGAGCGCCGGGCGGATGCGCTTGCCCCCCGTGGTCGCGGGCCGCCCCTCCTCGTCCTCCCAGCCCATGACATAACGAGCCGCAGCCGCCAGGCCGCCCTCGTCCGTGCCCACGGCTGCGCGCAACGCGGCCTCGAGCGCGTCCAGGTGCGCGGTCAGCGCCGAAGGAGGCGATGCTGCAGCGGTCGTCATGCGGCTTGCTCCCCCCTTCCCTGCGGTTCAGGCGGTCGCAAGGCTCTCCTTGCGCTCGGAGCGGCGGTCCTTCAGGACCTCCATCGCCCGACGGGCGATGCCGTCGCCGTCGAGGTCGTACACGCCGCGGTACACCTTCTGCGGCCCGTGGTCCACGATGTCGTCCGGCATCGTCAGGTTCAGGAGCAGCGTTTCGGGCACGCCGTTGTCGGCAAGCAGGGCCAGCACGGCCTCGCCGAAGCCGCCCGCCCGCACGTTCTCCTCGGCCGTGACGATGCCGCCCGTCTCGCGGGCGGCTGCCAGGATGGCGTCCTCGTCCAGCGGCTTGGCGAACCGCGAATTGATGACCCGCGCCTCGATGCCCTCCAGCGCCAGCAGGTCGCCCGCCTTCACGCACTCGATCACGGACGCGCCGTAGCCGATGAGCGTGATGTCGCGCCCTTCCCGCAGGACTTCGGACTGGCCGATCGGGATCTTCTTCATCGGCTGGTCGGTCGGCGCTCCGGGACCGGCGCCCCGCGGGTACCGCACCGAGAACGGCGCGTCGTGCGCGACGGCCGTGTAGAGCAGGTCGCGAAGCTCGGCCTCGTCCTTGGGCGCGCTCACCACCATGTTCGGCAGGCAGCGCATGTAGGAGGTGTCGATGAAGCCCTGGTGCGTCTTGCCGTCGTCCCCGACGAACCCGGCGCGGTCCAGCGCAAAGATGACCGGCAGCTTCTGCACCACGATGTCGTGCACGATCGAGTCGAAGCCGCGCTGCAGGAACGTCGAGTAGATGGCGGCGATGGGCCGCATCCCCTGCGTCGCCAGCCCCGCCGCGAATGTCACCCCGTGCTGTTCGGCGATGCCGACGTCGAAGACGCGCTCGGGGTGCGCCTTCTGCGTAGCCGCGAGTCCGGTGCCCTCCAGCATCGCTGCCGTGATGGCGACCACGCGCGGGTCCTGCTCGATCAGCTCGTCCACGGCCTGCGCGAACACCTGGCTGTAGGTGGGCGGCGCCTTGGGGGCGTCGGGCGCGGCCGGCTTCTTCAGCCAGAACGTGCCGCTGTGGCTCTTCACCGGGTCGGCCGCCGCCTCCGGAATACCGTGGCCCTTGTTCGTCAGGATGTGGAGCAGCACGGGCTTGCCCTGCACCTGCTTTACCGCCGAAAGCGTCGCCTCCAGCTCGCCCAGGTTGTGGCCGTCGATGGGCCCGTAGTAGTCGAAGCCGAACTGCTCCCAGAAGCTTGCCGGCACGATCAGGTCGCGCATGCTCGATTGCACGCGCTGGGCGCCCTGCCACACGTCTCTCGCCAGGTTCCGCCCTATGGGGAACTGCTCCACCAGGCCGTCGATGCGGCCTTCGATCTCCTGCTTCACGCGCCGGTAGTGCGGCTCGATGCGCAGCTTGTTCACGTTGCGGCTGAGCGCCCCCACGTTCGGAGAGATCGACATCGAGTTGTCGTTCAGGATCACGATCAGGTTCGTGCCCAGGTGCCCGGCATGGTTCAGACCCTCGAAGGCCATGCCCGCCGTCATGGCGCCGTCGCCGATGACCGCGATCACGTGATGGTCCTCGCCGCGCAGGTCGCGTGCCGCCGCCATGCCCGTCGCCGCCGAGATGGAGGTGCCGGCATGGCCCGCCCCGAAGAGGTCGTGCGGGCTCTCGTTCCGATCGGCGAACCCCGAGAGGCCCTCGTACTGCCGGATCGAGGCCATCTGCTCCCGGCGGCCCGTCACCATCTTGTGGACGTACACCTGGTGACTCACGTCCCAGAGGATCCGATCCTTCGGTGAGTCGAATTGCCGGTGCAGCGCGAGCGTCAACTCGACAACGCCCAGGTTCGAGGCGAGGTGACCACCTCCGCCGATCCCCTGGATGGTGTCGACCAGCTCATTGCGGATTTCCGTGGCGAGCTGCTCCAGCTCCTCGGGCGTGAGATCACGCAGGTCCGCGGGGGAGTTGATAGTTTCAAGTAAAGGTCCCACAGGAAGCCTCCTTGGGGTCCTCGTACAGCGTCGTATCACTGCGGGTCGTACCGCAGTCAGGGCGCTTACGGGCGCGCCCCTGTCGGGTCCGTGCCCGACATATAAGCGAGCCGGGACCAAAAGGTCAAGGAAAGGTTAAGGGGCCGAGATTCCCTGTCGATGTGGTCCGGCGCCGTTGTCGGCCTGCGCCTGCGGCAGGCGCAGCGTGAACGTCGCCCCCTGCCCGGGTGGCGACTCCACCTCCACCGATCCGCCCATCGAGTCCATCAGCTCCCGCACGATCGCGAGCCCCAGCCCCGACCCACCCCGGCCCCGCACACGGCTGCGATCCACCCGGTAGAACCGCTCGAACACGTGCGCCAGGTCTTCGGGCGGGATGCCCGGCCCGGTGTCCTTCACCCCGATCGACACCCTGTCGCCCTCGCACCCCACCTCCACCGTCACCGCCGTCCCCTCGCCGGTGTGCTTCACGGCGTTATCGACCAGGTTGAGCACGCAGCGGTAGAGCAGGTCCGTGCTCGCCACCGCCTCGCACGAGCCCTGCGTGTTGGCCGTGAGGACCACGTCCGCGCGCTCCGCCAGCGGCGCCAGCTCCTCGAGCGCCATCGCCACGAGCTCCCCCGGGTTGACGGTCTCCAGGGGAAGTGCCACCTGGGGGGCCGTTAGCAGCAGGAGGTCCTCGGAGAGCCGCGTCAACCGCTCGGTCTGCCCCTTCACCGTTTCCAGCAGAGCCCGCTGCTCCTCCTGCTCCGTCTCGCTCGCCATCTCCGCCACCTCGATGTTCGTGCGGATGGCGGCGAGCGGTGTGCGTAGCTCGTGCGAGGCGTCCTGCACGAAGCGCCGTTGCGCTTCGAAGCCCCGCTCGATGCGGTCGATCATCGAGTCGAACGTGTCCGCCAGCTGCTTCAGCTCGTCGTCCGGGCCCTGGTGGTTGATGCGTTGCGAGAGGTTCGTGGCGCTGATCTCGGACGCCACCTCCGTGATGTCCCGCATCGGCCGCAGGATGATGCCCGAAAGGGCGAACCCCCCGAATCCGGAGATGATCGCCAGCCCGAAGCCCGCCACGATCGACCACGTCCGCAGCCGGTCCAGGTTCTCCGACTGGAACTCATGCCCCGCCTCCTCCACGAGCTGGGCGGGGGTCATGTCGTTCACGGCCGCGGCCGGCTCGCTGGTGTTGATGCCGTCCTGCTGCCACTCGGCCCGGTCCAGCCCCATCTCTTCCATGACCGCCTGGTCGTCCGGTTCATCGAGACGAGCGGCGACGTTCAGGAAGAGGATGAAGGCGAGCCCCAGGATGAGCAGGAGCGTGGAATACCAGACCGTCAGCCGGAAGCGGACGGTCCGGACCACCGGCGGCAGTTGCGGCCTAAAGGACGTAGCCCTTCCCCCGGATGGTGGTGATCATGGCCTCCTCGAAGCCCTCGTTCAGCTTGCGGCGGAGGTTGTTCATGTGGACCTTCACGGTCTGCGTGAACGGGTTCATGCGCTCATCCCAGATGCGCTCGATGAGCTCTTCCTGGGGAATCGCCCGGCCCTCGTTCCTGGCCAGGTAGTAGAGCAGCTCGAACTCCTTCGGCGTCAGGTGGATGGAGACCCCCTCCCGCCGCACCATGTTCGTGTTCGGGTCGAGCTCCAGGCCCCGCGTCGAAAGCACCGGATCGAGCGGCGTCCCCTCCCGCCGCGTGACGGCGCGAATGCGGGCCGCCAGCTCGCTGAAGGCGAACGGCTTCACCAGGTAGTCGTCGGCGCCCTCGTCCAGCCCTTCCACCCGCTCCTTGATGCCGCTGCGCGCGGTCAACATAATGATGCCGCCGTTGAAGCGGTCCGCCCGCAGCCGCCGGCACACCTCCACCCCGTCGACGCGGGGCAGGTTCAGGTCCAGGCACACCACGTCGTAGGGCGTGCCCCCAGCCTTGTCGAGCGCTTCCGCCCCGTCGTAGGCCACGTCGACGGCGTACCCCAGTTTCGAAAGGCCGCGGTCGAGCGCCGAAGCCAGGGACTGTTCGTCTTCAACTACCAGGACTCGCATGGCATCTCCCCTGCGATGGTCTGTGATCCTAGCCTAGGTCAAGAAGCGAGGCTCGAAGGTAAAGGTTCGGGGAGAGTGGTGCACTGTGTCAGGAACGTCCGCCTCCGTCCCGAGTGAGGAGCCGTGGCGCCTGCGGGACGACTCAGGAATATGGGTAGCCCGTCTTAGAGGATATGGGTAATATGGGACCATGAAGACGACGCTCGATATCCAGGACGAACTACTGGCTCGGGCGAAGAGGCACGCGCGGACCACCGGCCGCTCTCTGCGGTCCGTGGTCGAGGAAGGCCTCCGGCAGGTCCTCTCCGCCCCTTCCCGTGATGCTCCCTACCGCCTGCCTGACCACAGCGTTGGAGACCCTGATGCTGTGGGGCCGCTTGAAACCTACTCCTGGCAGGAATTGCGCAACATAATCTATGGCGAGGACGAGCCACGGTGATCGCCGTGGACACGAACATCCTCGTGTACGCCCATCGTCGCGACTCCCGGGAGCATGCTGTCGCAGCTTCCCTCCTTCGCGCGCTCGCCGAAGGAGAGACGCCCTGGGCCATCCCCTGGCCGTGCTGCTACGAGTTCCTGAGCGTCGCCACCAACCGGCGCCTCTGGGAGGGCAACCAGTCCAGCCCCGACCAGGCGTGGGAGCAACTCGCTTCCTGGACCGCTTCTCCGTCTGCCCGCGTGATTGGGGAGACCGATGGGTTCCTGGAGACCCTTGAGCGCTTTGTGCGGCGACCCCGCGTGATGGGAGGAGTGGTGCACGACGCGCGAGTCGCAGCCATCTGCGTGGCTCACGGCATGGAGGCGTTACTGACGCGAGACCGCGACTTCTCCCTGTTCCCCGAGTTACGCACGCGCGATCCCTTTCAGGAGGCATAACGGCCGCTCGGGGGGCGGCTTGAGGGTCATATCGGCCCCTTCCCCGCACATAACTGGAATAGTGCGAAGTTCACATCCGATCCCCTGACACCCGCTCCCGGGCCTGCCCGGGACGCCCCATCCCCTACAATCCCCGACCGAGGCATCCCCATCCTGTCCGCTCCCATCATCACCGCCGAGCCGGGAAAGGCCATCACCCTCCTCCGTCCTAACGAGGACGGGTGGCGCGTCTCGCCCGTCGTGCCAGCCGGCTTCTGGCCGACCTGGCGACCCGGGCACGAGGCCATCGCCCTCTCCGTGGTCGTCCGTGAGGGCAAGGAGCAGCGCAGCGCCATCGAGATGCTCGACCTCGAGGGGAACCACCTCCGCTCGCTCTACGAGAGCCCCCTGGGCGGAGAAGCCGTCATCGCGCCCAACGTGCCCCACTACGCCCTCTGGTCGCCCACAGGCGATCGGCTGGCTCTCGTCGCCCAGGGTCGCGCCGGGCTCACCCTCTTCCTGAGCGAAGCCGACGGCCCCCTCATCGCCGACCCCATCCAGACGGGCGCGCCCCTCTTCCTCGCCTGGTCCCCCGATGGTGGACGGCTGGCTGTCCATTCCGGCGTCAACCTCTCCGTGCTCGAGCTCGCCGAGGCCCGCGCCTCCCGTCCCATCTCCGCCGACGCCCGCGGCTTCCGCACCCCCGCCTTCAGCGACGACGGCCACCTCCTCGCCTTCGCCACGCCCGATGGTGGCGGCGACGGCGTCATCGTGCGCGTTGCCACGGGTTCGGGAGACGTGACCGACGAGGTGGGCGAGTTCCCGGGCGGCGTCGCCCTCGCCTTCCGCCCCGGCACGCGAACCCTCTCCGCCGCGGTCACCACCCGCCCCGCGTCTGGCGCCTTCGACGAGCTCTGGGCCGTCGACCTCGGCGCCGGCGGCCGCCCCGAGCTGCTGATGCGCCGCCCCTTTTCCAGCGTCCTCTGGGACCCGATGGGCGAGAAGCTCGCCTTCATCGTGCCCTCCGCCACCGGCGACGGTTCCGTCTCGCTGCACGCGCGGCTGGCGTCGGGAGCGTTCCTGGGCGCGAGCGCTCCCTTCATGCCTTCCCCCGACTACCAGACGATCGCCGGCTTCTTCGATCAGTACGGCCGCTCCCACTGCCTCTGGGCGCCCGACGGATCCGCCTTCCTCGGCGGAGGGCGCCTCCTTACCGACTCTCCCGCCGCCGCCTTCGGCGACGGCTCGCGCGATGTGCTGCTCCACTGGCGCCCCGGGCGAGGTGCTCCCATCGAGCGGATCGGCGAGGGCGGTATCGGGTTCTTCCCCCCGCCCGCAGCCACCGGTTAGTTCCGAAAAGGGACGGTCATGCTCCGCGTTGCCGCCCGCGACACCCCCACCTACACTCGAACCCAGGCTCAACAGCCCCCTCGGAGAACCTGATGGAGATCGCTCCAGAACCTCCTGCAACCTCATCGCGCGGCTCGGGAGCCGTCCGCGGTGTCGCGTTCGCCCTGCTCGCCCTCGCCGGCCTCCTGCTTATGTTCGGTCTTGGCTACGGGGTGAGCGACCTCACGAGTGACGATGCACCGCAGGTCGTTGCCCCGGCGAGCGCACCCGCTGCCGCTCAGGACGAGCGCACCGACGCCACCGATACAGGTCAGGCCTCCTCCGAGCTCGCCATCGGCGGCTCCATCCTCGAGGAGACGTTCGAGATTCTCCAGGAGGAGTTCGTCGACAAGGAAATCCTCGTCGAGCGCGATTTCCTCGACGCCGCCATCCGCGGCGCCATCGACTCCCTCAACGACCCCTACACCGAGTACCTCAGCCCCGGCGACGTCGCCCTCGGCGTCGGCGGCATCGAGTCCACCTACCAGGGCATCGGGGCCAGCGTGACCGACCGCGATGGCTTCATCCAGATCGTTGCGCCCTTCCGAGGCTCGCCCGCGGAGGCCGCCGGCATCCGCGCCGGCGATATCGTCCTCGCCGTCGACGGCGAGTCCACCGAGGGCTGGACGAGCTCGCAGGCCGTACAGCGCATCCGCGGCCCGCGCGGCACCGAGGTAACGCTCACCGTCCAGCACACCGACCTCGCCACCGGCGGCCAGGGCCCCGAGGTCGAGGACATCACCATCGTTCGCGACGAGATCCTCATCCAGAGCGTCTTCACCGAGCCGCGGATCGAGATCATCCCCGGCGAGACAGGCACCGACCTGGTCGACCGTGACGGGAACCTCGTGACCGACATCCTCTATGTCAACATCGCCCAGTTTCACTCGGAGACGCCCGGCGAGCTTGTGTCCGCCCTCGCCGAGGCCGACAGCGGCCGCTACATGGGCATGATCGTCGACGTCCGCGGGAACCCCGGCGGCCTGCTCCGCCAGACCGTCCAGGTCACGGACGAGTTCCTCGACGACGGCGTCATCCTCATCGAGATCGACGCCGACGGGGAGACCATCACCTTCGGCGCCACCCCCGGTGGCGTCGCCATCTCCGTTCCCATCGTCATCATCCAGGACGAGGCCAGCGCCAGCGGCTCCGAGGTCCTCTCCGCCGCCCTCGCCGATAACGGCCGCGCTTCCATCGTGGGCACGCGCTCCTTCGGCAAGGGCACCGTCAACCAGCTCCACCCGCTCCGCAAGTGCGGCGCGCCCGAGGGCTGTGGCGCCCTGTATGTCACGGTCGGGCGCTGGCTGCGCCCCAACGGCCAGGTCATCGAGGGGCTCGGGATCGCCCCCGACTACGAGGTGCCGCTCACCGGCGACGACTACATCGACTTCGGCGACCTCCAGGTGTTCGCCGCCATCGATGTCCTCCGCGGCATCGACCCCCCGCCCCCGCCCGAGCGCATCGACGAGGCGGACGGGGAAGACGAGGCGGACGATCCCCCCGCCCAGCAGTCCGGGGACGAGGAGTAGCTCCCGCCCCCGGTTTGGGTCCCGCCCCGGCGCGTGCGAGACTGGAGCCATGCCCGCTGGACAGGCGATCGTCGCCAGGAACCGCCGCGCGAGTCGCGATTACGAGATCCTCGAGACCTACGAGGCCGGCCTCGCCCTGACCGGCTCCGAGATCAAGTCCATCCGCCTGGGCAAGGTCGACATCCAGGGCGCCTACGGACGCATCCGCGACAACGAGGCCTGGCTCCTCGACGCCTACATTGCCCCCTACCACAACGCCGGCTACGCCCCCCACGAGGCGCGCCGCGACCGCAAGCTCCTGCTCCACCGAAAGGAGCTGCGCCGCATTCGCACCGCCCTCGATGAGCGCGGGCTCACGCTC
The DNA here is from genome assembly GCA_022826585.1 of Dehalococcoidia bacterium. Taxonomy (GTDB): domain Bacteria; phylum Chloroflexota; class Dehalococcoidia; order Tepidiformales; family Tepidiformaceae; genus UBA2991. The sequence goes on from JAJDUR010000013.1 coordinate 9,672, forward strand.
GTGCCCCTCAACATGCACCTCAAGCGGGGCATGGCCAAGGTCGAGCTGGGGGTGGCCCGCGGTATCAAGCGTTATGACAAGAGGCGCAAGATCCGCGAGCGCGAGGAAGGCCGCCAGGTCGCCCGCGCCCTCCGCCATTCCGTCTAGCCCTCGCGCGACACACCCCCGCTTGTGCGGCGATACGCCTGTGCTACGCTGGATGACAGCAATTGGGGACGAAAGGTATCGACAGGAGGGAACGTAACCGGGTAGCAGGCCGAGGTTGGCTGTCACCCTCGTTAAACAGGCGGCCATCTGAGTAAGCGCCGAAGATCGCGAACTCGCTCTCGCGGCTTAGCCCGTGAGACGTTTCACCGGTGGCTCCCTCCCCAGCGGAGCGCGGTGAGGCGCCATAGAAGTTGGGGCGCTGTGAGTTGACGCCGATACGGCTCACCTAAGATTCATCGGCTGGTTCCACCGTCCTCGGCCCCCACCTGCGGAGCGGCGGAACGAGACCCCAACTGGTGGGAAAGCCTGTAGGACAATCCGGAGCAGACCCTGGCTGGACCGGGAGTTCGACTCTCCCGCGTCTCCACCAACGCCAACGAACGGGGCCCCGCAAGCGCGGGGCCCTGTCGGTATCCTGAGGCACACCGGGAGGGTCGCCATGCCGAAGTCATGCAAGCACGTCTGGCCCATCATGAAGGAGCCCGTCACCTGCCTTATGTGCAGGCGATGCGGCGAAGAGCGCGAGATCACCCGACAGAACGCCGACCTCATGTTCCAGGACATGGACTTCACCCCCTTCAAGTGGGCCTTCAGGACCTACGTCGAAGGCATCCTCGCGGGGAGCAGGTAGCGCCATGGACGCCCGTGACCTCCTCCGTGGACAGCTCACCTGGGTGCACCAGCTCCTCGGCGACTCGTTGAGCGACTGCTCGCAGGAAACCGCCGACTTCCAGGGCGAGGGCTGGGTCGTTAGCCCCATCTCCGCCATCTACGCCCACATCGCCATGACCCAGGACGGCATCGTCCACGGCCTCGTCCAGGGGCGTCCCACCCTGCTCGAGGCCGGCGGCTGGGCCGAGCGCCTGGGTGTCGAAGCGGCCGGCCCCCGGGACGACTCGTCCTGGGCCGGGAAGCGCTTCGACCTGGCCACGGTCCGCGACTACGCCGCGGCCGTGCAGGCAGCCACCGACGCCTTCCTCGCCGAGGCGGCCGACGACGTGCTGGAGCGCTCCATGGAGACGCCCATGGGACAGCAGCGCGCCATCGACGTGCTCGCCAACGTGGGCGTCACCCACGTCGCCAGCCACTGGGGCGAGATCGCCGCCCTCAGGGGCGTCCAGGGCGAGAAGGGCCTGCCGTTCTAGGGCGCTGCGCCGTCGCTAGCCGCTCTTCTCCGCGATCAGCGCGTCCAGCTCCACCTTGAGCCGGCCCAGCACCTCGTCGTACGGGTAGGCGCCCAGCTCTTCCTCGCCCCGCTTCAGGTTCACGAAGGTGGGCGCGCACCAGAGGCCCAGGTCCGCGTCGTCCGTCTCCCCGGGCCCGTTCACCCGGCACCCCATGACCGCAATCGTTATGTCGTGCTCCTGCGCGTAGGTCGTCATCTCCTTGACGTCCTGCGCCAGTTCGATGAACGCCTCGTTCTCCACCCGGCTGCAGCTCGGGCAGCTGATGATGTTCAGTCCCCCGTCGAGGAACTCCGGCACCGAGCGGAACCGCCCCGCCTCGATGTCGTCCAGGATCGCCTTGCCCGCCTCCACCTCGCGCCACTTCTCCGCGAACGGCAGCGTCAGGGAGACGCGAATCGTGTCGCCCACGCCCTGGCTCAGGAGCTGCTCGAAGGCGATGCGCGTCTTGATGATGCCCTCCGGCGGCATGCCCGCCTCGGTCACCCCCAGGTGCAGGGGAATCTCCGGACGCAGCTCCGCGAACCGCTTGTTCCCCGCGATCACCTTGCGCGGGTCGCTGTCCTTCATCGACACCACGTACCGGGTGAACCCGAGGTCGTCGAGCATCTGCGTGTGCTCCAGCGCGCTCTCGACCATCGCCGTCACGCCCTCGAGACCGGGCTCGTCCGCCCCCTCGAATTTCTCGTCCATCGCCGGGTCCACCGAGCCGCAGTTCACGCCCACGCGCAGGGCGCAGTCGTGTTCGCCCGCCGTCTCCGCGATGAACGCCACCTTCTCCTGGACCGGCTTCGACTTCTCGTGGTGGTACAGGTGGCCCGGGTTGTAGCGCACCTTGTCGACATGCGGCGCGACCTGCGTCACGAGGCGGTAGCTCTCCTGCAGGTCGACCACGAAATTCGCCTCGGGAACCGCCTCGCGCACCTGTCCCAGGCACTCCACGTCCTTGCGGCTGTCGACGGCCACGCGCACGAGGCCGGCGCCGGCCTCGTGGATCATCCGTACCTGGTCGATCGTCGCCTCGACGTTCTGTGTCTTCGTCGCCGCCATCGACTGCACGACGACCGGCGCCCCGCCGCCGATGGTGACCGAACCGGCCTTCACCGCACGCGTTTCTGCTCGCTTCATGCTGCGGAGTGTAGCCCGACTCCCGTGAACGGCGATAGGAGGCGGCTTACCCCCACCACGACCGGTCGATGCCCGTGAACGCGACGAACGGCGCCAGCAGCACGATGACGATCGACGCCAGCGCCAGCAACGGACCGCGGTTCATCGACGCGAACTGCTCGCGCGGGCCCTCGTAGGTGTTCCCGCTCGCCTCGACGATGCGGCGCCGCTGCGTGCGCAAGCGCAGGCTGTTCGCCATCACGCTCACCGAGCTCAGCGCCATCGCCCCGCCCGCCACGATCGGGTTCAGCAGCCCCGCCATCGCGATGGGGATGGCGATCACGTTGTAACCGAACGCCCAGCCTAGGTTCTGCCGGATCGTCCGCAGCGTGGCGCGGCTCAGCAGGATCGCCTCCGCGATCTTCGCGACGTCGCCGTGCAGGAGCGTCACGTCGCTCGCCTCGATGGCCGCGTCGGCGCCCGTGCTCATGGCGACGCTGACGTCGGCCTGCGCGAGCGCGGCCGCGTCGTTGATGCCGTCGCCCGCCACCGCCACCCGCAGACCCTCCGCTTGCAGCTCGCGCACGAGCGCCAGCTTCTCCTCCGGACGCAGCCCCGCGTGCACCTCGCCAATGCCAAGCGTCTGCGCCGCCGCGTGCGCACTCCGCTCGTTGTCGCCCGTCGCCATGATCGTCCGCACCCCCAGCGACCGCAGCGTCGCGACTGCCTGCGTCGCGTTCGCCTTGAGGGGGTCGGCGAACGCAAGGATCCCCGCGTACGCCCCGTCGACGGCGATCAGCGCCACCGTCCGCCCCTCCCCCTCCAGCCGCGCGAGCGTGGCCTCCGCATCTTCGAGCGCCACCCCCCGTTCCTCGAACAGTCGCCGCGTCCCGATGAGCACGGTCCGACCAGCCACCTCGGCGCTCAGCCCTGCCCCCGGCAGCGCCTCGAACCCCTCCGCGTTCCCGCGCGCGATTCCCCGCGCCTCCGCCGCCTCCACCACGGCCGCGCTCAGCGGATGCTCGCTCAGTGACTCGACCGCTGCCGCCAGCGCCAGCACCTCCTCCTCCCCCATCCCCTCCGCCGGCGCGACCTCGACCAGCTCCGGCCGCCCTTCCGTCAGTGTGCCCGTCTTGTCGAGCACGACCGCGTCGATACGCGCCGCCGTCTCCAGCGCTTCCGCGTTGCGGATGAGGATGCCCCGCTCCGCCCCCATCCCCGTCCCCGCGATGATCGCCGTCGGCGTCGCCAGCCCGAGCGCACACGGACAGGCGATCACCAGCACCGCGACGGAGAACACCATCGCCCGGACGAACGAGTCATCGAGGAAGCCCCAGCCGAGGAACGTGCCCAGCGCCAGCACGAGCACGACCGGCACGAACACCGCCGCCACCGCGTCCACCACCCGCTCGACCGGCGCCCGCGAGCCCTGCGCCTCCGCCACCAGCGCGGCCATGCGCTGCAGGACCGTGTCTTCTCCCACCGCCGTCGCCTCCACCTCGAGGACGCCCTGCTGGTTCAGTGCGCCTCCCACAACCGCCTCCCCCGGCCCCCGCTCGACCGGCATCGACTCGCCCGTCAGCAGCGACTCGTCCAGCGCACTGCGCCCCGCCCGGATCACGCCGTCGAGCGCCACCCGCTCGCCCGGGCGCACCCGGAACACGTCCCCCACCGCCACTGCCTCGACCGGCACCGCCTCCTCGGCGTCGCCTCGCACCACGTTCACGGACTTCGCCGTAAGCCCCAGCAGCGCGCGGATGGCCCCGCCCGCGCTCGCCCGCGCCCGGTCCTCGAAGAACCGCCCGAGGCTCACGAACAGCAGCACCGCCGCGCTCACGTCGAAGAACATCGACTCGCTCCGGTCGGCCGCCACCACCCAGGCGCTGAACACGAACGCCACCGTCGTCCCCAGCGCCACCAGTACGTCCATGTTCGGTGTCAGCGCCCGCAGGGCCGGCCACGAGGCCCGGTAGAAGCGCCACCCCAGCAGCGCCTGCACGATCGCCGCGCCGCCCAGCAGCAGCCACCCCGTTGCCGTGTGGCTCCCGAACAGGGGCAGGTCGGCAATGTCCATCGCCATGCTCGCGATGATCACCGGCACCGCGACTGCTCCGCCCGCGATCAGCGCCGCGAGGCGCCCTCGCGCGTCCTCGACAGTCGCATCGGCGCTCGCATCGAGCTCCGATGCGTCGTAGCCGGCCCGCTCGACCGCCTCCACGAGGTCCTCCGCCCCGATCCCCTCTCCAAGCGAGACCCGCGCCGTGGCGGAGGCGAAGTTCACGCTCGCCTCATCGACGCCCTCGACGCGGTTGAGCGCCCGCTCGACGCGCCGCACGCACGAAGCGCACGTCATCCCCCCGATTCGGAGGGTGACCGCGCGGTCGGGGCTCGTCACGAAGCTGCTTGCGGCGCGGCCTCGTATCCCTCTTCCACGATGGCCGCCACCACGGCCTCCAGGTCGACGCTCTCGCCCGTGACGGTCGCCGCCCCGGCGTCGAGATCGACGCTCGCGTCCGCCACGCCCTTCACGCCGCTGATCGCGTCGGTCACCGCGCGCACGCAGTGGTCGCAGGTCATCCCGTCGACTTTCAGTTCAATGGTTTCCGGCATCGTGTCCTCCGTGCCCCGTGGTGGCGGCGCCCGTCTCGGCGGGCCCCTGGATCTTGTACACGCGCAGGAGCTCGCGCACCGCGCGCTCCGACTCGCCGTTCGTCACCTGCTCGATGACGTGCGTGCGCAGGTGCCCTTCGAGCACGAGCGCGTCGAGACTGCGCAGGGCTCGCTGCACCGACAGCGAAAGGTCGAGCAGGTCCACGCAGTAGCGGTCCTCCTCGACCTGCTTCTGCAACGCCTCGACCTGCCCCGCGATGATCTTGAGCCGGCGGCTCGCCTGCTGCTGCGTTTCGGGGAGCATGCGGTCCTCCCGAATAGGGTACCCCCCTATCCTATCATCCTGCGCCGGGCACCGCCCCCGCGTACACTCGCCGCCATGCGAGTCGGCGCCCACGTCTCCTCCGCCGGAGGCCCCCAGAACGTCTTTGCCCGCGCTGAGGCGATCGGCGCCGAGGCCATCCAGCTCTTCATCTCCGCCCCCCAGCAGTGGCGCCCTCCGAACGTCGGCGATGAGGCCGTCGCCGCCTTCCACCAGGAGCACGAGCGCCTCCCGGTGCCCGTCTTCTTCCACGGCATCTACCTGGTCAACCTCGGAACGCAGGACGAGCAGCTCCTGAACCGCTCCGCCGGCTCCCTCAAGCAGTACGTGCAATGGGCGGGAACGCTCGGCGTCGAGGGCACCATCTTTCACGTCGGCAGCCACAAGGGCGCCGGTTTCGATGCCGTGAAGGACCAGATCTGCCGCGTCATGCTCGAAGTGCTCGAAGCCGCCGATAACGACTCGATGCTCCTCATCGAGAACAACGCCGGCCAGGGGAACGGCATCGGCTCCACTTTCACGGAGGTCGGCGAGATCATTCGCGGCTGCGACGGCCACCCCCGCATCGGCGTCTGCATCGACACCTGCCACGCCTTCGCCATGGGCTACGAGATCACGACGCGCGAAGGCTGCGAGATCGCCATGGAGGAGTTCGAACGCGAGATCGGCTTCGATCGCCTCCACGCCGTCCACGCCAACGACAGCAAGATGCCCCTCGGCGGCGTCCGCGACCGCCACGAGAACATCGGCGACGGGCACATGGGCCTCGACGGCTTCCGAACCATCCTCGCCCATCCCGGCTTCCGCGACGCCCCCCTCCTCCTCGAGGTGCCCGGCATCGAGGGTGGCGGCCCCGACGAGGAGAACGTCAACCGCCTCAAGCGCATCCGCGAGGAAGTCGGCGCCCCCGGACCGGACGCCTCGTGAGCGAGGGCGCCGGCCGCAAGCTCCAAGGCGCGCTCCTCGAGGAGTGCGCCGAGTGGATATGGGAGCAGATCCAGGAAGAGGGCCTCTTCGTCCCCGGCGAGCTCATCGAGCTCATCCTCACCACCGAGCGCGAGCTCGGCCTCCAGGCCGGCCCCCTCCCCGAGACCGCCGCCGGCGTCGCTGCCGCCTTCCGCGAGCAGAGCCACCTCCTCTCCCCCACCGACGAGCGGGCCATCGAGGCCGTCCTCGGCTGGGAGGACGAGTTCCTCGGCCTCGCCGGCATCCCCCGCGAATCCAGCTGATCCTTCGGCCCGGAGGCGTTGACGCCGCTCCCCCGCCGCCCGACACTCAGGACAGCACGACCGAGGAGGTGAACGCGCCCCTACTGCATCGACCACAGGTGGGATCGGTCAAGCGCCAGGTCCGCGCACCGCGCGGATGACGAGGCGGAGGCAGAATCGAACCATTCGGCGGGTGGCCTCCCGGCGGCACGGTCGTAAGGCTGGAAACAAACCACGGCGGGTAACCGCCTGACAAAGCACCAGCCACGTGCAGGGGGCTCGCGGCCCTCTCCCCCACCAGGCACACCGAGCATCGACCGGAGACGGCCCTGCGCGTCTCCCGAGTGCCACGGGGAAGCTGTATGTGCGGGATCATCGCCTACACCGGCTCGCGTGAGGCCGCGCCCATCTTGATGGGCGGCCTGCGCGACCTCGAGTATCGCGGCTACGACTCGGCCGGCGTCGCTCTTCTGCCCGAAGGCGGCGGCGCGCCTGTTGTCGCCAAGCGCCGAGGCAAGATCGCCGAGCTCGACGCCGCCATCGCCGCCCACCCTCTCCCCCCCGCTCGCACGGGCATCGGTCACACCCGCTGGGCCACCCACGGCGCCCCCAGCGACGCGAACGCCCATCCCCACACCGGCTACGGGAACAACGTCGTCGTCGTTCACAACGGCATCGTCGAGAATTACGCCGCCCTCCGCGCCGAGCTGAGCGAGCGCGGCCACGCCTTCGAGAGCGAGACCGACAGCGAGACCATCGCCCACCTGCTCGAAGAGAGCCTCGACGCCGGCCGCGACCTCCTCGCGGCCATGCGCGAGGCCTGCGCCCGCCTGACCGGTTCGCAGGCCATCGTCGCCATGTCCCCGCGCGAGCCCGGCGTCGCCGTCGGCGCGCGCATCGGCAACGCGGGCGCCATCGTCGTCGGCTACGGCGAGGGCGAGATGCTGCTCTCCAGCGACCTCGCCGCCCTCCTCCCCCACACCCGCGACGTCGCCTTCCTGGCCGACCGCCAGGTCGTCCGTATCGACGAGCAGGGCGCCACCTACGCGACCCTCGACGGGTCCGCCGCCGCCGTCGAGCCTCGCACCGTCTCCCTCGACCCCGAGAGCGCCCTCAAGGGCGCCTACGAGACCTACATGCTCAAGGAGATCATGGAGCAGCCGGCCGCGCTCGCCGACACCATCGGCGGCCTCATGACGGTCGAACCCGCGCGTCTCTCCCTCGACGACCTCGCCGAGGCCCGCCCCTGGCTGGAGCGGGTCGAGCGCGTCCTGCTCGTGGGGATGGGCACCAGCCTCCACGCCGCCATGGTCGGGCGCTGGTATTTCGAGCAGATCGCCCGCCTTCCCGCCGACATCGACAACGCCAGCGAGTTCCGCTACCGCGAGCCCGTCCTTGGTCCCGAGACGCTCGTCATCTCCGTCAGCCAGTCCGGCGAGACCGTGGACGTCCTCGAGGCGATGACCGTCGCGCGTGCCCGGGGCGCGCCCCAGATCACCATCTGCAACACCCCCGGCAGCCAGACCACCCGCGTCGCCGACGGCGCCGTCCACACCTACGCCGGCCTCGAACGCGGCGTGGCCAGCACCAAGACGTTCACGACCTCGATCGCAGCCCTCTTCGCGCTCGCCCTCGAGACCGCCCGCGCCCGCGGTCGGCTTGACGACGACGCCCTCGCCCGTCACGTGCGGGACCTCGCCGCCATGCCCGAGATCGTCGGGCGCCAGCTCGACTCCTTCGACCGGATCGCCAGGGCGGCGGACCGCTTCCGGACCACCGAGCACATCCTCTTCCTCGGCCGCGGCCCCGCCCTCCCCATCGCCCTCGAAGGCGCCCTCAAGATGAAGGAGCTCTCCTACGTCCACGCCGAGGGCTATGCCGCCGGTGAGATGAAGCATGGCCCCCTCGCCCTCATCGACCCCGCCTTCCCCACCGTCGCGCTCGCGGGGCAGCACGCCCTGCGCAGCAAGATCGTCTCCAACATCGAGCAGATCCGCGCCCGCGACGGCGAGGTGCTCGCCATCGTTACGGAGGGCGACGACGAGCTCATCGCCCTCGCCAACGAGGCCCTCACGGTGCCCTCCGTCCCCGCCCTGCTGGAGCCCCTCGCCGCGATCGTGCCCCTCCAGGTGCTCGCCTACGCCACCGCCGATGCGCGAGGCTGCGATATAGACCAGCCCCGCAACCTCGCCAAGACCGTCACCGTCGAGTAACGCCCCGGCGTTAACGTTCGACGAAATCCGGGCGTTTCCGCTGGTCTGGGTCCCCCTGCCGGGATACGCTCGGGACGCCGCCTGGAGCCGCGGTTCGCACACACCCGGAGGACCCCCATGACCAGCACCACCGCCAGCCCGCAATCGGGCACGGAGCTCTCAGCCAAGCTCGTCTACCTGTTTGGCGACGGACGCGCTGAGGGCGGCGCCGATATGCGGAACCTGCTTGGCGGCAAGGGCGCCGGTCTCTCCGAGATGAGCAACCTCGGCATCCCCGTTCCTCCCGGTCTCACCATCACCACCGAGGTCTGCAGCGCCTACTACGCGAACGGCCGCCGCTACCCCGATGGCCTCGACGAGCAGGTCCGCGAAGGCATCGCCCACGTCGAGTCGATCGTCGGCGCCCGCTTCGGCGACGCTTCGAATCCCCTCCTCGTCTCCGTCCGTTCCGGCGCCCGCGTCTCCATGCCCGGCATGATGGACACGGTCCTCAACCTCGGTCTCAACGACGAGACCGTCCAGGGCCTCGCCCGCAGCTCCGGCGACGAGCGCTTCGCCTACGACTCCTACCGCCGCTTCGTCGCCATGTACGGCGACGTCGTCCTCGGCCTCAAGCGCGAGTCCGACCTCGACGAGGACCCCTTCGAGGCCATCCTGGAGCGCAAGAAGGAGGCCTGTGGCGTCTCCGAGGACACCGACCTCCCCGCCGCCGCCCTGCGCGAGATCGTGGCCGAGTACAAGGCCGAGATCCGCGACAAGCTCGGCATCGCCTTCCCCGACGACCCCTGGGAGCAGCTCTGGGCCGCCATCGGCGCCGTCTTCGAGTCCTGGGAGAGCGACCGTGCCATCGTCTACCGCCGGCTCAACGGCTACCCCGGCGAGTGGGGCACCGCCGTCAACGTCCAGGCCATGGTCTTCGGCAACCTCGGCGACGACTGCGCCACCGGCGTCGCCTTCACCCGCAACCCCAAGTCGGGCGCCACCGGCCTCTTCGGCGAGTTCCTGATCAACGCCCAGGGCGAGGATGTCGTCGCCGGCGTGCGCACGCCCCAGCCCATCCGAAGCGCCGAGCGCATCGATGACGGCCCACCCTCGATGGAAGAGGCCCAGCCCGCCGTCTACGGCGAGCTGCTCGCCGCCGCCCAGCGCCTCGAGGACCACTTCCGTGACATGCAGGACATCGAATTCACCGTCCAGCGCGGCAAGCTGTGGGTCTTGCAAACGCGCAACGGCAAGCGCACGGGTCCGGCCATGGTCAAGGTGGCCGTGGACCTCGTCGACCAGGGCCTTGTCGACCGCGAGGAGGCCCTGCGCCGCCAGGATCCCGAGCAGATCTCCGAACTCCTCCACAGCGTCTTCGCCGACGGCGCCGAAACGGACGTCATCGCTACCGGCCTCCCGGCCTCCCCCGGCGCCGCCGTCGGCAGGGTCGTGTTCTCCGCCGAGGAGGCGGCCGAGCAGGCCGAGGCCGGCGAGGACGTCATCCTCGTGCGCGTCGAGACCAGCCCCGAGGACATCCAGGGCATGCTCGCCGCCCGGGGCATCCTCACCGCCCGCGGTGGCATGACCTCCCACGCGGCCGTCGTCGCCCGCGGCTGGGGCAAGTGCTGCGTGGCCGGCTGCGGCGATCTCGAGATCGACTACGCCGACGGTTCCTTCCGCGTCGATGCCGGAGGCCGCAACCTCACCATCCGCCGCGGCGACGTCATCTCGCTGAACGGCACCACCGGCGAGGTCATGCTCGGCGCCGTGCCCCTTGCCGACCCCGAGCTGCCCGACGACCTGAACCGCCTCATGGCCTGGGGCGACGACGCCCGCCGCCTCGGCGTGCGCGCCAACGCCGACACCCCCGAGGACGCGGCGAAAGCCCGCGAGTTCGGCGCCGAGGGCATCGGCCTCTGCCGCACGGAGCACATGTTCTTCGGCGAGGACCGCATCCTCGCCGTCCGCCAGATGATCCTGGCCGAGGACGAACCCGGCCGCCGCGAGGCCCTCGCCCGCATCCTCCCCATGCAGCGCCACGACTTCGACGGCATCCTCCGCGCGATGGCGGGCTTCCCCGTCACCATTCGCCTCCTTGATCCACCCCTCCACGAGTTCCTGCCCCACGGCGCCGAGGAGATGGAGCGTTTTGCCGACGCCATCAGCGTCGAGCCGCAGCGCGTTTCCCAGCGCGTGCTCGCCCTGCAGGAGTTCAACCCCATGCTCGGCCACCGCGGCGTGCGCCTGGCCATCACCTACCCCGAGATCTACGAGGTCCAGACCCGGGCCATCATCGAGGCCGCCTGCGACCTCCGCGCCGAGGGCGTCGACGCCCAGCCCGAGATCATGATCCCGCTCGTCGGCGCCGCCGAGGAGCTTGCCCGCCTGCGCGAGCGCGTCGAGGCCGTCGCCGCCCAGGTCACGGCCGAGCGCGGCATCGAGCTCGACTACACCATCGGCACCATGATCGAGTTGCCCCGCGCCTGCGTGACGGCCGGCAGGATCGCCGAGCACGCCGACTTCTTCTCCTTCGGCACCAACGACCTCACCCAGACCACCTTCGGTCTCTCCCGCGACGATGCTGGCCGCTTCCTGCCGGACTACATCGCCCAGAAGGTGCTGGAGAAGGACCCGTTCGTCGAGCTCGACCGCGAGGGCGTGGGCGAGCTCATGCGCCTCGGCATCGAGCGAGGCCGCGCCGTGAAGCCCGACCTGAAGCTCGGCATCTGTGGCGAGCACGGGGGCGACCCCGCTTCCATCGCCTTCGGGCACAACGTCGGCCTGGATTATGTCTCGTGTTCACCCTACCGCGTGCTCACCGCCCGCCTTGCCGCCGCCCAGGCCGCACTTGCGGGGGCAAGCTGAACCGCACGCCGGAAGGAGCGACGGTGGACCTGCACCGTGTGCGTCACCGCATCGAGCAGGACGAGGAGCGCCTGAGCCCCTTCGCCGCGCGCTCCGTGAACGCCACCCGCTCCCGCCCCGAGGAGCCCTCCTCCGTGCGCGCCGCCTTCCAGCGCGACCGCGACCGCATCATCCACACCAAGGCCTTCCGCCGTCTCAAGCACAAGACCCAGGTCTTCATCGCCCCCCAGCAGGACCACTTCGTCACGCGCCTCACGCACACGTTCGAGGTGGCCCAGGTTGGCCGCACGATCGCCCGCGCCCTGCGCCTCAACGAGGACCTCGCCGAGGCCATCGCCCTCGGGCACGACATCGGCCACGGCCCCTTCGGCCACGCCGGCGAGGAGGCCCTCGCCGAGTGCCTCCCCGAGGGCTTCCGCCACAACTACCAGTCCGAGCGAGTCCTCGACAAGCTCGAGCACGACGGCCGTGGCCTCAACCTCACGCACGAGGTCCTCGACGGGGTGCGCAAGTCCAGCAAGGTTCGCGAGGACGTGCTCGCCGAGGGCTGGGGCATCCCCGAGACCCTCGAGGGACAGGCCGTCAAGCTCGCCGACGCCCTCGCCTACCTCAACCACGACGTCCAGGACGCCATCCGCGCCGGCCTCATCGGCGAGGACGACCTGCCCGCCGTCTCCCAGCGCGTCCTCGGGCGCTCCCACGGTGAGCGCCTCGAGGTGCTCGTGACCGACGTCGTCGAGTCGAGCTGGGCCGCCACCGGGGACGGATGCGAGGAGGGGGCCCAGCCGCCCGCCATCACCATGAGCCCGACCGTGCACGGCGCCGTCAACGAGCTCAGGGAGTACATGTTCCAGAACATCTACCTGCTGGCCGAGCGCCGCGCCGAGGTGGAGCACGCCAGGAACATCGTGCGCTTCCTTTTCCGGCACGCCATCGACCACCCCGAGACCATCTCCTCGGGCTACTCCCTTCCGGAAGACCCCCTCCCCCGCCGCGCCGCCGACTTCGTCAGCGGAATGACCGACCGTTACGCCATCCGGCTCGCCGCCGACCTCGGTTGCGAGGACGCTCTTGGATGGCCCCTCTAGAGCCTTCGGATTGCCTTCTGGCAGCGGGATGGGATACTGAGGTGGTGGTGGTGAAGGCGCATCGCTTGTGAGTGAGCAGGATCGTCCAGGCCCTCCCGACGACGAACCCCTGATCGGAGGGACGTCTTCGGAGCCCCCGCCTCCGGCGGGCAGCCCCCCCTCCCCACCGTCCCGCGATCGCGGTGAGGGCGGCCAGGTCATCGGCGTGCCGCCCGAATCGGCGCCCCGGACCGTCGACCCCTGGGAGTCCCAGCACCTGCGTCGCAGCGCGCCCGACCCGCGCAGCTACGGCCGCGATGGCCCGCGCGCGGGCTACTACGGCGCCACCCGCCGCTCGTTGGGGCGCACGGCAGCTACCTACTTCTTCACCCTCGCCGCCCTCGTCATCGGCGGCATCCTGATCTTTCTGCTCTTCCAGGTGCTCAACGACAACGGAGACGACCCGCCACCGCCGCCGACCCCCGTCGAAGTCGCCCCCGAGGCTCGCATCGAGGCGCCCTCGCCCGGCCAGCGGCTTGCCGTCGACGAGGAGCTCACGGTCATCGTCTCGGTGGTCTCGGACGAGGATATCGTGCGGTTCGAGCTGCTGGTCACCGGCATCATCGCGGACGAGGTCTTCACCAGCAGGGTCACCGGGGAGAACACCTACGCCGCCGTCCTCACCGCCCGCTTCGATGCTGCGGGGGTCTACAACCTCGTCGTCCGCGCCTCAACCGCCAGCGGTACCGAGATCCAGTCCGACCCCATCCAGGTCGTCGTGACGCCGCCCCCCTCGGAGACGCCGGTGCCGACGACGATCGCCCTGGTCGTGGGGCTCACCGAGCTGCGCACCGGTCCCAGCAACGAATACAACCAGGCGGGAACCCTGGAGCCGGGGCAGGTTGTCACCGTGACCGGCCGGACGAGGGATCAGCAGTGGCTCCAGCTCGAGAACCGCCTCTGGGTTCGCCTCAGCGCCCTGGACATCGATCCCCAGGACCTGGCCGGCCTTCCCGAGGTGGCGCCGCCGCGTCCGCCCACGCCCACCCCCACACCGCCTCCCACCCCGGTGGACTCCGGCGAGACCAATGGTGAGGGCGAGCCCGACCTGCCAACCACCGCCACGCCCACCCCAACCTCCACGGCTCCGCTCAACGCCCCCGACTTCCTCCCCACCAACGCGGTGCTCATCGATCGGGGAGCCACCCTGCGGGTCACGATCACCAACACGTCGACGAACCCCTTCTCCGGCGCCATCGTCGTTCGCGTCGAGGAAGTCCCCGACGACCCGGACGAGGAGGTCACGCCGATCGAGCTGGCCGACAACGTCACTATCGAGCCCAACGACACCGCCGCCCTCAACTTCACTATGACGCCGGCGGTGACTGAGCAGATCACCATCAGGGTGACCGTTGATCCCGACGACGCCATAGCCGAGTCCAGCGAAGACAACAACCAGGTCGACTTCATCGTCGTGCCTCCGCCCGTCGGTCCCGCGCTCTCGCTCACGGCGTCCGCTTCCGCCGGCGTCCTCACGATCACGATCGAGAACGCCGGCGACCCCCTAGCCACCAACGACGCCCGCCTTGTCGTGAGCGTCCCCGGCGAGACGACGACCAGGACTATCTCCCCGCTTTCCATCGGCGAGGGCGAGTCGGTCGAGATCGACGGCATTGCCCTGCCCCAGACCGGCGAAGTCATCCGCATCACGCTCTTCATCGACGGCGTCAACGAGGGCACCGCCAGTGTGCCCAACCCGAACGTGGTCGACGTCCCGGCCGAGACCCAACCTCCCGACGACGAGGGCCCGGATGAACCCGACCTGGGCGACGGGCCCTAGCAGCCCCCGGGAGGAGTAGGATTCGGGCGTGGACGCCGTCACGGAGATCAAGCGGCGAATTGAGCCGGCGGAGTACATCGGCCGGTCCGTCAAGCTTCAGAAGGCAGGCCGCAACTTTCGCGGGCTCTGCCCTTTCCACACCGAGAAAACGCCGTCCTTCTACGTCTTCACCGATCGCGGCTCCTGGCGCTGCTTCGGCAGCTGCGGCGAGGGCGGCGACATCTTCTCCTTCGTCCAGAAGCGGGAGAACGTCGACTTCCGCGAGTCGCTGCGCATCCTCGCCGAGGAGGCCGGCGTCGAGCTCTCCGCCCGCGCCGCGGAGCAGCGCACCCGTGCCGAGCGCCTCAGCGCCATCGTCTCCGCCTCGGTCGACTTCTATGAGCAGCAGCTCGCGGGCGAGCGGGGCGGGGAGGCCCGCGCCTACCTCACCGAGACTCGCGGCCTGAACGCCGAGACCGTCCAGCGCTTCCGCCTCGGCTGGGCCCCCGACGAGTGGCGCCTGCTGCGCGACTATCTGCTCGGACGCGGCTACAGCGACGAGGATGCCCTCGCCGCGGGTGTCCTCCACGAGAGCGACTCGGGAGGCGCGCCCTACGACCGCTTCCGCGGGCGCGTCACCATCCCCATCGCCGACGACCGCGGCGTTTACGTCGGCCTGGGAGGACGCATCC
This sequence comes from Dehalococcoidia bacterium, assembly GCA_022826585.1. GTDB lineage: Bacteria > Chloroflexota > Dehalococcoidia > Tepidiformales > Tepidiformaceae > UBA2991. Next base: position 24,948 of record JAJDUR010000013.1, read on the forward strand.
TCGGAGACGGCGAGCCGAAGTACCTCAACTCCCCCCAGAGCGAAATCTTCGACAAGGGCCGCATCCTCTACGCCCTCGATGTCGCCGGCGAGCAGGCCCGCGAGAGTGGCACGGTCGTCGTCGTCGAAGGCTACCTCGACGTCATCGGGCCGTGGCAGGCCGGTTTCCGCAACCTCGTCGCCACCATGGGCACCTCCCTCACGGAGCGCCACGCCGCCAGGCTCACGCGCTTCGCCTCCCGCGTCGTCCTCGCCATGGACCCCGACAGCGCCGGTATGGCCGCTGCGGAACGCGCCGGCTCCCTCCTCCTCGACTTCGGCTCGCCCGAGGCGATGGGCGCTGCCCAGCGCAGCGCCGAGGCCATTTCCGCCGATGTCGACCTCGACCTCCGCGTCGCCCCCCTGCCCGCGGGCCAGGACCCTGACGACCTCACCCGCGAGGACCCCGAGGCCTGGCGCGCCGCCATCGAGAACGCCGCCCCCTTCGCGCGCTTCCTCCTTGAACGGCTCATCGCCGGAAGCCGAGTCGACTCGCCCCTCGAAACCGGCCGCATTGTCGACCGGCTCCGGCCCGTGCTCCTCGCCGTCCGCAACCCCGTCGAGCGTTCCGCCCACATCCAGGGCATTGCCCGCCGCCTTGGCATCGCCGAGCGCGCCATCGCCGACCGCCTCCGGGTCCAGGCCCGTGGCCCGCAGCCCCGCCCGGAGGCCGAGGTCGTTGCCGCCCGCGCTCCGGCCGAGGAGGCGCTGCTCGCGACGCTCCTGCACAACCCCGGCCTGCGCGCCGACCTGCGCCACCTGCCCCCGGACCTCTTTCTTGATGCGCTCGACCGCGAGATCGTGCAGCGCTGGCGCCACGACGAGCTCGACGCCCTCGCCAAGGACGATGACGACCCCGTTGCCGCCCGCCTGGCGCGCCTCCGTGCCCGCCGGGAGCCGGCGCTCACGGCCGCCGACGCCCGCGAGCGCGCCTCCGACCTCATCCGTCACATCGTGCGCGAGCGCCTCATCCAGCGGCAGTCCGCCGTCACGGAGGAACTGGCCGAGGCCGAGCGCGAGCTGGGCGCCGCCCGCGTCACGGAGGTCGCGCACCGCGCCTGGCTTGGCGCCCTCCCCTCCGAGGAGACGCTGGAGCTCGCCCAGATCGCCATCGAGGAGCTTGAGCTCGGCCTCAGCATTCACCGCCGCGAGGAGCGCGACGCGTCCTAGGCCTTTCCGCTTCGGCTAGGGGGTGAGGTCCCCCGTGGCCGGCCCCCGCGCCCCCGCGAAGCCGAAGCCGAGCACCGCCAGCGACTCCCGCAGCGTTTCCGCCCCGTCACCCCCCGCGAGCACGTGCTCGGCGCCGCCGTCGAGCGCGTCCAGCGCACGCGGTGCGTCGAGGTCGTCGTCCATGGCGGTCTCGAAGGCCGCTTGTAGCGCCCCGTCCCCGCCGCCGCTCCGGCCACAGGCATCGCGCAACCGCGCGTAACGCCCCGCGAGCGCCTCGATTGCGCCCTCGCGGTAGTCGGCGTCGGTGCGGTAATGCTCGCTTAGCAGGTAGAGGCGCAGGTGGTCGGGGTCGTAGCGCTCCATCAGGTGGCGCGCCAGCACGAGGTTCCCGAGCGACTTGCTCATCTTCACGCCGTCCAGCTTGAGCATGCCGTTGTGCATCCAGTATCCGCAGAACGGCGACTTCCCCGTCGCGCTCTCCGCCTGCGCGATCTCGTTCTCGTGGTGCGGGAAGATGAGGTCGCTTCCGCCCCCGTGGATGTCGATCTGCTCCCCCAGGTGCCCCTGCGACATCGCCGTGCACTCGATGCTCCAGCCGGGACGCCCGTCGCACCAGGGGCTCGGCCAGCTCGGCTCGTCCGGCTCGCAACGCTGCCAGAGAAGGAAGTCGAGCGGCCCCCGCTTCTTCTCTTCGCGCTTCGATTCGGGATTCTCCCGCTTCGCCAGCTCCTGGATGGAGACGCCGTTGAGCTGCCCGTATTCCGGGAAGCGCTGCGCCTCAAAGAAAACGTCGCCGTCCACCTCGTATGCCGCCCCCGACTCGATGAGCGCCTGCGTCGTCTCGATGATGGGGTCGATGTGGTCCGTCGCGAACGGATAGGCCGTTGGCCGCAGCACGTTGAGCCGGTCCAGGTCCGCGCGGAAGATCGCGTCGTTCTCGTCCCGGATCTCGGCGATCGGCCGACCGCCCTCGCGCTTCGACACCATGATCATGTCGTCGTCGATGTCCGTCACGTTCTGCACGTAGCGCACGTTCAGACCCTTCCAGGTCAGGTAGCGCCGCAGCACGTCGAAGTTCACGTAGGAGAACGCATGGCCGAGGTGGGTCACGTCGTACGGCGTCACCCCGCACACGTAGATGCGCGCCTCGCCGGGCACAAGCGGAACGAACTCGCGCTTGGCGCGTCCCAACGAGGAGTACAGGTGAAGGGTCACGGGCCGCTCCCGGGCGTCCTCTGGAGGGGGAAGCGTACCAGAGCGCCTCTCTGCGAGCCGCCGGTTGGGGCTTGTGTCGCCAGGTAGCCAATCGTGGCGGCGCGAGGTTCATTCCTACGTCGTTGGTTGTGTCAAGATGATTGTGGGGAGGGCACCACATGGCACGGAGCGTTCAGGGAGAGGGTGTGCAGCTCCCGGTCCGTCGACTCGGCGTGTTCGTGCTGGCCACCCTGCTCGTGAGTTGGATGGCGTTCATCACTGCCGATCACTACTGGTTCGTCAACCGGTTCGACCAGAGCGACGCCGTGTTGTCATGCCTCGCGATCGCCGCATGCTGGGCGGTTGCCGTGGGAGGGCTCTTCTGGCTGCTGCTGCCACTGGGCAAGTCCCGCCTGACCTGGCGGCTCTCGATGTTCGCGCTCGTGGCTGCGGTCCTCACCCTGCTCGTACTAGCGACTCTCCCGGGCTTCAGCGGCTGAAACGTTCCGCAACTCGGCCAGCCTGGCCGGCATTCAGGGCCTCGGCATCGGGGGCGAAGTGCCAACAGGCACCGTGCGGCTCAAGCCCCTGCTAGCTCAGAATGCCATCTCCCACGAGGGCGCCGATCTCCTCCGGCCCCATCCCCAGCAGCTCCGTGAGCACGTCGAACGTGTCCGCTCCCAGGGATCGAGCCGCGTACGCGGTCGTCGGCCGCTGGCCGTCGATGAAGGCGGGGAAGCGCTCCGCTCCCTGCTCGCCCTCGTCTTCCGTGGGAATGGTCCCGATGAACGAGCGTGCGGCCAGGTGCGGGTCGACCGTCGCGATATCGCCGCCGTCCTGCACCGCGCCCGCGGCGATGCCCCGCGCCTGGCACGCTTCCATGACCTCGTAGCGGTCCTGCCCGGCCGTCCAGGCGGCCACTCGGTCGTCGAGCGCGTCCTGGTTGGCGATGCGCGCCTCGTGCGTGAAGAAGCGCGGGTCGTCGGCCAGCTCGGGGGCGCCCATCACCTCGCAGAGCGCCCGCCACTGCTCGTCCCCCCGCACCGCGATCGCCACCCAGCGGTCCTCGCCCCGTGCGGGATAGATGCCGTGCGGCGCCCAGGCGTCGAACGGATGCCGGTTCGCCACCGGCTGCGGGTCGACCCCGTTCGCGAAGTAGTCGAGGAAGGCGGGGCCCATCAGTCCCAACCCCAGCTCGTACTGGGCCACGTCGACGTCCAGCCCCTGCCCCGTACGGCGCCGGTGCTCCACCCCCTCGAGGATGCCCAGCGCCGCCGCCACCCCGCTCAGGTGGTCCGTGAGCGAGTAGCCGAAGCCGATGTCCTGCCGTCCCGGCACGTTCGTCAGGTAGGTCAGCCCCGTGATCGCGTGGATCGTCGGCGCGAAGGTCACGAAGTCGCGCCACGGCCCCGAATTCCCCATGCCCCCCATCGCCACCACCGTCACGCCCGGCGCCGTCTCCACCAGACCCTTCCGGCTGAGCCCCCAGCGCGCGAGCACGCCCGCGCTGAAGTTGTCGATGATGGCGTCGCATTCGCCCGCGAGGCGGCGCGCCAGTTCCTGCGCCTCCTCCCGCCGCATGTCGAGGGCGAGGTTCCGCTTGTTCCGGTTCCACGAGAGGTAGTACGGGTGGTTGAGCGTGTTCGCCCCGGCGTTGCGCGCCGCCGTCCCCACCTTGATCACGTCCGCCCCGAGGTCCGCGAGCACGCGCGTCCCGAACGGTCCCGCCAGCACGTGCGTGAAGTCGAGCACTCGCAGCCCCGCCAGCGGCTTCCCGGCCGAGGGCTCGCCGGGAATCGCCTCCAGGTCCGGCCGAGCGCTCCATGCCACCTCCTCGACCCGAGCCGGCGGCCCGGGTGCGGGCCCGTCGGCGTCGGTCGTCAGCAGCCGCCCGGGGAAGGGCACGCTGCCGAACTCGTCCACCTCCCGCTCCTGGAAATACCCGCGCGCCTCGATCTGGGGCGTCGCCACCACCTTGCTCACGGGCCACACCGCCCCGAACGGCAGCCGGCGCCGCTGCGCCTCCATGAACAGGTCATCCGCGTTGTTCTTCGCCGTCCACTCCCGCAGGACGCTCATCACGTGCGGCATCTGCTTCACGAGCGCGATCAGGTCCGGGAACTCCTCGCGATCGTTCAGGTCCGCCGCCGAGTCGCTCTCCTCCAGCCACGGGATGAGCTTGTCGATGAGACCGAGCGAGGGCGTCACCATCAGCCCGTTGCCGTCCCTATCCGGGTAGAGCTCGTAGCCGCCGCTCCAGTGCAGGCTCCCCTGGCGCTGCGCGATCTGCGTCGTCCAGCGGCCCCCGTCTGGCCAGAACCACTGCATCAGCATCTGCTCGGTGTTCGCCGTCAGCGTCTCGTGACTCGAGAGGTCGATGTGGCAGCCCTTCCCGCTGGAATCGCGCAGCCGCACGCCGGCGAGCGCGCAGCAGGCCGCGTACAGCCCGACCGTGTGCGCCGTCTGGTTGCCGTACCCGGTCAGCGGAGGCGTCTCGGGCGTCCCCGTGATCGATGCCGCCCCGCAGAGCGCCGTCGCCACCAGGTCGTTGACCGCCAGCCCCGCCCAGGGCCCCTCGTGCCCCATGGGCGTCACCGAGAGCCGCACCAGCGACGGAAACGCCTCCCGGAGCGCGTCTCCGTCGAAGGGAGCGTCGCCGGCCTTCCAGTCCTCGATGAGCAGGTCCGCCCCGGCGAGCAGGTCACGGCCTTCGTCGCCCGCGAGGTCGAAGTGCACGACGCGCTTGCCCGCGTTGTACCAGGTCGCCTGGATTGAGACGCCGCTCTCGCCGAAGAACGGCGGCTCCCGCTCCAGCTCGTCCCCGCCCGGCGGGACCACCCGCACCACGTCGGCCCCGCCGTCGGCGAGCAGCCGTCCGGCGAAGGCGCCCGCCCAGCCCGCCTGCTCGACTACGCGGAGCCCTGCCAGCGGTGTGCTCGTGCGCTCCATCGCGCGAAATCGTACGGAGCCATCCCCCAGTACGCGAGGAGGCCGCTCCTGCGGTCTGAGGCAAGGCCCGCGCCGCCCTCCCGGTTTTCGTTGACCTGCTTCGCGCCGCTTCGTACGGTGTAGCCGCGCCGCGCAGGCCCACCGAACCCATGCAGCACACGCGCGAGGAGCCTGGTTTGCCGCGATTCGCGTTGGCCATGGCGAAGCAGATTCTGGGCGCGCTTCGGGATCTGGCGCCCATCTTCGCCGTCATCGCCTTCTTCCAGGTCGTCGTGCTGCAACAGCCCTTCCCCGATGTCGCCGACGTCGTGGTCGGGCTGGTCTGCGTCGTCCTCGGGCTGGCGCTCTTCATCCAGGGGCTGGAGAGCGGGCTCTTCCCGCTGGGCGAGGCGTTGGCCCAGGGGATGGCGCGCAAGGGAAGCGCAACGGCGCTGCTGGCGCTGGCCTTCTGTCTCGGCTTCGGCACCACCGTGGCCGAGCCCGCCCTGATCGCCGTGGCCGCCAAGGGCGCCGAGGTTGCGGCCGAGGCGCAGTTCATCGGCGAGAGCCAGGCCGCCCAGGACCGCTACGCCTTCGAGCTGCGCATGGTCGTGGCCGTCGCCGTCGGCCTCGCCATCGTCCTGGGCGTGCTGCGCATCCTCAAGGGCTGGCCCATCCACCGCTTCATCATCGGCGGCTACGTGCTGGTCATGGCCATGACGGTGTTCGCACCCGAGGAGATCGTGGGCGTCGCCTACGACTCCGGCGGGGTCACGACCAGCACCATCACAGTGCCACTGATCACCGCCCTGGGCGTGGGCCTCGCCTCCACCATCCGGGGCCGCAGCCCGATGCTCGACGGCTTCGGGCTGATCGCCTTCGCCAGCCTCACGCCCATGATCTGCGTGCTGGGCTACGGGATGGTGGTGTGATGCTGGACTTCCTCGCCCGCTTCGGCGAAACCCTCCTCTACACCCTGCGGGACGTGACCCCCATCGTCGTCATCCTCGTGCTGTTCCAGGTCGGTTTGCTGCGGCGCAAGCTGCCCAACATCAGGGGCATCGCCACCGGGTCGGTCATGGTGCTCCTGGGGCTGGCCCTCTTCCTCATCGGGCTGGAGCAGGCGCTCTTCCCCATCGGCGAGACGATGGCGCGGCAGCTCGCCGAAACCGCCGGCGAGGTCGCGCGCGATGGCGTCGTGCGCTGGCAGGACTACTGGGTCGTGTACCTCTTCGCCGCCGCCGTCGGTTTTGCGACGACCGTCGCCGAGCCGGCCCTCATCGCCGTTTCGCTCAAGGCCAAAGAGGTTTCGGGCGGCGCCGTGAACCCCTGGGGCCTGCGCATCGCCGTGGCCGTGGGCGTCGCCATCGGCGTGTCGCTGGGGTGCTTCCGCATCGTGACGGGCACGGCCCTGCCGTGGTACATCGTGGCCGCCTACGTCGTCGTCATCGTGCAGACCTACCTGAGCGGCCGCACCATCATCCCGCTCGCCTACGACAGCGGCGGCGTCACCACCTCGACCGTCACCGTGCCGGTGGTGGCGGCCCTGGGGCTGGGCCTCGCCGCCAACGTCCCCGGCCGCAGCCCGCTCATCGACGGCTTCGGCCTCATCGCCTTCGCCAGTGTATTCCCCATCATGTCGGTATTAGGCTATGCCATCACCGCCGAGCAGGTGGCGCGCTGGCGCAATCGGAACGAACGCAAGGAGGGTGAGTCATGAAGATGGCGCTGGTCGTCGCCATGGTGAGCGACGAGAAGACGAACCGCATCATCGAAGCGGCCCGCGAAGGCGGCGCCACCGGCGACACCATCATCAGCAGCGTGCGCGGCGAAGGACTGAAGCCCGGCAAGACCTTCCTCGGCCTGGATCTGGCGGCGAAACGCGACGTGGTGCTGTTCCTGGTGGCGGAGCCGAGGGCGCGGGACATCCTCGAGCGCATCGCCGTCGCCGGCGACATGGACGGCGAGAGCGGCGCCGGCATCGCCTTCCAGATCACCATCGAGGACGCCGTCGGCCTCTCCACCCAGTTGCCCACCCTCATGGAAGAGTTGGAAGGCGCGCTATGAACGATCAGGGCGACACCAGGGCGGTACGCGTGGCCGACGTCATGGGGTCGGAGGTGCACACGATCGACGGGCTGGCCACGGTGGCCGAGGCCGTGGCCACGATGAAGCGCCTGCACATCAGCTCGCTGGTGGTCAACCGGCGCCACGACGACGACGAGCTGGGGCTGATCACGGTCAGCGACCTGGCCCGCGAGGTCATCGCGCCCGACCGCGCGCCTGATCGCGTCAACGTCTACGAGATCATGTCGAAGCCGGCGCTGGCGGTGCGCTCGGGCATGCTGGCCCGCTACGCGGTGCGGCTGCTCGTGCGGTTCGGCGTTTCCCGCGCACTGGTCGTTGACGACGACGGCGCGCCCCTGGGCCTGGTCACGCTGCGCGACCTCGTGCTGGAGCAGGCCCCGGAGTAGCCGCCGGCCCCTACAGGTGGGCGGAGACGCCCCCGTCGACCCGGAACACCTGCCCGCTCAGGAATCCCGCCGCGTCGCTCGCCAGCAGGACCGACAGCGCGCCGAGGCTCTCGGCCCCGCCGAAGCTCCGCATGGGGATGAAGCGCAGCAGCAGGTTCTCCGCGGGATCGTGGGCTCCGCGCCCGGGCGTCCAGTCCATCCAGCCCGTCGCGATGCTGTTCACCGTCACCGCCGGCGCCAGCTCCTGGCTCAGCGACGCCGCCAGCCCGAACACCCCTGCCTTCGCCGCCGCGTAGGCGCTCAGGTTGTTCACCCCCCGCTCCCCGAAGATGCTGTTGACGAAGATCAGCCGTCCCGTCTCCCCCTCGCCCAGCTCCCGCACCCACGCCCGCGCCGCGTAGAACGCCCCGCTCAGGTTCACCGCCTGCACGTTCGCGAACTCCGCGTCGCCCGTCTTCTCGATCGGCTTCGCCAGCGGCAGGTCGGCGTTGTAGACGAGCACCGAAGGAACGCCGAACTCCTTCACCAGCTGCCGCAGCCCCACCCGCACGTTCGTCGGCAGGGTCACGTCCCAGCCCTGGCTGAAGGTCTCGCGTCCGAGCTGCCCGACCGCCCGGCTCGCGCGCTTCGCCGCCATCACCTCGTCGCCGTCCATCGTCGCCGAGGCCACGGCCACGTCCGCGCCAGCCTCCGCCAGCGCCTCCGTGATCACGCGTCCCGCGGGATTCGCGAACCCCACCACGAGCGCCCGCTTCCCGGTCAGGTCGTATCCCTCCTGCCGCTCCCAGTCAGCCACGGGACCGCGCCTCCACCTCGTCCGGAGCGTACCCCGTGGGCGCGATGCCACCCACCAAGCCGCCGCCGTCGATGGGATAGTTCGCCCCCGTCACGTAGCTGGAGGCGTCGCTGCAAAGGAAGAGCGCCAGCGGTCCCAGCTCCCACGCCTGCCCCAGCCGTCGCGCCGTGATGTAGCTCCCCCGCTTCCGGATCACCTCCGCTTCCTCCTCCGTCTCCGTCGGGCGCTGCTCGACGAGCCCGGGCGTGATGCAGTTCACCCGGATGCCGTCCCGCGCGACCGCGCTCGCCACCGTCTGCGTGAAGTTGATGACGCCCGCCTTCGCCGCGGCGTAAGTCGGGCTCTGCGGCGTCGCGCGCATGCCCATCCCGCTCGCGATGTTGAGGATGACCCCGCTCCCCTGCGGCCGCATGTGCCGCAGCGCTGCCCGTGTGCAGTAGAACGTCCCGTTCAGGTTCACCGCGATCCCGCCGAGCCACTCTGCGTCCTCGATCTCCCACACCGCCTTGCCCCGCCCCGGCGAATCCCCGATGCCCGCGTTGTTCACCATGATGTCGAGCCTGCCGAACCGCTCGACCGTCGCGTCGATGAGCCGGTCGCACTCCGCGCTCGACGTGACGTCCGTCGCGACTGTCAGGGGCTCGCGCCCGCCCTGCTCCGCCAGGAACGCGGCCGTCTCCTCGAGCTGCCCCGCCGTTCGCGCCGCGATGCACACCTCCGCCCCCGCCCGCATGAGCGACCGCGCCATCTCCCGCCCCAGCCCCCGGCTCCCCCCGGTGACGATCGCCACCCGCCGCGGCGGCCCATCCAGACGCAACGCTTCCAGCACGTACCCCTCCTCCTGGTCGGTCGCTGGGACTATACGTCCTAGCTCGCAGCCTGCTGGGGCGTCGGCCATAGCCATGGCATGCGGTCCAAACGCTGGGAGTCGCACCCCAAGGTGCTGTCGTGAGCGAACAGGTAGTGGCCACGACGCGGACTCGGCATTCCGAGCAGAGAGAGAACTCCCTCCGAGTCGTCGTCGTTGTAGTCAAGGAACGCATCTACGAGGTCGCCGTTCGAGTCGTGGAACGGCTCGAAGACCGTGGCAGGAAAGTCCTCGACCAGACGGGCCATCTGCCTCGACTCTTCGTCGAACTCGGGGATGTCGTCGTACCACCGTCGCTGTCTGTTGTGGAGGGTGGCTTGCTCGCTCTCTCCATCGAGCACATCGACTACGAACAGAGGGATGTCAGCATCTCGGGCGTGCCTCCACATCTTGCTGCTCAGGTTGGACTTTCTGAACTCGATGAACGCGATCGGCTGGCCATCTGCTCCCACGATCGTCAGATCGGGCCTGAGACCGTTACCCAACCGCTGTTCGACGACCACGGACGTGACCCCATGGAGCAGGTCGTACGTGTGGGGCCTCGAACACTGTCGACAGTTCCAGACGATCTCCCTGAAGAAGGGCAGGGTACGCAGATATGCGAACCAGGCCTCCTTCACCTTGCGATGCTCAACTGACTCCCCGGGGGGCCTGCAGTCCTTCTGCCTTGGCATGTGGGCAAAGGATGAGCGACGGCCGGACCGATGGACCGGGTAGAGGCGGCACTGCTCATGGTGGGCGATGCCTATGTATCTCTCCCCACTCTTCGCCGCCTCGATGGGGGTGGGGGAGCCATCTTTCGCAACAGCTGTAGTGATTATGTCGGGGACCACTGTGGGTGCCTCCTTCTTCACAGATACCCTTATTCCACAGGCGTCTTTTCGGTGTTGGGCAGAGTAGCATAGGTGCTGATGCGCGTACTCCATTTCGCTGATCTCCACATCGGTGTCGAGCTGTACGGAGAGCCCCTCCCCGGGAAGCCCTGGTCGACGCGCATGCAGGACTTCCTCGACGCCTTCGACTACCTCATCGGCTACGCCCTCGAGGAGCGTGTCGACGCCGTCATCTTCGCCGGCGACGCCTACAAGGCCCGCGAGCCCAGCCAGACGCACCAGCGCGAGTTCGCCCGGCGCATCCGCCGCCTGAGCGAGGCCGGTATCGCGACGTTCCTCCTCGTCGGCAACCACGACCTCCCCAACGCCGAATCCCGCGCCCACGCCCTCGAGATCTTCCGCACCCTCGACGTGCCCAACGTCACCGTCGGCGATGCGGCCTGGTTCCAGCGCGAGGGCCACGTCCCCCAGGTCCTCGAGACCCGCGCGGGGCCGCTGCAGGTCGCATTCGTGCCCTGGCCCCAGGTCTCCCACCTGCTCGCGAACAGCGAGGAGGCGGAGAGCGCGTCCATCGAGCAGCTCTACAAGCTCATCGAACGCGCCATCTCCGACCTCGTGGCCGCGCAGGCCGAGCACATCGACCCTGAGATCCCGTCCATCCTCACCTGTCACCTGCCCCTCAGCGACCAGCTCGTCGCCGAGAACAGCGGCAGCGAGCTCTGGATGCAGAGCGGCACGGTCCCCCGTGTCCCCCTGAGCGCCCTCCACATGGACCAATTCGATTATGTCGCGCTTGGCCACCACCACAACGCCATGCAGCTGAACGCCCACCCGCCCTGCTGGTACTCCGGCGCCGTCCAGGAGGTCGACTTCGGCGACGCCCGCATACCCAAGGGCTTTCTGACCCTGGAGTTCGACACTTCGAAGCCCCGTGGCGAGCGCCTCTCCGGAGATGGCGCGCCCCGGATGCAGGCGGCTCCCAACAGCCGGCCCTTCGTCAGCATCGCCGTCAAACCCCGCGAGGCCGACCCCAACGAGGAGGTGTTCGCCGCCATCGGCAAGCACGACCTCGCCGACGCCATCGTGCGCGTCGAGATCCACGTCGATCGCGATCAGGAAGCGCTGCTCAGGCTTTCCGAAGCGCGAAGAGCACTCGCAGACGCCCACGTCATCGCCGGCATCCGCACCATCCTGCCCGAGGACAGCCGCTCGCCGCTGCCGCCCAACATCCAGCCCGACGCCTCCTCCCCCATCGAGACGCTTGACACGTACCTCAAGCTGCGGGATGTCGCCGACGAGCGCCGCGCCCGCCTGCTCGCCGCCGCCACCGAGATCATCGAGGAGAGCGAAGCCGTTGGCGCCTGATCCCCGTCCCCTGCGGCTCGTGCACACCTCCGACGTGCACCTCGGCGCCTACTCGTCCAGCCCGCGCGGCCGCGAGGAGCCCCGCGGCCGCCGCCTCGAGGCCGGCTTCGAAGCCGTCATCGACCTCGCCGTGGGCTCCCATGCCGACGCGCTCCTGATCGCCGGGGACTTCTTCGACCACGCCCGTATCGACGAGGGTGTCGTCGCCTTCGCCACCGACCAGATCAACCGCTTCCCCGGCGAGACCGTCCTCCTCCCCGGCAACCACGATCCCATCGGGCGCCACGGCCCCCACGAGCGGCACGACCTCGAGGCCCTCTCGCCGCGCCTCCGCATCGTTCGCAACCCCGAGGGCGAGTTCCTCGACTTCCCCGCCCTCGACCTCGCCGTCTGGGGCCGCGCCATCACCGTCGACGTGCTCGAACGTCCCCTCGCCGCCCCTCCACCCCGCCGCGAGGAGCGCGCCTGGAACGTCGCCATCGCCCACGGACACTCGGTCGCCGAGGACGCCCAGCTGGAGCGCTCCCTGCGCATCACACCGGACCACCTCGCCGAGAGCGCCCAGTGGGAGTACATCGCCCTCGGCCACTGGGACGTCCACAGCGACGTGAGCGAGGGCGGCGCCACCGCCGTCTACTCCGGATCGCCCGCCTCCCTCGGTGATGTCGGCTACGGCGTCGCCGTCGTCGTCGACCTGGACGCCTCGGGCGTGCGCTGGCACGCCCACCGCCTCGATCCCGCGGAGACCTCCCCGTGATCCCCCGCCGCCTCCGCCTCCGAAACTTCATCTCCTACCGCGACTGCGAGCTCGACTTCTCCCCCCTCCACCTCGCCACCCTCGCCGGCAAGAACGGTGACGGGAAGTCCGCCCTCCTCGACGCCATCACGTGGGCCCTCTGGGGTGAGGCCCGCGGGCGCGTCGAGGACGACCGCATCCGCCACGGGGCCGACGACATGCGCGTCGAGCTTGACTTCGACGTCGACAGCGACCGCTACCGCGTCATCCGCAAGCGCACCCGCGAAAGGCGCGACGTTTCAGGTAAGCGCATCCGGGGAGGCGTCGGTTCGGTCGAGTTCTTCCAGATCGATGGCCAGGGCGGCCTCCGCCCCATCACCGGCGGCACCTCGCGCGAGACCCAGGCCGAGCTGAACCGCCGCGTCCACATGGACCACCAGACCTTCATCAACAGCGTCTTCCTCGTCCAGGGCCGCTCCAACGAATTCACCGTGCAGACCCCGTCGAGGCGCAAGGAGGTCCTCCGCAAGGTCCTCGGCCTTGAACGCTACGAGGAGCTCTCCCGGCACGCCCACGAGCGCCGCCGCACGGCCGAGGCCGACGCCGCCATCGAGGAGCGCTTCATCGGCGACGACGAGGAGCGCCTCGCCGAAGTCCCCGCCGTCGAGGAGGCCCTGGAACAGGTGTCCGCCGCGCGCAAGGCTGTCCGCCTGCAACTGGAGGGCGAGGAGAAAGAGCTCGCCGAGCTCCGCCTCGCCGCCACCGAGCGCGAACGCCGCGAGCGGGCCGTCGTCGAGGCGCGCGACCGCCTCGACGATCGGGAAGCGGCGGTCGCCCGCCGGACCGAGGCCATCGCCGGCCTCGAACGTGACCTCGCCACCGTGCGTGAGACCCTCGACCATGCCCCGGAGATCGAGGAGCGCTACGAGCAGCTGGGCCTCGCCCGCGACGACGAACGCGACCTCGCCGCCCTCGCCCTCCGCGCCGGCGAGGTCGAGAGCGCCGTCACGGCCGCCGACAGCGAGATCGCGCAGGAGCGCAGGGCCATCGAGACCGCTATCGC
>JAJDUR010000056.1 GCA_022826585.1 Dehalococcoidia bacterium
GGGAGGACTCGACCGTGACGGCGTGCTCGCCGGTTTCTGCTACGTCAACGACGCCCTCGGCGTGCGCATGGAGCTCGTCGAGCGCGGCGGCCTCCCGCCCCTGGACGACTGATGGGCCTGCGAGGCCTGCTGCCGCTCCTCGCCCTCCCCGTCGCCCTCGTCCTTGCGTGCGGTGAGGGCACCACCCCGCCCGACCCGAAGCCGGCCACCCCTCCGCCGGCGACGCGAGCCGCCCCCACCGCCACGCCCATCCCCACCGAGACCCCCGCCCCCGCCTGGTGGGAGGGGAGCGAGGAAACCCCCACGCCCCACGGCGCCCTCGTCTCGCGCGTCGGGAACCTGCGCGTCGAGCCCGTCTCCGACGCCGAGGTCACTGTCACCTTCGACTACCACCTGGAGCTTGCCCCCGAGGCCAACGTCTTCGTCCACATGGGGCTTCTGCCGGATGTCCTGGTGGCCGTGTTCGATGCGGACGGTGTGGCGCTCGGCACCGCCGGTGGAGCGCTTGACCCCACCGAGTTCGGTGACGACGCCGTCGGCGGCGAGGCCACCTTCGCCATCGCCACCACCCGCTTCGACGACATCGCGACCGGCCACGTCTGCATCAGGGTCGTCACGGGCAACGCCCAGAGCTTCGCCGGACGCACCGAGGTCTTCTGCGAGCCCGTCCCCGTCGAGAAGGTTGGGGATTAGCTCGCTAGCCTGTTTCGAAATGCAGGTCGGTCAGGTTCAGGCCGGGTGCCCGCTTGGAGAGCCGAAGCATCTCGACGCCGACGACCTCATTGGCCTCGTTGTAGTCGAGGACGATACCGGGCGACACCTCTTCCGATTGGACGATTTCTGAGTCATCGAGGCGGAGGTACAGGGCGTCAGCTTCGCTGTCAACGTCGAGCTTCATAGACGGCCTCGCATCGTTCGGTCCAAGAATACGCTGACCACGCGCCACGGCTCAACGCGGGTGTTGACGGCCACTCGCAACACCCGGTCCCCCGCTTCCGGGACTCGCCAATAGAACCGCTCAACCTCGGGATCGCTAGGATCGGCAGCCCTCAACCCTGGGTTGGCGACTGCGAGGACGACCCACTCTTCTGGGATGAGACGCTGCACCATGACGTCCCGTGCATGTTTCGTGAAGTCCAAGTCCATGGAGGCAACGCGGCCCTACAGCAGGACGTAGTCCGCCGGGTCCATCGTCTTCGTCTGCTGCCAGTACTCCAGCAGGGTGAACGGCCAGTTCTGCGCCACCCGCCCCGAGTCGCTCTTGTACCAGCTCGGCACGCTCGAGACGCCCCACGCCCGCTTCAGGTTCCCCGCGTCGATGCGCACGTTGTAGGCGTCGTGCACATCCGTGCGGCAGTCGATCGCACGCTGCCCGCTCTCCAGCAGGAACTTCAGGCACTCCAGCACGTACTGCACCTCGCACTCCGAGAAGTACACGATGCTGCCGTTCACCACGATGTTCGTGTTCGGCCCGTACAAGAAGAAGAAGTTGGGGAAGTTCGGCATCGTGATGCCCAGGTACGCCCGCGCATCGCCGTCCCACTGCTCGTGCATGTCGACCCCACCGCGCCCCGTCACCTTCATCGGCGTCAGGAACTTCGAGGCCTGGAACCCCGTGCCGTAGACCAGCACGTCGAGCGCGTGCTCCTCGCCGTCCTCCGTCAGAATGCCGCGCGGCGTGACCCGCTCGATCGGCTCCGTGATCAGGTGCACGTGCTCCTTCAGCAGCGTCTTCGGCCACGTCCCGTTGTCGACGACGATGCGCTTCGAGGCGGGCGGGAAGTCCGGCAGCGTCTTCTCGATCAGGTCCGGTCGGCTCGCCAGGTAGTTC
Organism: Dehalococcoidia bacterium; assembly: GCA_022826585.1. Taxonomy (GTDB): domain Bacteria; phylum Chloroflexota; class Dehalococcoidia; order Tepidiformales; family Tepidiformaceae; genus UBA2991. The sequence continues at coordinate 1,832 of JAJDUR010000056.1, forward strand.
CGCATCGAACCCGCCAGCAGGTCGCGAAGCTCCCCGTTCAGCTTGCCCGTCACCTCGTCGCCCGGCTGCCAGTCGTCGTCAACCTCCACCATCGGCAGGAAGCCGTCCGAGATCGCCCAGAACAGCCAGAACCGGTACCACTGCGCGTACGTCGGCACGTGCCGCGCCAGCCAGAGGAAGCCCTCCGACACCCGCTCGTGGTAGTTCGGCGAGGGTGCGTACCAGTTCGGCGTGCGCTGGAAGATGCGCACCTCGCCCGCCATGTCGGACAGATGCGGGATGAACTGCGACGCGCTCGACCCCGTCCCGATCACCCCCACGGTCTTCCCCTCGAAGTCGATGTCGTGGTCCCACTGGGCCGAGTGGAAGGCCGGCCCTTCGAACGCCCCCACCCCCGCGATGGTCGGCATCTTCGGGCGGTTGAGCTGCCCCACCGCGCTGATCACCGCCTCCACCTCGATCGTCTCCACCCCCTCCGCACCGCGCACCTTCACCGCCCAGACCGAGCGGTCGTCGTCGTACGTGACCGACTCGACCTCCGTGTTGAAGCGGATGTTGTCGCGGATGCCGAACTCGGTGGCGCAGTCGCTGAAGTACTCCAGCAGCACTTCCTGCGGTGAGTGGTGGTAGGGCCAGTCGTACTTCTGCATGAACGAGTAGCTGTAGGCGTGGTTCGACGAGTCCACCCGCGCTCCGGGGTACGTGTTCTCGAACCACGTGCCCCCCACGTCCGCGTTCTTCTCGATGACCACGTAGGGAATGCCCGCCTGCTGCAGCCGGTGCGCCGCCAGGATGCCCGACATGCCCGCCCCGATGATCAGCACTCGCAGCGAGCGACCCGCGTTGATCGCGTCCTTGCTCCACTCCGGCGCACGCGCGTCCTTGTCTGCGAACGCCAGCTCCTCCAGCAGGAGGGGCAGGTACTCGTCGCTGACGTGCTCGCCGATGAGGAAGTCCATCATCCGCCGCACGTCCGTCATCGAGGGCGGCGGCGCCACCACCGAGCCCGCGTCCCGCCACGCCACCAGCGTCCGCAGCGCCAGCTCGCGCGCCTCCGCCTGCGCCTCCTCGGAGAGCCCGCCCTGCGGGTCCGTCAGCAATACCGTCTCCGGAAACAGGTCGTCGCGCAGCAGCGACAGGTCGCCCGTGATCTGCGCCAGCGCCGGTAGCAGCGACGGCAGGTGCGCGTCCCCGAGCGCCTTGCGAATGGGCGCCTCATCGAGCGGAAGCGGTTGAATCTCGCGGCTAATCGTCATAGCCCGTCAGCCTAGCGGGAGCCGGGGTGTCGGGCCAGCGGGCCGCAATTCGATGCATCGCCAGGCGAAGACGACTCTTGCTCCGTCTGGCGAACCAATGAGAACATATGCCCTATGGACTTGGTTGGCCACGGCATTCAGCTGGACAAACACGAGTGGCATGTTGGCGAGGCTCTTGCAGAGGGCGGGTTCGGAAGTGTCCATCTCGCAACTGCTGACGACTCATTGGTGGGCGTTGTCAAGCTCATCCCGAAGGAAACTGGCGCTGAACGGGAGCTGTTGTTCGAGGACCTGAAGGGTGCCCCCAATGTTGTGCCTATCATCGACAGTGGGGAGTGGGAGAACTACTGGGTAATCGCGATGCCCAAGGCGGAGAAGTCACTGAGGGAGCACTTGGCCCACGTTGGTGGGCTCATGTCTGCTCCCGAAGCGGTGGCAGCCTTGGCCGATGTCGTGGAGGCGTTGGTCGCATTGGAAGGCCATGTGATCCACCGGGACATCAAGCCGGAAAACATCCTCCTGTTGGATGGCCGGTGGCACCTCGCCGACTTCGGTATTTCTAAGTATGCCGAAGCTACGACGGCTCCCGACACACGAAAGTTCGCAATGAGCCCACCCTACGCGGCGCCCGAGCAATGGAGAGGAGACACGGCAACCAGCGCCACTGACGTCTACGCCATAGGGGTTGTCGCCTACGAAATGCTGTCAGGGAGGCGTCCCTTTGTGGGCCCCGCGACGCCGGAGTTCAGGGTGCAGCACCTGGAAGTGGACCCAGATCCCATTGGGAGCGTTCCGCCCAGTCTGGAGTCCTTGGTGCAGGAGTGTCTCTTCAAGGGTCAAGGAGCACGGCCTCGTCCCCAGAACCTATTGGAGAGGCTGAGGAAAGGGATAGACTCCCCTTCCCGGGCCGCCCGTGCCCTCCGTGAGGCCAACATGGTGGCTGTTCGTACCAGGGCGGAAGAAGAGAGACAGAAATCTGCTGTTCGCTCAGCCCAAGAGCGTCGGGCTGAGCTGTGGAACGCAGCGGACCACGGTTTCGCAAACGTTGTCAGGCAGCTACGAGACCAAGTCCTCGAGAATGCTCCTGCGAGCAATTTGGACACGGTGCAGGCCCCTCTCACTTGTGGTCTCAATGGGGCTTCCCTAACGGTCGTCTATCCGAAGTCTCTCGGAATCGATGACGACAATTTGAACGAGCTACCGTTTGCGGTAGCCCAGTATGCCGCCATCGGAGTAGCGGCCCCCCGGAATGGGTCTGGGTATGAGGGTAGGTCGCACTCCCTCTGGTTTTGCGATGCCCAGGAGCCTGGGGTCTTCCGTTGGTACGAGACTGCCTTCATGACTACGCCTGGGCTGGTGAGAGTAAGCCCGCGTCGTGCCGAGCCATTCCACCTCGATCCTGGAAGGGATGCTTCGTTGGCCCTCCGTCGGGGAGTGGAAGTTCTTCAAGTAGCATGGCCGTTTACCCCCATCGACCAGGGGCAGGAATTGGACTTTGTAGAGCGATGGATGGGTTGGTTCGCTGACGCCGCAAAGGGGGAGCTGCGCCCACCTAGGAATATGCCTGAAGGCAACCCGAGTGGCTCGTGGCGCGTCGGCGACTAGCGTGGGGCCTCTCCCTATCCCAGCGCCCCGTACAATCCCCCTCCCCTGAAGGAGGCCCCCGCCGTGATTCATGAACTTCGCACCTACACCGCCCACCCCGGCAAGCTCCCCGCCCTCCAGGCCCGCTTCCGCGACCACACCCTCGGCATCTTCGAGCGCTGCGGCATCAAGAACGTCGCCTACTGGACCAACTCCATCGGTGGCCGCAGCGACGAGCTCTGGTACGTCCTCGCCTTCGACGACCTGGCCCAGCGCGACGAGGCCTGGAAGACCTTCATGAACGACCCCGAGTGGCGCGAGGTCCGCGCCGCCTCCGAGGAGGACGGTCCGCTCGTCCACCACATCGAGAACCGCATCCTCGCCCCTACCGATTACTCGCCCCTCCAGTAGCCCCGCCCCTGGGGTGAGGTAATGCCACCCGCGCTGTGCTAGCGTGCCCCGGCGACGCTTCGCCCGGGACCACGCCATGAAGAACTGGATCATCGCCGCCCTCGTCGCCGTCATCGCCGTCGGAGGCGCCATGGCCGTCTTCGCCTCGAGCCGCACCGTCGACCGCGTGGTCGAGGTCCGCTTCTATGAGCGCGTCGACGACCCCTCCGAGAACCACATCAGCATCCGCGCCCGGGGCGGCCCGTGGACCCTCGTCGAGGTGCCCGAGGCCCAAGGCCACAGCACGAGTGGCCGTTACACCCGCGCCGACTTTGCCGTTGTGCTCCCCGTGCGCGTCCCCGGACCCGACGAGTTCCCCGTCGGCACCGCCGAGTCCTCCGGCCACTGGTCGATCAGCCGCTACTACGACGCCATCTACGACACCGTAACGGTGGTCGCGACCCTGAGCCCCGAGGCTGCCATCAGCAGGGAGTGGACGGGCTCCGAGCACGACAATTCCTACGCCCAGGTCTACTGCAGTCCCGACGGGCTGCACGCCCTGATCTACTGGGACAAGTCCATCTTCGGCCCCCTTACTCCGAGCCCCTTCGCAACGCTTCGTTCGGTCTCGACGGTCTGGCGGATCGACGGCGGGCCTCCCGTTTCGGAACGCTGGCTGACGGCCACGTTCAGCCAGGCGACGTTCGCCCAGTACCCCTCCGAGTTCGTCACCGCCATCCTCGGCAAGAGCACCCTCGTCATCCGCATCAACCCCTCCAACGCGGAGGACCACACCCTCACCCTCGACGTCTCCGGCCTCGCCGACGTCATGGGCAATCTCCCCTGCTACCCGCGATGAGCGTCCCTGCCCCGACTCCGCTACCGTAGCGCCGCATGACCTTCGAACCCCTCCCCCTGACCGTGCTCGTGCGTACGCAATCTCGGGTCGCCACTCCGTTGACGCGGCTCCTCGAGGCGCTTGGCATCGCGACCGAGGCCGGCGCCGGGGACATGGTCGTCTGTATCTGCGACGAAGGTGACGCGCCCGACCCGCGGGCCGGCGCCAGCGTCCAGCTCGCCGCCACCGACGAGGGCTTCGCCCGCGCGCGCCGCACCGTCGGCGCCCGCAACCCTTCCCTCGACCACCCCGACCACGGCCTCATGCCGCCGGCGGGACACATCGCCACCGTCGTCGCCGAGGCGGCCGCCTGCGCGGCCCTGCTCCAGGCGCTGGCCCTCGCCTCCGGCGAGCGCCCCGCGCCCGCCCGCGTGGATGTCGAACATGTGGCCCTGCACATCATCATGCCCGTCGTCTCCGCCCTCTCCGTTGGGGTGAAGCGCTCGCCCGTGCGCCCTCCCAGCCGCATCACCTACCCCCTCGGCATCGTCCCCTGCGCCGACGGCGAGGTAGGCGCCTACCAGGCCGTCCCCAGGGAGTGGCCGCGCTTCTGCGCCATGGTCGGCCGCGAGGACATCATCGAGACCTTCCCCACGGTCGCGTCCCGGCGCGAGAACGGCGCCGCCATCTGGGAAGCCGCCGAGCCCTGGTTCCGCGCCCGTCCCGTCGAGGAGGTCGTGCGTGTCGCCCAGGAGGTGGGCCTCCCCTACGCCCCCGTCCTCCCCCTCGACGCCCTCCCCCACTCAGAGTACCTCCACCGCCGCGGCGCCGTCGCCCCCGGCCCCGCCGGGGAGCTCCTCCCCGGCGCTCCCTTCCGCGTCGAGCACGCCGCTTCGGGGGCCGCTCCCCACCCCTCCCGCGCCGCTCTGCGCGAGGCGCTGCTCGCGGCCCTCCCCCCTCCCGTCCCGGGCCCCCTCTCCGGACTCGTCGTCGTCGAGGTCACGCAGCACTGGGCGGGACCGCTCACCGCCCGCTTCCTCGCCGACTACGGGGCATCCGTCATCAAGTGCGAACCCGTGGGCGGTGACTTCTGGCGCGTGACCGGCAATCTCCCCGACGAGGGCGTCTCCTGGACCTTCGAGCCCATCAACCTGGGCAAGGGCTCCATGGTTATGGACCTGCGCGACGACAGCGATCGCGCCCTCCTCGACGCGCTGCTGGGCGCCTGCGACATCCGCGTCGAGAACCTCTCGCAGGGCGCCCGCGACCGCGCCGGGCTCGCGTTCCGCGATGTCTCCGCCCGCAACCCGAACGTCATCGCCATCTCGCTCCCCGGCTACGAGACCGAAGGCCCCCTGGCGGCGCTCCGGGGCATGGGCTGGTCCTTCGAGGTCGCCTCCGGCTACGCCTCCGCCCTTGGAGGCGGGAAGGCCGCCAACTCCGGCTACCCCTATGGCGACCCCATCGGCGCCATCACCGCTTTCCTCGCTGCCCTGCGCGAGCTCGCCCGCCGCCGTCTCGGCGGCGGCGACGGCGCGGCTCTCCTCGACATCGGCCAAGTGGCCGCCCTCTCCTACACGCTGGTCGAGACCATGCGAACCGGGGAGCAGGGCCCCGCCCTCACCACCCTCGACGACGCCCTCGCCCTTGGAGAAACCGAGTCATCCTGGCCCCTGGAACGCATCGAAAGCGCCGGCGGCCGCGCCGTGGACCACCCCGGCCCGCTCGTGGCGATGGCCGCGCAGCCACCCCGCAACCGCGCCCCTGCCCTCGACGAGCACGGTGCAGCCGTCCGCGAGGCCGTCGCGAAGGCGCTGAAGGGGGCGGGAAGCTAGCGGGACTGCTCCTCGCGGAAGGCTGCGTAGCTCGCGTGGATGTCCTCGTGCGAGAGCGAGAGGATGGATGCCGCCAGGTAGGCCGCGTTGCGCGTCCCCCAGCCCCCCACGCCCACGCCCGCGACGGGCACGCCCGGCGGGATCTGCAGCACGGCGTAGATGGCGTCGATGCCGCCCGCCACCTCGCTCGTCGCGAGGGGTACCCCGATCACCGGTAGCGTCGTCAGCGCCGAGACGGCTCCGGGGAGGGCCGCCGCGCCGCCGGCCGCGCAGATGATCACCTCGAACCCCGCGTCGCGCGCGCCCATGGCGAACTCGCGCACCTTCTCCGGGTTCCGGTGTGCCGACATCACGTGCGTTTCGAAGGGGATGCCCAGCGTGTCGAGGACCTTCTCCGTGGCCTCCATCGTGGGCATGTCGTTCTTCGAACCCATCAGGATCGCGACCAGTGGCGTGCTCATTCTGTCTCCTCTATCTGTGCGATGTCCTCGCGCATGTACGCGCCTTCAAACCTGATCCGGCGGGCGTTGTCGTACGCCTTCGCCCGCGCCGCCGCGAGCGTCGGCGCCCGGGCGGTGACGGTCAACACGCGCCCCCCGTTCGTGACGACGCCTTCCGGCGTCTCCTTCGTCCCCGCATGGAACACCTGGACATCGTCGTCGATGTCGTCGAGCCCCCCGATCACGTGCCCCGTCGTGTACGACTCGGGGTACCCCCCGCTTGCCACCACGACCCCGACGGCCGGCTCCTCCGACCAGTCGATGTCCACAGAGGCGAGGTTCCCCGCCGCCGCCGCCGAGCAGACCGTGAACAGGTCGCTCTCGAGCCGCATCATCAGGATCTGCGCCTCGGGGTCGCCCAGGCGCGCGTTGTACTCAAGCACGTAGTTCCCCGCTTCCGTGATCATCAGCCCCGGATAGAGCGTGCCGTTGAACGGCCGACCCGCCGCCGCCATCCCCGCGATCGTCGGCTGCACGATGTCCCGGTCGATGGCGACGGTCATCTCCGGCGTCACGTCGGCGCTTGGGCTGTAGGCGCCCATGCCGCCGGTGTTCAGGCCCCGGTCTCCCGTGTGCGCCCGCTTGTAGTCCGTGGACGACGGTGTCATGACGGCCGTCTCGCCGTCGCAGATGGCGTGCGCGCTCGTTTCCCAGCCCTGGAGGCATTCCTCCACCACGACCTGGTCGCCGGAGGCGCCGAACTCCCGCTTCACCATGATCAGGTCGAGCGCCGCGAGCGCCCCCTCGCGGTCGTCGCACACGAGCGCACCCTTCCCCGCCGCCAGGCCGCTCGCCTTCACCACCAGCGGCCCGTCCGGCAGCGACTCGACGTAGGTGACCGCCTCTCGATGCTCCCGGAACGTCCGGTGCGAGGCCGTCGTGATCCCGTGGTCCACCATGAACTGCTTCGACCAGGCCTTGCTGGCTTCGATCTGCGCTGCGTCCGCCGTCGGCCCGTAGCAGGGCAGGCCGTGCTCTCGCAGCCGGTCGACGAGGCCAAGCGGCTGCGGGTCGTCCATCGTCGCCAGGTAGAAGTCGATGTCCAGGTCGGACGCCGCCTGCACGAGCGCGTCGATATCGCGCGGCCCGATGGGCACGTTCGTCGCGACCTGCGAGGTACCGCCGTTCCCGGGGGCGACATAAATCTCGTCCACGTCGGGGCTCTGCCGCAGCTTCCAGGCGACCGCGTGCTCGCGCGCCCCCTGTCCCACCAGCAGCACCCGCGCGCCCACTACTGCCTCACTCCCACTCGATCGTCCCGGGCGGCTTGCTCGTGATGTCGTAGACCACCCGGTTCACGGCATCGACCTCGTTCACGATCCGGTTCGAGACCCGCGCCAGCAGGTCGTAGGGCAGGCGCGCCCAGTCCGCCGTCATGGCGTCTTCCGCCACCACCGCCCGCAACCCCACGGCGAATCCGTAGGTGCGGAAGTCGCCCATCACGCCCACCGTGCGGGTGTCCGTGAGCACGGCGAAGCTCTGCCACAGGTCGCGGTACAGCCCCGCGGCGCGCACCTCCTCCAGGAAGATGGCGTCGGCTGCCTGCAGCACCGCCACCTTCTCCTCGGTCACCTCGCCGATGATGCGCACGGCCAGCCCCGGCCCCGGGAACGGCTGCCGCCACAGGATCTCGTCCGAGAGCCCCAGCTCTGCCCCGATGCGCCGCACCTCGTCCTTGAAGAGGAAGCGCAGCGGCTCGACCAGCTCCAGGTCCATGCGCTCCGGCAGCCCGCCCACGTTGTGGTGGCTCTTGATGCGCGCCGATCCCGCCCCGTGCGAGGCGCTCTCGATGACATCCGGGTACAGCGTTCCCTGGCAGAGGAAGCGCGCGTCCTCGATCGTCTTCGCCTCCGCCTCGAACACCTCGATGAAGGTGTTCCCGATGCGGATGCGTTTCGTCTCAGGGTTCGTCACCTCCGCCAGCGCCGAGAGGAAGCGGTCGCTCGCGTCGACGTGGCGCAGGTTCATGTGCAGGTTCCGCTCGAAGGTGTCGACCACCTCCTCTGCCTCCCGCGCCCGCAGCAGCCCGTTGTCGACGAAGATGCAGGTCAGGCGGTCGCCGATGGCGTGGTGCACGAGCGTCGCCGCCACGGCGCTGTCGACGCCCCCGGAGAGCCCGCAGATCACCTGCCCCTCGCCCACCTGCGCCCGGATGGCCGCCACCGTCTCCTCGATGAAGTTGCCCGGCGTCCAGTCCGCCTCCGCCCCGCACACCCCGCGCACGTAGTTCGCGATCAGCTCGCCGCCCCGTGGCGTGTGCACCACTTCGGGATGGAACTGCAGGCCGTAGTACCCCCGCTCGACGTCCGCCATGACCGCGATCGGGGAGTTCTCCGAGATGGCCAGCGAGGTGAAACCCTCGGGAAGCTCCTCGATGCGGTCCCCGTGGCTCATCCAGACGTCGAGCTCGGCGGGCAGGCCCGCCAGCAGCGGCGCGCTCCCCGAGGCCGTGATCGTCGCCGGCCCGAATTCGCGCTCCCGGCCCGGCCCCACCGTGCCCCCCAGCTGATCGGCCATGAGCTGCATCCCGTAGCAGATGCCCAGCACCGGCAGCCCCGAGTCGAACACCCAGCCCGCGGCCCGGGGTGCGTCCGGCTCGTACACGCTGTTCGGCCCGCCGGAAAGCACGAAGCCCCGCACGTCGAGATGGTCGAGCACCGACGCCTCGGCGTCGTACGGGATCACCTCGCAGTAGGTGTTCAGCTCGCGGATCCGGCGCGCGATCAGCATGCTGTACTGCGAGCCGAAGTCGACAACAACGATGGCGGCGTGGGGCGAGCGCGAGGTGGTGGTGCTTTCCGCTTCGGTCAGGGTCTCGGCCAACTCTGCTCAGCGCTCCGTCATCGGAAGCTAGCAAAACTGTATAGTCTGGTCAACGATTTCATGGCCCTCCCTGCCGCTTCTGAACCTTCCCCCGACTCGATCGCCCGAACCGGGGCCGATTTGCGCGAGGGCGGCCTCGCCATCCTCGCCACCGACACCGTCTACGGTGTCGCCGCCGACATCCGCCGGGACGACGCCGTGCGCGCCCTCTACGAGGCCAAGGCCAAGGGCACGGATGAGCCCCTCCAGCTCCTCTTCCCCGCCGACCCGGCCGCCCTCGCCCCCTACGCCCGCCTCAGCCCCGACGCCGCCCGCCTCGTCGACGCCCTCGGCCCCGGCCCCTGGACCATCATCACCCCCGCTGCCGGGGGCTGGTCGAGCCCCGCTCTCGCCGGTGGCGCCACCGTTGGCGTGCGCATGCCCCCCGTCGCCACCCTCCAGGCCGTCCTCGCGGCGCTCGGCGCGCCGGTGGCTGCCTCCAGCGCCAACCGTCACGGCGACCCCAGCCCAACCACCTGCACTCAGGCCCTCGCCTCCCTCGGCGAGCGTTGCGCCGCCGCCATTGACGACGGCCCCACCTCGCATGGGCTCGACTCGAGCGTCATCGACTGCAGCGTCACCCCTCCCCGTATCCTTCGCGAGGGCGCGCTCCCGGCGGCGACCATCGCCGGACACCTCGGCCTCGCGGACATCGAGGTCGTACGGCGCGCAGGGGTGCAGCCTTGACCACCGAGGGCATCGGCAAGCAGACCGTTCGCGACATCGTTGTCGAGGGCGAACAGGTCCTCCTGCGCGCCGACCTCAACGTCCCCCTCGAGAACGGCGCCGTCGCCGACGACACCCGCATCCGCGAATCCCTGCCCACGATTCAGTACCTGGTCGAGAACGGCGCCTCCGTGCTCGTCTGCTCGCACCTCGGCCGCCCGCAGGGCGAGCGCAGCCCCGACCTCAGCCTTGCGCCCGTCGCCGAACGCCTCGCCGAGCTCCTCGGCCAGCCCGTCGCCTTCGCGGAAGACTGCATCGGCCCGCCCGCCGTCGAGGTGGCGAAGGCGCTCGGTCGCGGCGAGGTGGCGCTGCTCGAAAACCTGCGCTTCCACCCCGGGGAGGAGGCGAACGACCGCATCTTTGCCGCTACCCTCGGCACGCTCGCGCACGTGTACGTGAACGACGCCTTCGGCGCCGCCCATCGCGCCCACGCCTCCACCGCCGGCGTCGCCGCCTTCCTTCCCGGCGTGGCCGGACTCTTGCTGGAGAAGGAGGTGCGCTACCTGGGCTCGCTCGTGGCCGATCCGCCCCGTCCCTTCGCCGCCATCGTCGGCGGCGCGAAGGTCAGCACGAAGATCGCCGCCATCGACCACCTCCTCCCGAAGCTCGACCGCCTCCTCGTCGGCGGTGGCATGGCCAACACCTTCCTCAAGGCGAGCGGCGTCGATGTCGGCGCCTCCCTCGTCGAGGACGATTTGCTCGAGATGGCCCGCGACATCCTCGCCCGTGCCGGCGATGCGGGCGTGGCCGTCAGCCTCCCCGTGGACGCTGTCGTCGCCACCAGGCTCTCTGCCGACGCGGAGGCGGACACCGTTCCCGTCGACGCCTTTCCGCCCGACCGCATGATCCTCGACGTCGGCCCAGCCACCCTGGCAGCGTTCGGAGAGGCCCTCGCCGACGTAGCTGCCGTTGTCTGGAACGGTCCCCTCGGCGTTTTCGAGATCGAGCAGTTCGCCGGCGGCTCCTTCGGCCTCGCCCGGGCCCTCGCCGACCTCGACGCCACGACTGTCGTCGGAGGCGGCGAAACCGCCGCCGTTGTCGCCCGCTCCGGCCTCGCCGACCGCTTCACCCACGTCTCGACCGGCGGGGGCGCCTCCCTCGAGATGCTGGAAGGGCGCGAGTTGCCCGGTGTGGCCGCCCTCCTCGACGCGTGACCTTCGCCCCTCGCCCGTCGCGCCCGTAAGATCGCCGCATGGACCTCGATCTCGCCGCCAGGTTGCACCAGCCCGCCGAGTCCAAGGTCGTCCTCTGCGTGCTCGATGGCCTCGGAGGCCTCGCCCGCGCCGAGACGGAGCGGAGCGAGCTGGAGCAGTCCGATACCCCGAACCTCGATCGCCTCACCGAAAGCTCCGATGTGGGCCTGACCATGCCCGTCGGCATGGGCATCACGCCCGGTAGCGGCCCCGGCCACCTCTCACTCTTCGGCTACGACCCCTACCGCTTCGACATCGGGCGCGGCGTTCTTGAGGCCGTCGGCATCGACTTCGAGCTTGGCCCCGACGACGTCGCCGCGCGCGGCAACCTCTGCACGCTCGATGCCGACGGCAACATCAGCGACCGCCGCGCTGGGCGCATCGCCAGCGAGAAGTCGGCGCCCATCGTTGAGCGCCTTCGCGCCATCGAACTCGACGGCGCCGAGGTGTTTGTCGAACCCGTCCGCGATTACCGCTTCGTACTCGTGCTCCGCGCCCCCGGCCTCGGTCAGGACGTGACGACAACCGACCCCCAGCGCGAGGGCGTCCCGCCCGTACCCGCGGAGGGCGGCGATCCCGCCAGTGAGCGCACCGCCGCGCTCGTCAACGAGTTCGTCACAAAGGCCGGCGAGCTCCTCGCGGACGAAGAGACCGCCAACGGCCTCACCCTGCGCGGGTTCGCCACCTACCCATCCCTCCCCCAGATCGAGGATGTGTGGGGCCTGCGCGCCGCCGCTCTCGCCGTCTACCCCATGTATCGGGGCCTCGCCAAGCTCGCCGGAATGCGCGCGCTTGCCTGTCCCGGGGGCATGGAGGAGCAGCTTGCCGTCGCCCGCGAGCGCTGGGATGAGTTCGACTACTTCTTCATCCACTACAAGAAGACCGACGCCGCCGGCGAGGATGGCGACTTCCTCGCCAAGGTGCGCGCCCTCGAGGAGTTCGACACCCACGTGCCCGGCATCACCGACCTGGGCGCCGATGTCCTCATGGTCGCCGGCGACCACTCGACGCCCTCGCTGATGGCTGCGCACTCCTGGCACCCGGTGCCCTTCCTCCTCAACTCTCCCTTCGCCCGCGGGGGCAGCGTGCAGCACTTCACCGAGCGCGAGTGCCTTGGCGGGAGCCTGGGCATCTTCCCCGCCGTCGAGGCGATGCCCCTCGCCATGGCCCACGCCGGCCGCCTGCAGAAGTACGGAGCCTAGGAGAGCGCCATGCGCCGCCCCTTCATCGCCGGCAACTGGAAGATGAACACCTCGGAGGACGAGGCTGCCGCCCTCGCCCGCGGCGTCGCCGAAGCGACCGCCGGCGCCCCCTGCGACGTCGCCGTCTGCCCGCCCTTCCCCCACCTCGCCGCCGTCCGCGACGCGGTGGCCGGCAGCGAGGTCGCCGTCGGTGCGCAGGACGTCTACTGGGAGGCCTCCGGCGCCTTCACCGGCGAGGTCAGCATCGCCGCCCTCGAGTCCTACTGTCGCTACGTCATCATCGGCCACAGCGAACGCCGCGCGCTCTTCGGCGAGACCGACGAGTCCGTGAACCGCAAGACCGCCGCTGTCCTCGCGTCGCCCCTCGACCCGATCGTTGCCGTCGGTGAGACGCTGGACCAGCGCGAAGCCGGCGAGATGGCTGACGTCCTCGACCGCCAGGTCCGGCGCGGCCTGGCCGGCCTCGACCTGGGCGAGCGCGTCACGGTCGCCTACGAGCCCGTCTGGGCCATCGGCACCGGCCAGACGGCCACCCCGGAGATGGCGCAGGAGGCCTGCGCCCTTATCCGCAGCCTCCTCCGCGAGCTCGGCGGCGACGCTGCCGACGCCATCCGCATCCAGTACGGCGGCAGCGTGAACCCCGGCAACGCCGCCGACCTCCTCGCCCAGCCCGACATCGATGGCGCCCTCGTCGGCGGCGCCTCGCTCAAGGCCGACCAGTTCGCCGCAATCGTCGCGGCCGCGGGCTGACGCCATGCGGCGGCTCGTCGCCGTCGTCGGCCCGACTGCCGCCGGCAAGTCGGCCCTCGCCCTCGCCCTCGCGCAGCGCTTCGGCGGCGAAATCGTCAACGCCGACAGCCGCCAGATCTACCGGGGCATGGACATCG
>JAJDUR010000071.1 GCA_022826585.1 Dehalococcoidia bacterium
GTAACATTCCGCAACATTCGGCAACATGCCACTCCTGCTGGCGCCATCGTGCTGAGCTGGGTGGGACATTTGGGGACATTGTGGGACATGGCACTCCCGGGGCGGGGGAGGTCCTCCACCAGAACCATGGTAGGGCGGGCAGGGGCGACCGCGTAAGGGGCGGGTGTCAGTCTCTTGACCCTCCGCGCCGTATCCCATAGGTTGCGGGGTAAGGCAGGGGAGCATATTTGAGTATGGAGGCGCGAAGATGCTGAAGGACAAGTCCGTGGTCATCACGGGTTCCGCGAAGGGGATAGGACGCTACATCGCTCACGGGTTCGCCAGGGAAGGGGCGAAGGTGGCGATCGCCGACGTCGACGAGACCCGCCTGCAGCAGACGCTCGGCGAGCTGGGCGAGCTTGGCGCGGAGGCGATGGCCGTCCCCACCGACGTTACGAACGAGGAGACGGTCGCGGCGCTCATGGCGCAGGTCAACGAGCGCTTCGGCGGCATCGACGTGCTCATCAACGACGCCGCGATCGTGCCGCACTTCAACTGGAACGACAAGCCGCGCTGGCCGAAGATCCAGGACATGGAGAAGACGTGGTTCTGGGACACGGTGATGGGCGTGGCGCTGCTCGGCTCGTTCCTCGCGTCCAAGCACGCGGTGCCGTACATGGAGGCGGGCGGCGGCGGGAACATCGTGAACCTGCACGGCGGCGGCGGCCTCACCCCGCCCGGCGCGCTCGCCTACGCGACGGCGAAGGACTCGCTCATCACGTTCACGAAGTTCCACGCGGAAGAGGTGCGCGACTCCAACATCAGCGTGGTCATCATCTCGCCGGGCGCCGCCATCGCGACGGAGGACGCGCCGGAAGAGGCGCGCAACCGGATGCCGGGGCCGGACTACGCCGGGCCTCGCTTCCTGCTCGCCGCCGAGGCGTCGATGGAGCTGTCCGGCCACCTGCTCGACTACAGGGACGGCGAACTGGTGGTCCTGCAGTAGCGATGTTGACGGTGACGGAATCGGCGCTTGCCGAGCTCCGGCGAGTAGGAGACGCGCGGGCGCTGGAGCCGGGCAGACTGCTGCGCCTCGCGGTGCCGCCGGTGTGGACGGGCCAGGGCGACTGGGGCATCGTGATCGACCAACGCGGCGCGGCGGACGTCGCGTACGCGCACGACGGGGCGACGGTGCTGGTCGTCGAGCAGATCGTTGCGGACGGGCTTGCCAACGCGGTGCTGGACTACAAGACGAGCGGCGTGCCGAGCCCGCGGTTCACGCTGGACATCTACTAGGGGCCGGGTCCACCCTCACCCGCCACGCTACCGCGCGTCGACCTCTCCCAAGGGGAGAGGTGGGAACTATTCGACGACGGCGACGACCTCGATCTGGATCTTCATCCCACCTGGGGGTGGCTCGTACTTGGACGTGTGGCGCGAGGGGCGGTCGTTCTCGTCGGGGAAGAGCTCGAGCCAGGGCTCGTTGAGCGCCTGCCGGTCGCCGAGGTCGGCGAGGAAGCAGGTGAGCCGCACGATGTCGTCAGGCGTCGCACCCGCGTGCTGCAGGAACGTGTGCATGTTGCGGAAGCACTGCCGCGCCTGCTCGTAGACGTCCTCCGGGAGCTCGCCGGTGTCGGCGTTGATGCCCTGTATCGCGGAGCTGTAGACGACGTTGCCCACGCGCGCTCCGTAAGGGATGGGGGCGTTGTGCTGCACGCCGGGGATGTGGATGGTCTGCCGTCTGCCCATAGCCTCGTCTCCTGCGCCCGTGCGGCGTTGGTTGTCGCGGGGATGGTACGACAGCGCGCCGCGGCGTGCGCTACTCCGCACTCAGTCCGAACTCCCGGGCGACGAGCTCGTAGGAGCGGATGCGGTCTTCGAGGCGGTAAGTGATGGTGACGACGCCGACGTCCGTGGTCTCGTAGCGCTCGGCCATCGCAAGCAGCGCCTCCTTCACCTGCGCGGGGTCGCCGTCGATGTAGCCCTCGGTGAACTGTGCGACGTAGGCTTCCGCCGCTGCGCTGAGGTCGACCTGCGACGCCTCCTCGGGCGGTGCGAGGCCCTGCATCTGTTCGCCGCCCTGCGCCTGGATGGCACGCCGCGCGCGGTTGAGGTTGCGGCTCGAAGCCAGGAAGTGGGCCTCCTCCTCGGTCGGGGCGCAGACGACCTGCGCGGTGACGTTGACGCGCGGCTCCGGGCAGAGCGGGGAGGAGCGGAAGTTGCGCCGGTAGATCTCGGCGACCGCGGGCCCGTGCTTGCCGGTATGGCCGAAGAAGTCGGCGAAGGCGAACGGCAGCCCGACGTAGGCGGCGAGGTTCGCGGAGTAGTCGCTGGAGCCGAGCAGCCAGACCTCCGGCGCCGACTCGGGCGGTGCGGGCCGCGCCTTGACCGCCGCGAAGGGGTGGTCCGGCTGCAGGCCGTCGTGCAGGTAGCCGATGAGGTCGACGACCTGCTGCGGGAACGTCTCGATGTCGGCGGGGCGCTTCGGGTAGGCGAGCGCGAACATCGTGGTGTGGTCGCTGCCCGGCGCTCGCCCGATGCCGAGGTCGACGCGTCCGGGGTAGAGCGCCTCCAGCACGGAGAACTGCTCGGCGACCTTGAGCGCGGAGTAGTGGGAGAGCATGACGCCGCCGCTGCCGACGCGGATGCGGGAGGTGTTCGCGAGGAGCTGGCCGGCGAGTATCTCGGGGCTGGTGCCGGCGTACGTGCCGGTGTTGTGGTGCTCGGCGACCCAGTAGCGTTCGTAGCCGAGGCGCTCGGCGGCCTGCGCCAGCAGGACGGTGTCGCGCAGCGCGCTCGCGGGGGACTCGCCGCGGCGCATCGGCGACTGGTCGGTGACGCTGAGCGTGAGCTGCATGCGGCCTAGTGCTTGCCGAGGAAGGCGAGCACTTCGCGCGTGATGGCATCCGGCTGTTCGGGGAGCAGCGCGTGGCTGGCGTCAGGCAGGTCGACGACTTCGACCCGGTCGGCGCCCAGCTGGTCGCGCAGGACGTAGCCGTTCTCCGGAGTGGCCATCGGGTCGTCGAGGCCCTGGATGGCGAGCACCGGCGCCGAACCGGCGTGTCCCCACTCGGCGTAGGGCACGGAGTCGCGCGCGTCCCACTGCATCTTCCGGGTCGCCGGGGACCAGCCGTCGAGCCAGATGGAGGCGTCGCGGCCGGGCGCGAAGAAGACGCGCTGCACGTCGGCGAGGCGGTCGGCGGCGGGGCGGTCGAGCTCGAAGATGCGCATGAGCGTGGGCGGGATGTCGGGCGCGGGAGGCGCCTGGCCGCCGGGGGCGATCAGCGTGACGCTGCGGGTGAGTTCCGGGCGGTCGGAGGCGAGGCAGCGCACGATGCGGTTGCCGAATGCGTGGCCGATGAGGTGGGCAGGCGCGCCGCCGATGTGCTCGATGGCGCGCGCCACGTCTTCGGCGAAGTCGCGGAGCGTGAGGCCGTCGACAGCGGGAGAGCTGTCGCCCACGCCGCGATGGTTCACTCCGGCGACCCGGTACCCGGCTGCTTCGAGGTCCTGCGCAAGCGCGTCGAAGTCTTCGATGCCGCGCCCCAGCGAGGAGACGCAGACCACGAGGTCGCCGCTGCCTCGCTCGATGACTTCGACCTCACCGTCTTTCACCGCAACGCGCACTGGGGTCCTCCTTGGTGTTCGCCTGGAGTGCTGAGTATAGCGTCCCGGGAGCCCGCCGATTCACCCCCATCCTGGCCTTCCCCCATCAAGGGGGGAAGGGGTCAGACGCCTCAGTAGCCGCGTTGCCAGTCGACCTCGTTGATGAGGGGCTCGCCGGCGAGGAAGCTGGCGATGTTCCGCTTGAGCACGTCCATCGCGAACGAGGTCGCCACGTCGACGTGGCCGGAGTTGTGCGGCGTCATCAGGACGCGGGGGTGCGTGAGCAGTTCGGGGTCCGGCGGGCGGAACCACTCGTCGACATAGACGTCGAGGTAGGCGCCGCCGACCTTGCCGGAGCGCAGGCCGTCCTTCAGAGCGCGCTCGTCGATCAGCTCGCCGCGCCCGACGTTCAGGAGCACGGCGCCGTCCTTCATCGCGGCGATGGAGGCATCGTCGATCATGTTGCGCGTCTCGTCGGTGAGGGCGGTCGTGAGCGCGACGTAGTCGCACTCGGCGAGCATGTCGTGCAACTCGTGCGCGGGGTAGAGGGTCTCGACGCCGTTCCCGCCGGGCTGCCGCTCCGCGATGGAGAGGCGGGATGCGACGACGCGCATGCCCATCGCGTTCGCGAGCCGCGCGACCTCCAGCCCGATGCCGCCGAGACCGACGACGCCCATTGTCCTGCCCGCGAGCATGCGGAGGTCGTACCCGGAGGCGTCCATCCCGCCTGCCACGGCCTGGTCGACCGCGACGCGGAGGTCCTTCGCGAAGTGGAGCGCGGCGGCGACGACCATCTCCGCGATGGGGGTGGTGTCGACGTAGCCGCGCGACGAGGTGAGGCGGACGCGCCCGCCCCAGAGGTCGGAGTGCTGGAGGTCGGATATGCCGGCCCAGAGGTACTGGGCCCAGAGCAGGTTGGGCATGCGGGGAAGGAGCCGCCTCGGGTAGGGCAGGGTGAGCACGAGGACGTGGGTGTCGTGGAGTACCTGCTCGCACTGCTCCGGCGTGAGGCCGGTGCTCCAGGGCCGCGGCTTCCAGAGGCCGGTGGTCGCGGGGAGCATCCCCGCGTCGTCCACGAACGCCTGGGCGGGCACGGCGGTGACGCTGAGGCGTCCGGGCGCGACGGCCTCCAACTCGGCGATGGGGGCGTTCTCGGTGTCCATGAACAGGAGGAGGTTCAGGGGAGTTGGGGGATTCGTCATGCGGGCGATTCTACACAAGGGCGCTGCCGGGGTTTATAGTGCCATCGTTCACTGCTGAAAGGGGAAAGAGTGCATCAACCGTCGACACCTGTCAGGGTCATGATCGTGGACGATCACGGGATCATGCGGGATGGCCTTCGAGAGTTACTGGAGAACGCGGGCGACTTCGAAGTGGTCGGCCAGGCCGAGAACGGCGCGACAGCGGTCAAGGTAGCCCGGGACCTCAAACCCGACGTGGTCGTCATGGACGTCCTGATGCCGGTGAAGAACGGCATCGAGGCGTGCAGGGAGATCACGGACATGCTGCCCGATACGCACGTGCTCATCCTGACCGTCGCGACCGAAGAGGACGCGGTCATCGAATCGGTCGCCGCCGGAGCGGCGGGATTCCTTCAGAAACACACAGGGAAAGACGAGTTCATCAGCGCGGTGCGGGACGTTGCCGGCGGTGAATACCGCATACCCGGCGACGTCATAAAGCGCGTGTTCGCCGGGATACGCACGACAGCCCGCCGGGCCGACCCACCGGACCTCGAGAAGCTGACTGCCCGGGAGCAGGAGATACTCACGCTCTTTGCGAAGGGGCTGTCGTACGCCGAGATCGGGGAAGTCCGGGGCAGCCGCCCATTGACCATCCGCAACGCCATCTACGGCATCCAGAGCAAGCTGGGGACCAAGACGAAGCAGGAGATGGTGGTCTGGGCGGTGCGCAGCGGCCTCCTGGATAACGGCTCCCGGGAGTAAGCGGCGGTCCAGCCCAGTCAGGAGTCCCGCGATGAGCGGCGATCACCACCACGACCATAACCACGATCACCACCACCACGACCACCACGGCGAGCATGAGCACCGCCGCCGACGGGGGTGGAGAGACGCCTTCTCGCCCGAAGCTTGGTCGATGACCCTCGCCAACTTCCGGGAGAGCGAACTGCCGTGGCACAGGAGGCTCCTGGTCGCAGCCGCCAACTACGGGCGGAAGTTCAAGGGAGGGGAGCAGGAGTGCTGCGGCAATCCCGGGCAACCGGGTTGCTGAGTGAGGTAGCCCGCCGGGGTGCCCGGCGACCGCGAGAGAACACGGAAGGACGCCGCGCGTCGGACGCGCCGGGGTCCGGATAGGGTAGCCGTCGTGGGACACGTGATGCGTTGGACGGAGAAGCAGTTGGGCGGCTGGTCGCTGCTGGTCGGGGCCGCGGCAGTGGCAGTGGGCTACGCGCTCTCGCCGGGCCGCGGCGCGGTGGACACCGTGCCCTCCACCAGCCTCAGCGACCTCACGCTGGCGATGGCGCGCAACGAGGCGCTGTCCTACACCGTGCCCATCGTCATCATCTTCGGGGCGCTGCTCATGCTCAACGGCCTCGTGACCCTGTGGCGGCACGCGGCGCCGGTGCCGCGGATTGGCCTCATGGCGATGGCGATCGCCATTGTGCTGCAGATGGTGATGCGGGGTTTCGACTACATGATCACCGGCATGGGGGTGGCGTCGCTGGAGAGCAGCGGGACGGAGTCGGAGGAGTGGCTCCAGTCGGCGGTGCATCTGCAGCGGGTGGTGTGGGGGCTGCTCTTCACTTCCAACGTGGCCGGCCTTGGCGGGGTGGCAGTCCTTGCGCTGGGACTCGCTTTCCGGCCTGAGCCCCTCCGTCTGCCGCCCATGCTGAACGGCGTCGTTGCGGTGCTGGCCGTGGCGTCGCTCGCGGTGTTCGTGATCGCGTGGCACTCGGACCGATTGGAGCTGGCATTCGCGCCCGTGTTCGCGGCGATGTCCGTGGCCGGACTCGTCTACATGGTGCTGCTCGGGCGGGGGTTGATATCGTCGAAGGACGACCGGACGAGCGAACCGGACTCGGAGGCCCTTTAGGCGCGGCGGACGCTCGCTATAGCAACCCTCACCCCCAGCCCCTCTCCCAGCGGGAGATCCTGCCTTCGCAGGAACGACGGGGGCTAATCCTCTTCGAGCGTGGAGGTGTCGCCCTCGTCGAGGCCGAGTTCGCGGGCCTTGAGGAGGCGGCGCATGATCTTGCCGCTGCGCGTCTTGGGCAGGCCTGGGATGATCTCGATCTCCCGCGGGGCGACGGCGGCGGCGAGCTTCTGGCGCGCGAAGCCCATCAGCTCGCGGCGTAGCTCGTCGCTCGGCTCGTAGCCATCCTTGAGGGAGACGAACGCCTTGACGACCTCCATCGCGATGGGGTCCGGCTTGCCGATGACGCCGGCCTCGGCGACGGCGGGGTGCTCGATGAGGGCGGACTCAACCTCGAACGGGCCGACGAGGTGCCCGGCGGTGTTGATGACATCGTCGGAGCGTCCGATGAACCAGTAATAGCCGTCGGAGTCGCGGACGGCCTCGTCGCCGGTGATGTACCAGCCGTTGACGAAGCGGGAGTCGTAGCGCTCCTGCTGCTGCCAGTAGGTCTGGAACATGGAGGGCCAGGGCGTGCGGACGGCGAGGTTGCCCTCCTGCCCGTCCGGCTTCTCGTTGCCCTCGGCGTCGATGATGCCGGGGTTGATGCCGGGGAGCGGCCTGCCCATGGAGCCGGGGCGGATGTCCATGCAGGCGTAGTTGGCGATCATGATGCCGCCCGTCTCGGTCTGCCACCAGTTGTCGTGGAACGGCATGCCGATCGCCTCGACGCCCCACTCGACGGCCTCCGGGTTGAGCGGCTCGCCGACGGACGCGGCGAAGCGGAGGTTGGAGAGGTCGAACGTCTTCGGGAGCTCGACGCCGGACTTCATCAGCATGCGGATGGCGGTGGGGGCGGTGTACCAGACGGTGACGTTGTAGTCCTCGAGGATCTGGTACCACTTGCGGGCGCTGAAGCCGCCCTCGTAGATGACCTGCGTGACGCCGTTCGTCCACGGGGCCGACATGCCGTAAGACGTGCCGGTGACCCAGCCGGGGTCGGCGGTGCACCAGTAGATGTCGTCCGGGTGGAGGTCAAGGCACCACTTGCCGGTGAGGTAGTGCTGGATGACGGCGTTGTGGCGGTGGACGGCGCCCTTGGGCTTGCCGGTGGTGCCGGACGTGTAGTGCATTATGGAGTAGTCGTCGCGCGTGGTGGCGATGGGCCCGAAGTCGTCCGAGGCCTCGTTCATCAGGGCGTAGTAGTCGAGGTCGCCCTCGGCGAGCGGCTCGGTGGAGCGCCCGTTCTTGTTGACGACGATGACGTGCTGGAGGTCCGGGAGCTGCGGGAGTATCTCCGCGACCTTCTTCCGCAGGTCGGGCTGGGTGACGAGCACCTTCGCGCCGCTGTCCTCCATCCGGTCGCGGACGGGGTCGGGGCCGAAGGCGGAGAAGAGCGGGCCGATGACACATCCCGCCTTGAGCGTCCCGAAGACGGTGAAGTAGATCTCCGGCACGCGCTCCATGAAGGTGAAGACGCGGGTGCCCTTCTCGACGCCGAGCGAGCCGAGGACGTTGGCGAACTTATCGGTCTCGCGCCGCATGTCGTCGTAGGTGTAGGTCTCCTTCTCGCCGTTCTTGCCCTCCCAGAGCATGGCGGGCTTGGCGCCGTTGCCGTGGGCGACGTGGCGGTCGATCGCCTCGTAGGCGAGGTTGAGCCCGCCGCCGGGGAGGAAGTCGATCTCCTTCTCGACCTCGTCCCAGTCGAACGATGCCCGCGTGGCGTCGTAGTCGGCGAGGTTGGGGTTGTCGCGCGTGGTGGAGGGTTTGGTGATGGTCTCGTGGCGTTGCATCGTCATGTCGCGCCTCTTCTCGTTTTGATCCCCTCTCCTGGGGGAGAGGGTTAGGGTGAGGGCCCTGCGTGTAACGGGTAGCGGCGCAAGTGTATGGAGGGGCGGGTGGAGTGGCAAGGGGTGGGTTCGACAGGCTCACCATGAGCGGCCCTTGTCATGCCGGGCGCAGCCGAGGCATGTCACAAGTGGGTTGACAGGCATCGGGGCGTGCGCAAGAATTAGGTTGTAGTGAGACTGCTAGCCCGTGGTCAGGCGGGTCTCCTGAAACAGTGGAGGCCGGTCCTGACCACAACTTTTATCACCCGCGCACGTACTGGTGTGTCGTCAGGTCCCTCGGATTGACGAACGAGAGCTCTGCAGGTACGCGGTCGCCGTCGACCACATCCTTGTAACCGTTCGCGATATGGTGGACAACCTGCAAGCCCTCCACGTAGATGGACGAGGCATGGGTTATGTGCGTGGGGGTCGGGATGTTGCGGTTGCCTGAGATGTATTGCTTCAGGTTCGCAGTCTCTCCTTCGGTCAGTTCTACGCGGTCGAGGACGAGATCGTATTGGGCCGATTGCAGAGGGTAGCTCTGGAAGTGATGTTCCAGCAGGCGGCGCAACATGTAGTTCCGGAATCTTACGGGACTCGCGGGTCTCTTTCCGCCTGGCTTGAGGTAGCTCCCGTTGTACCGCAGCTTGTCCACGTAAACGACGGAAGCCCAGATGTTCCTGCCTCCCTCGGACAAGGCGCGGATTGGGTCGAGCAGCCGGGAGAACTCCTCCTTCTGGGCGGGAATCTTCAGCTCTCGATTCAGTCCTGAGTAGTACCTGAACGCCGCAACGTGCCGGTTGAGGTCGCGAAAGGCGTCGTCGCACAGGTGCAGTGCCGCGGCGACGTAGTATCCGCTGCTGAGCAATTCACCCGAGACCGGGTCGAGCGTGAACGCCGCGTCGCCCGACTCATCGACGAATATGTAGTCATGCCTCGCCACTGACTTCTCCTGGCCCCGGTGCCTCCTGACGACGCCATAGCGCCACCGACCAGCGTACGTGGTCGTGGGGCGACTGCGGAAGGGGCGGGTGTCGCAAGTGGGTTGACTGGCATCGGGGTGTGCGCAAGAATTTAGATCGTAGTGAGTTTGCTAGCTGGTGGCCAGGCGGGTCTCCTGAAACAGCGGAGGCCGGTCCTGGCCACATCGTTAGCTGGCCCGCACATTAGCTACATGTGAACTGCATCCGACGATTTCGCTAATGGCCATATATTGCCGCACAAGTGAGCAGGATATCTGTCTCTGTTGGAGTCAATTGCCAATACTCCAAGTTAATGAAAGCAAGTAGCGCATCCTTGCTTACCAAGGGAACGGCGCACCTAATGAATAAGACCCATAGGCGAAAAGATATTCAGTCTGATTCCCAACAAGGCGATTGGCCTCTTGATCGGATAAACATAGAATAACATCAATGAAAGCAGAGCCAACGGCAGTGTTCCAAGCGTCAATCCAAATATCTACAGGGTAAGATTCGACTACTCGAACCACGCAACGCTCAGTATCTGCAGTAACTCCTCCAAATTCATCGATGAGTTGCAGAGCTACAACTACGTGCGGAGCAGTCCTGTGCCCCGACTTCAGCATAGGCAGGATCGTTGCCGCTTCTCTGGAGGTTATCGCGAATCCAGCACCTTCAATCGACGTCTGTCCATCTGACCTTATCACATACGTCGGAATACCTATTAGTTCTCCTTGCATCGTAAACAATCCACCACCAGAATTTCCAGGGTTTATTGGAGAATCAATCTGCAGAACGTCGACGCTCATCGAGCTATTATAGTGTATGGCAGAGACTACTCCACGAGTCAGAACGGTCGTATGCTCTATGCCTAAAGGGTACCCCAACACGAAAACCTCTGTTCCTTGAGAAGGAGCAGTGTTGGCCAAAGTGAGAGGCTTGAATAGAGTGGAACAACAAATAGAGAGCACGGCCAAGTCCTTCCGATAGTCATAGCCTACTACCGAAGCGTCGTACGTATGCCCTTCTACTAAAACTTCTATTCGTTTAGCTTCGCCCAAGGTATCGCTATCGAAGATTACATGAGCATTCGTAAGTACGA
>JAJDUR010000115.1 GCA_022826585.1 Dehalococcoidia bacterium
GCAGGATGCGGGCGGCGTCGCGCACCAGCGAAGCGCACTCCGTCTCGTCGCGGGGGAACGCCGCCGCCGTCGCATGGCCGCCGGGGTAGTGCGCCGCGTCCTCGAGGAAACCGGCGACGTCGTCGCTGACGAGGGGCGGGCCGGCCGGCTCGCGACCGGCGGCGCGTGGAGGCCGGGTGCGGATGCGGTTGGTCGCCATGCTCGTCGGACAGGCCCAGGGCTCATGATAGAGTGGCCTGCCCGTTCCGAACAGAATCGTGGACACGGGGGCTGTCGGCTCCCGTTACAGAAAGGTATCCTCCCATGCTCCAGCGGCTTTGCGTTCTCGGCGCCGTCCTCGCGGTGTCCGCGGCCTGCGGCGCGCCCACGCTCGCGCAGTCCGGCGACGAGGTGGTGGGGCGCGTCGGCGACCGGGCGGTCACCATGGCCGAGCTCGACGAGGCGTGGCGCAGCAACGACGCGCCCTCGCGGATGCGCATGCTGCAGGACCTGTACGAGACCCGCAAGCGCACCCTCGACGTCGTCATCGGCGAGATCCTCATCGAGCGCGAAGCCATCGCCCGGGGCACGTCGCGCGACGAGCTGCTCGCGCAGGAGCTGCCGGCGAGGACCCTCCCCGTCACCGCCGAGGACGTCACCCGCGTCTACGAGCAGAACCGGCGCGCCTTCCCCAACATGACCGAGGAGCAGATGGCGCCGCAGATCCGGGCGTTCCTCGTCCAGCAGCGGCCCATGCAGGCCCTGCACGCGTACATGGCCGAGCTGCGGGCCGGCGCCGACGACATCCGGGTGGAGCTCGAGCCGCCCCGCACCCCCGTCGAGGTCGTGGAGGGCGACCCCGTCCTCGGCCCCGCCGGCGCGCCGGTCGAGATCGTGGAGTTCTCCGACTTCCAGTGCCCGTTCTGCGAGCGGCTGACCGGCACCCTCGACCGCCTGAAGGCGGAGTACGGCGACGACGTCCGGCTCGTCTTCAAGGACTTCCCGCTGCCCAACCACGCGCAGGCCTTCAAGGCGGCCGAGGCGGGCCTCTGCGCCAACGTGCAGGGCCGGTTCTGGGAGTTGCACGACGCGATGTTCGAGCGGCAGGACGAGCTCGAGGTGGACGACCTGAAGCGCCACGCCGGCGAGCTGGGCCTCGATCAGGCGGCGTTCGACGCCTGCCTCGACAGCGGCCGCTTCGCCGAGCAGGTCAGCGCCGACCTGCGGTACGGCGAGTCGCTGGGCGTGCAGTCGACGCCCACCATCTTCATCAACGGCCGCGCGGTGATGGGGGCGGCGCCGTACGAGGTGTTCGACGAGATCGTGCGGGACGAGCTGGAACGGGCGCAGTGAACCGACGGGCGAGCGGGTCCGGCCCGGAAGCCGGCCCGCTCGTGCGGGAGGTTCAGTCGGCCGCCGCGGCGATGCGGGCGCCCTCGGTGGCGAGGAAGTCGTCGAACTCGGCGCGGCTCTGGACGGTGACGAAGCCGCGCATCCGGTAGTGGCCGAGGCCGCAGAGTTGCGAGCAGTTGACCTCGTAGTCGCCGGCCACCGTCGGCACCCACCACACCGGGATCTCCATGCCCGGTATCGCGTCCTGCTTCACCCGCATCTGGGGAATCGCGAAGCTGTGGATGACGTCGAGGCTCGACAGGTACACGATGACGGGCTCGTCGACGGGCAGGTTGAGCTGGTTGATGGTGGCGACGTCGTCGGCCCCGGCGGGGTCGCTCCGGTCCAGGCCCGTTGCGTTGGTCGGCGTGATCAGACTCGCGTCGCGGCGCCCGAACATGCCGTCGGGGCCGGGGTAGATCGAGTGCCACTCGAACTGCTTCGCCACGACGTGCACCACCGTCGCCCCCTCCTCGGGCGGGAACGCGTTGACGCGCACCGTCCACGCGGGGATCGCGAAGAAGATGAGGATGATGGCCTCGACGACGGCCACGCCGATCTCGAGGCGGGTCGAGGTGTGGCTCGTCACGCCGGTGTAGTCCGCCTTCGGGTTCGCGGACGAGCGGAAGCGGATCAGCGTGTAGACGAAGAAGATCCCCCAGCCCACGAACAACACCGCCATGAGCCAGTGGACGATGACGATGATCCGGTCGATCTCCGCGGCGTGAGCCGAAGCCTGCAGCGGCAGTCCGAGAAATTCCTGCATCGATGCACTCCCTCGCCCGTCACGTAGCTCCGCGCCGACGAACGGCGCCTCGGGGCTACGAGTGGCTCCTGGCCTGTGACGACGGCGACAGGTCGACGCGCTCGCCGATCGCCATCCTCGATCGCTTCAAGAGGTAGAGAAAAAAGCGGGCGAAGCAGCCCAGCACGCCCGCGGTGATGCCGATCATCACGAGAATGCCCCAGCTCGCGCCGATCGACATCGCCGAGTTCGGGTCGCCGAAGCAGACCGGGCAGGCCCATCCGGTCTGCGGCGCGGCCAGCACGAGCCCCGCCGCCACCGCCAGCGTCCGCAGCATGTGTCGCGATGATCCCAGCATCTCAGCGCCTCGCATCTGTTCCGGGCTCACTTCAGCCCGATCTCGCGCGTCTTCCGAACGAACCGTACCGCGTAGGCCGACAGCAGCCCCGCCGTCGCCAGCGACCCGACCGCGGTGACGAGATGCCAGCCGGTGCCGCGGGCCGTTCCCCACGTCACGCCGCCCCACACCGCCATCATCAGCGCCAGCCCGATCGACGCCACGATGAAGAGGACGTGGAAGCCGCGCAGCGACATCAGTGCGCCTCGTCCCCCGCGTGCGCCGCGTTCGCGTTCGGCAGCGGCTTGTGGACGCCGTAGGTGTCCGAGACCGTGAAGATCGGGATGAGCATGAGGGCCAGCCAGAAGAACACGGTCAGGGCCAGCGCGATGGCGAGGGTCCGGCTCTTCTCGTCGACCAGGTGCATGAAGTAGCTCACCACCAGCGATCCCTTGGCGGAGGCGATGATGAGGGCGATGACGATCGCCAGCGGCACCGCCACTTCGATTAACGAGGCGAGGACGGTCACCACCGTGAGGACCGCCAGCGCGCCGGTGACCTTCATGTAGATGTCGATGTGCTTCTTGGTTTCTTCAGCGCTTCCGCTCATGACGCCTCCGCAGTGTCCGGGGAGCCCGCCCGGGCCGATCGGACCGGCGATGTCCGCCGGCCCCTCCATCCGCCCTCGCCCGCCAATCGTCGCCTTCGGCTCCGCTTGGCGCCCAACCGACCCTCCGGGAACCCGTGCCGTTCCGCGGCGCAGATGCCTACAGCAGGTAGAGCACCGGGAACAGGAAGATCCAGACGAGGTCGACGAAGTGCCAGTACAGGCCCGCCGCCTCTATCCGGTTCTCGAACATCTCCCGCTTCTCGTGCCACATCCGGCTGCCGGGGCCCCAGAAGTAGCTGTTCACGGCGACGCCGCCCACGATGTGCAGCCCGTGCAGCGCCGTCATCGTCCAGTAGATGGCGAGGAAGGTGCTGTGCGAGGGCAGGTGGTCGTGCGACACCTTGTCGTAGTACTCGAAGCCCTTCACGACGAGGAAGATGAGCGCGAGCAGGATCGTCCAGCCCATGTACGTCTTGTACTTGGCGAAGTCGCCGAGCTTGAGCGACGCGAAGCACATGACCATCGTCACGCTCGAGCCGATGAGGACCGCGGTGTTGAAGGCCCCGATCGGGATGCTCACGTACTCGGCCCCCAGCGGCCAGTCGACGCCGCCCACCCGCAGGATGACGTAGGTCGAGAAGAGCCCGCCGAACAGCATCACCTCGGAGGCCAGGAAGAGCCAGAT
>JAJDUR010000070.1 GCA_022826585.1 Dehalococcoidia bacterium
CGCGAGCGCCGCATCCGGCACATGCACAAGACGATCGACGACTACATCTACGGGCCGGACCGCTAGGCCCAGCGCACCGCCCTGAACGCGAGCCGCGGCCGGGCGCCGCGGCTCGCCGGCCCGTGGCACGAGGAGCAACGAGATGAGCGAGCAGACCGACAGCGAGCCCCCCTTCACCCCCGTGGGGCCGGCGAACATGCTGAAGCCGGGCGAGAGCGCGATCATCGAGATCGAGGACGACTCGATCGTGCTCGTGCACCTGCTGGACGGGTACTTCGCGATCGAGAACCGCTGCTCGCACGACGACGGGCCACTGGGCCAGGGCAGGCTCGTGGGCTACGAGATCGACTGTCCCCGGCACGGGGCGAAGTTCGACGTGCGGGACGGGGCGGCGAAGTCGCTGCCGGCGTTCCGCCCGGTGGCCTCATTCCCCGTGCGCTACAACGAGGACACGGACGAGATCGAGGTCCAGTACAAGAAGCCGGAGCCGCAGGCGTACGAGGACCCGCGGGGGTTCAACTTCAACTTCACCTAGGAGCGAGGCCATGACGCACTCAGGAGACTGGCGGGAGGCCTACAAGGAGCGCCTCTGCAGCGTCGAGGAGGCGATGGCCCTCATCGGCGAGGGCGACCTCGTGACGATGGGGGTGCTGACGCCGGGTCAGCTCGGGGCGGCCCTGGCGGACCGCGCGGAGCAGCTGGATCGCCTGGACATCCGGGCGCTGGCGCCGACGGAGCCGCGCCTGTTCGGTCCCGGACAGAACGGCGAGCGCGAGATCGAGCTGTTCATCGGGGAGCCCCTGCGGGCGGCTCACGACGCGAAGATCGCGACCTACCTGCCGAACACGTTCATGCTCGGCATGAAGGCGCACGACGCAGGCCGCGAGGAGGCTCGTCTTCCCAACGTCCAGATCACCTCGATCAGCGAGCCGAACGAGCAGGGGTACGTGCAGTTCGGGGTGCACATGTGGACGCGCAAGGCGTACACAAAGCGCTGCCGCACGACGATCGGGATGATCGACCCGAACCTCACGCCCGGCCACGGGGACCTCTGGGTGCACGTGAGCGAGTTCGCCGCGCTGATCGAGGGCGTCATCCCGCCAGTGCAGGTGGATGCGGTCCGGGAGCGCGTGGAGACGCTCGCCCCCGAGGAGAACCGCGCCGAGCTGCTGGAGCTGCTGGGCATGGCGAGCCTGGACCAGGTCGCACTGGCGGAGGGCATGTACCACATGCTCCCGCCGAAGATCGTGCGGCAGGCGTTCGGGCTGGCGGAGGTGGACGACGAGGCGCAGGCGATCGCGCACAACCTCGCGCCCCTCATCCGGGACGGGGACACCATCCAGGTGGGAGTGGGCACGCCGAGCGCGCTCATGTTCAAGGCGGGCGCCTTCGACAACGCGCACCACCTGGGCGTGCACACGGAACTGGGCTCTCCCGGGCTCGGGCAGCTGTGGGCGAACGGCAACATCGACAACTCGCGCAAGACCATCCACAAGGACCGCTGCGTGGCGGTGGCGTGGACGGGCTGCGACGGGACGGACCTCGGGATCATCCGGGACAATCCGGCCTTCGAGGTGTACGACCCGAACTACCTGCTCAACCCGGCGCTGATGTCGCAGAACAGCCAGATGACGTCGATCAACAGCGCCGTGGCGGTCGACTTGCTGGGGCAGATCGCGAGCGAGGATCGCTACGGCGGCCAGATGATCAACGGCACGGGCGGGCAGCCCGACACGCACATCAGCGCCGCCCTCTGCCCGGACGGACGCGCCATCACGGTGCTGCGTTCGACGGCGCTGGAGGGCTCGCTCTCGAAGATCGTGGCGAAGCACGAGGCGGGCACGCTCGTGACGATCCCGCGCTACCTGGCGGACACGATCGTGACGGAGTACGGCGTGGCACGGCTGCTCGACAAGAACCACCGCCAGCGAGCGGACGAGCTGATCAGCGTGGCCCACCCGGACTTCCGGGGCGAGCTCCGCCAGCAGGCGACGGAGCTGTGGGGCGAGCTGGGCATCTAGCCCGCCGACCTTCTAGGGGCGGTCCAGGGCGCCGCCGAGGGCGCGCTCGCGCAGGCGGCGAGCCTCGCGCAGGGCGTCGAGGCGACGGTCGACGCGGTGAGACTGCCGCGCCTCGTAGCGGATCCAGCTGACGGCGATGCCGGCGAGGGCGACCAGGAACACCAGGCTTCCCCCCACCCAGAGCACGAGGATGGCGAGGCGCTGATCCATCATGGGAGTGGGTCCCCAGCCGGGCATATTGGCGGCGAAGGTCTCGTGGACGGGGGTGTTGAGGCTGAGGAACATGCCGCCGAAGAGGCCCTTGTGGGTCATCTCGACGGCGACGTAGAGCACGCGCAGGGGGTGGTTCATGCGCCAGGCCACGGGGTCGGCGCAGAGCGCGGGCCACCAGAAGAGCAGGGAGACGGCCAGCAGCGAGAGCTGCTGCACGTCGCGAACGAACACGTTGGCGGCAGCGTCCTCGGTGATGCCCATGAACTGCCAGGCGTAGGTGACGACGGCGAAGAGGAGCCACGCGACGATGGGCATGGCGATGATGCGCATGGTTCGGCCGCGGTAGAAGCGGCGCAGGCGGGCGCGTCCTCGCGGTCCGCTGACTCTGAAGGCGAGCGTGAGGGGCGAGCCCAGCAGGATGAGGGGCGGGGCGATCATCGTGAGGAGCAGCATCCCCGCGAAATCCGCCCAGAGGAGCTGGTTGCCGTAGTGCTCCAGGGGTGACTGCGTCGCCGCGAAGATGAGCGCCAGCCCCAGCATGAAGGCGGCGAGCCGCCAGCCTTCGGGCGGGCGGCGAGGGCGTTCGCTCCTGACGCGCAGCCAGGCGACGGCGTAGAACCCGGCGGCGGCCAGCAGCAGGCCGTACCAGGGGGCATCGAAGGCGAACTGGGCGATGACCTCGCCGAACCCCGGAGCGGTCTCGTTCATGCCGGCCCCCTCACCAGCGTACGGGTTGGATCAATAGTCACCGGCATCGCTCCAGGAGCCACGGATGGGGTTCTGGGCCGCAAGGCGGCTACGCTCCTCGAGGAGCTCGAGGATAGCGAGGGCCTCGCGGGCGCTCAGCACCTCGCCGGCCTCGTCGCGGAGCTCGGCGATCTGCGTGTCGATGGCCGCGAGCTGCTGTTCGAGCACCTGTGGGGAAAGGCCCTGCTGGCCACCCTCGCCTTCCCCCGCCGACGCGTCGCCGGGGCCGGGCTGGGCGGCGGAGTCGGGGGGCTGCTCGCCGTCCTCCGAGTCGTCGCCCCGGGAGGGCTCGGGGGTGCCCTCGTCGGGCGGGGGCTCGGGGTGGAGGAGGCGCCAGACGACCTCGTAGTCGCGACGCATGGCGTCGTCGCCGGGAGCGAGCACCAGGCCGGCGCCAAAGGCCTCGAGCGCCTCTTCCAGCTCGCCCAGCTGGAAGAGGTGGTGCCCAAGGCTGGAGTGCGCGGCAGCGGCGATGGTCGCGTCGCGGTCCGCGAGCGCGCGCCGCGCGACGGGGACGGCCTCGTCGTAGCGGCCGGCCTCATGCAGGACGGCGGCGAGGTTCAGGGCGATCTGGCCATCCTGCGGGTCCTCGGCCTGCGCCTCATAGAGCAGCTCGATGGCGGCATCGAGGTCGCCCTCGTCAAGGGCCTGCAGGGCGCGCTCGTTGAGGTCGTAGGCGGCGGTGGCGCAGGCCGAGATCGCGAGGACGACGACGGCGAGGGGCGCGAGCGCCGCTGCCGGCCGCCAGCGGGGGAAGGCGCGCCACTCGACCGCGGTCGCGAGCAGGACGAGGGCGAGGGCGGCCGCGGCGAACCAGTGGAAGCGCTCGATGGGGACGGAGATGGTCGTGGCCGCGTAGGAGGCCTGGTCGAGCCCGGCGACGCGGGAACGCACGGCGGCAGGCAAGTCGGCGGGGTTGGCGCCGAGGTAGGAACCCTGGCCGGCGGCGGCGATGGCGCGAAGGCCGGCCTCGTCGAGGCGGGAGATGACGGCCTCGCCGTCCCGGGTCCTGAGCGTCGTCATCTCCCCCGAGATCGGATCGCGGACGGGCACGATGCCGCCCGCGGGCGTGCCCACGCCGGCAACCAGCAACTCGATGCCCTCGGCGGCGAGGGCGGCGGCGCTGGCGGCGGGGTCTCCGCCGAGGCTCTCGCCATCGGAGACGAGGAGGACAAGGCGTCCGCCGGTCGCCTCCTCGTCGAACAGCTCGCGGGCGAGGTCGAGCCCGGAGGCGGTGCTGGTGCCGCGTCCGAGGAGAAGGGTTCCACCCTCAACGTTCTCGATGACGGTGGCGGCGGCGGCGAGGTCGCGGGTGAGGGGGAAGCGCACCCGCGCGTCGCCGGCGAACACGACGAGGGCGACGCGGTCGCCACGGAGCCTGCCGAAGGCCTCGGCGAGGGCGGTGCGGGCGGCTGCCAGCCGGGAGGGGGCGGCGTCGGTGGCGCCCATGCTGCGGGAGACGTCGAGGACGGCGACGACCTGGGCGCCGCCGGCCTGCACGGTGGCGCTGCGCTCGCCCCAACGGGGCTGGGCGGCCGCGAGCACGGCCAGCACGAGGGCGAGCGCAAGCACGGCCGTCACCCCGACCTTCGGCCTGAAGCTCTGCCGGGTGAGGGCGGAGGCGGCGGCGAGGGAGCGCCTCGCCACGACCCAGGCGAGCGGGAGGAGGGCGAGCGCGAGGGGAAGCGCAATGAGCCAGAGGGGACGGCCGAAGCTGAATTCGCTCATGCGGGCGTCCTCCGCAGCCGGGTCCGGCCGAGGGCGACTTCGCCGAGGAGCAGCAGGGCGCCCGCCGCCACCAGCCAGAGGCCAAGCTCGGTGTGCCGGGCGAAGCTCTCGCCGCCGACGCGGCTGGTCTCAAGGGATGCGATCTCGTCGTAGACCTGCGCGAGGTCCTCGGGCGTCGCCGCCTCGAAGTAGCGGGCGCCGGTGTGCTCGGCGATGGCG
The DNA here is from genome assembly GCA_022826585.1 of Dehalococcoidia bacterium. Lineage (GTDB taxonomy): Bacteria > Chloroflexota > Dehalococcoidia > Tepidiformales > Tepidiformaceae > UBA2991. The sequence goes on from JAJDUR010000070.1 coordinate 4,929, forward strand.
GCGAGACGCTCGGCGTCGATGGTGGTGGTCGAGAATCCTGCTCGCCCCTCCTCCTCGACAACGCCGATTGTGTAGACGCGGATGCGCAGGGCAGCCGCGATCTCAGCGGCCTCCTCGGGGCTGATGGAGTCGACGTTGTGCCGCCCGTCGGTGAGCAGGATGACGATGCGGCTCGAGGCGCTCGACTCCTCGAGCATCGAGAGGGCGCCGGCAATCCCAACGCCAATGCCGGTGCCGTTGGGGAGCAGGTCGGAGCCGAGGTCGGCGATGATGGTGTCGAGGGCCTCGTGGTCGAGGGTGAGGGGGACGAGGGGCAGGGCCTCGCGCTGGAAGACGACGAGCCCGACACGGTCGTTCTCGCGGCTGGCGACGAAGTCGCGGATCACGTCCTTGACGGCGTCGAGCCGGGTGCGGCCCACACCGAAGGCGCCCGAGGACATGCTGCTGGAGACATCGACGGCAAGGGCGATATCGACGCCCTCGGCGGGTACGAGCGCCTCGGCCTCGCCCAGGCGGGGTCGCGCCAGGCCGGCCACGAGCAGCAGGATGGCAACCACGCGGAGGACCGGCAGCAGCCGGCGGGCGTGGACGCGCCAGTTCGGGGTGGCTGCTTCGAGGCCGAGTGCGAAGGGGACGGCGATGACGGGGGCAGGCCGGCGCCAGCGAGCGAGGATGAGGGGCACCGCCAGCAGGGCGAGCAGCAGGAGCCAGGGCTCGGCGAAGCTCATCAGCCGGTCCCTCCCACGATCTCGCGGGCAATCCTGAGGTCGGCCACGCGGCGCTCGACGGCGGGCCGGTAGCCCGCGTAAACGACGGCGTCGCACTCGCGCAGGAGCTCGCGGGCCATGCGTTCCTCCCAGCCATCGACGCCGGCGGCGGCCATGCGCGTCTCAAGCTCGGACGTGGTGAGGGACTGCGCGGGGAACTCGTAGCGTTCGCCGAGGATGTGGCGGACGGCGGTGGAGATGGCGCGGTAGGCGCCGGGAGCATCCGTCTCAAGCAGGGAGTCGGCCCGGCCGAGGACGTCGGCGGGGGCCGGTGGCGGCTCAGGGGCCGGTCCGGCGGCGGCGCGGGGACGGGTTCGCCACCAGCGCAGGGCGAGCATCACCAGCGCGCCGGCAGCCGCGAGCGCCGCAAGGCCGCTTGCGGCGATGACGGGCCAGAAGAAGGGGGACTGGGCCCCCTCAATGCCCACAGGGGGGGCAAGGGGGGAGAGGACGAGCGGTTCGCCGGGGAGGAGGGTGGAGGGCGCATCAAGGGTGAGGGAGGGGAGATCGGCGAGGAAGGAGCCGTCATCGGTGGTGACGAGCACGCCCGGGCGGAAGGTGAGCGCTCCCGGCGCGAAGGGGGCGACCAGCACCTCGATGCGGTGGCGGAGGCCGCCGTCCACGGGAGCGGTGGTGTGCGAAAGGACACCGACGACGCGCATGGCGCCCCACGACTCGGCGGCTGTGTCGACCTCGACGACCGCCCCGGGGGAGGCATCGATCTCGACGGTGAGGACGACGGGTTCGCCGATAGCCGCGTACGAGCGGGAGAGCGTGGCCTCGGGGTCCTCGGCGCTCGCGAGGACGGGGGCCGCCAGAACCGCGGCGACGACGCAGAGCAGGGCGAGGCGTCTCACGCGACGGCCCTGGCCCGGCGGCGGAAGAAGGCGAGGAGCGCCCTCACGTAGTCCTCGCCGGACTCGATGGCGATCTCGTCGATGCCGAGTTCCCCGAACAGGCGCTCGCGTTCGGCGTCGAGCTCGTGGACACGGGCGGCGTAGGCCTCGCGCACGGCGGGATCGTCGCTGTCGACCTCGTAGACGGAGCCCCCTTCGGCGTCGGCGAGGCGGACGAGCCCGGCCGGCGGCAGTTCCTCATCGAGGGGTTCGCGGATGCGGACGGCGATGATGTCGAAGCGGCGCGAAGCGGCACGGAGGGCGCGGGCGTACCCCTCGGTGAGGAAGTCGGAGATGATGAAGAGCGTGGCGCGGCGCCGCTGGACGCCGGTGAGGTATTCGAGGGCGGCCCCGAGATCCGTGCCGCGGGTCTCCGGTTGGGCGGACAGCACCTCACGCACGAGGCGCAGCACGTGGATGCTGCCCCCGGCGGGGCGCAGGTAACGCTCGGGCTTGCTGGCGAAGAGCAGGAGCCCGGCGCGGTCGTGGTTGCGGATGGCGGCGAGGGAGAAGACCGCGCAGAGCTCGGCGGCGAGGCTCGCCTTGGATTGTTCGGCGGCGCCTGCCTCCTGGGAGGCGCTCACGTCCACGGCGAAGAGCACGGTGAGGTCGCGGTCCTCGCGGTAGCGCCGCACGAGGGGTTCGCCGGTGCGCGCGTACGACTTCCAGTCGATGGAGCGCACGTCGTCGCCGACGACGTAGGGGCGAAGCTCGTCGAATTCGATGCCGCGCCCGCGGAAGACGGCGTGGTATTCGCCGAGGAAGAGGTCGTCGACGAGGCGGCGGGCGCGCAGCTCGATGGCGCGCACGCGGCGCAGGAGCTCGGTGGCGCCGTCGGCCGTGGCGGCATCATCGGGCGCGGCGGGAGAGGGGTCGCGCCCGGGGGGCCAGCGCCACGGCCACCACGCAGGCATGGCGGCCCTCAGGGCACCTCGATGGCTTCGAGGACGCGGTCGATAAGGTCGTCCGTCGTGATTTCCTCGGCGTCGGCCTCGTAGGTGGTGACGATGCGGTGGCGGAGGACGTCGTGGGCGAGCGCCTTCACATCGTCGGGCATGGTGTAGGCGCGGCCTTCCAGGAGGGCGCGGGCGCGGGCGCTGCGGGCGAGGGCGATGGTGGCGCGGGGGGAGGCGCCGTACGCGATGAGCGTGCGCAGCTCGGGGAGGCGGTAGGCGGCGGGGCGGCGGGTGGCCTGCACGATCTGGACGCAGTAGTCCCTCAGGCCCTCGTCGAGGGCGACGCCCTCGAGGGCCTGGCGGGCAGCGAGCAGCTCGTCCCGCGTCGCCACGGGGCGAACGGGGGCGGGGGCGCCGCCATCCAGGCCGAGCTCCAGCACCTGGCGCTCCTCCTGACGGGTGGGGTAGTCGACGCGGACCTTGAGGAGGAAGCGGTCGAGCTGCGCTTCGGGGAGGGGATACGTGCCCTCCTGCTCGATGGGGTTCTGGGTGGCCATGACGAAGAAGGGGTCGGGCATGGGGAGGGTCTGGCCGCCGATGCTGACCTGGCGCTCCTGCATGGCTTCGAGGAGGGCGGACTGCACCTTGGCGGGCGCGCGGTTGATCTCGTCGGCGAGGACGATGTTGGCGAAGATGGGCCCCCGGCGGATGGCGAAGTTCCCCTCTGCCGGGTTGAGCACCTCCGTGCCGATGAGGTCGGCGGGCAGCAGGTCGGGCGTGAACTGGATTCGCACGCCGTCGATGTCGAGGGCGTTGGCGAGGCTCGTCACGGTCAGGCTCTTAGCGAGTCCGGGGACGCCCTCGACCAACACGTGCCCGGAGACGAGCAGGCCGATCAGGAGCCTATCGATAAGCGCGTCCTGGCCGACGACGGCGGCGTGGATCTCCTCGCGGATGCGGGCAAGCGAATCCGCGGCTGCTGACGCATCGGAAGAGAGCGGGGGCTGGGCAGGTAACGCCATCGACGTTCCATTGTAGCGACAACGACCGTGGGGCCGGGGCTAGCCGTCGGAGCGGCCGGAAGCGGAGGAGCGGTAGGGGGCGCGGGCATAGGCGAGGGCGTAGACGCGGGCGGCGCCGTGCTCGCGGAGGACGCGGGCGCATTCTCCGGCGGTGGCGCCAGTCGTGACGACGTCGTCGAGGACGGCGACGGTGGCGCCCTTGAGGTCGGGGCCGTGGTAGCGGAAGGCCCCGGCGACGTTCTCGCGGCGTTCGCCGGCGCTCAGCCCGACCTGGCTGGCCGTCGCGCGGACGCGCTCGAGACGTCCGGGCGCGGGCGGCCAGCCGAGCCGCTCGAAGAGGACCTCGGCCTGGTTGAAGCCGCGCCGGCGACGGCGGCTGCGGTGGAGCGGAATCGGCAGGATGGCGTCAGGCGAAAGCTCCTTGACGACCGGAACCAGGGCCTCGGCCATGTCACTCGCCAGGTCGCGGATGCCGCTGAACTTGAGCCCGTGCACGACGCGGCGGGCTGAGCCCGTCATCTCGAAGGCCGCGCGGGCGCCGTCGAGATCGCGCCAGCCCCAGCAATCGGGGCAGCGGCCTTCGTCGTCGCGACGGACGCCGCAGCGGCCGCAGCGGCCGGGGCCACTGGCCGGGAGCAACTGCCCCAGGCAATCCGCACAGAGGTTGTGACCGAAGGAGGCGCAGCCGACACAGCGGGGCGGGTAGAGCAGGTCGAGGGCGCGGGAGAGGAGGGTGGCCACGGGCGCGCAGGATAACGCCGTCGGGGCGTGCGAGCGCTACACGCTACAATCGGCGGGATGGCAATCACGGTGCTGTTCTTCGCCTCGCTGGCCGATGCCGTGGGAACGCGCGAGCTCTCACTGGCGCACGTGTCGGGCGACACGGTGGCGTCCGTTCGAGACCGGCTGGTGGCGGCGCACCCGCAGATCTCCGAGTTCACGGAGACGCTGCTGTACGCGGTCGACGAAGAGTACGCCGAAGACGACGCGCCAGTACCGGCAGGCGCGACGCTGGCCCTGATTCCGCCGGTATCTGGAGGCTGACGATGCTGATCCGCGTGACGCCGGAGCGACTGGACCCGGAGGAAGCGATCGAGGCGGTGCGGCGGGACGAGGCGGGGGCGGTCGACGTCTTCCTGGGCATCGTTCGCAACACCAACAAGGGGAGGGCCGTGGACCACCTCGTGTACGACGCCTACCCCTCGATGGCGGAGAAGACGATGCGGGAACTGGCGGAGGAAGCGGTGGAGCGCTTCGACCTGACCGACGGCGCGGTGCTGCATCGCACGGGCAGGCTGGAGATCGGCCAGACGAGCCTGCTGGTAGCCGTGAGCGCCGGACATCGCGCGGCCACGTTCGAAGCGGGGCACTGGCTGGTGAACGAGATCAAGCGGCAGGTGCCTGTGTGGAAGAAGGAAGTGTGGGCGGACGGGGAGGAGTGGATCGAGGGGCCCGAGTCGCTGGGGATGGAGCGCGCGCCGGCCACGATGCGCGGCTCGTGACGAGCCACCCGCACGCTACCGGCCGCTTCTGCATGCAGTGCGGGAGCGGCCTGACGGAACGGATCCCGCCGGGCGACACGATGGTGCGGCTGGTGTGCGACGACTGCGGGTTCGTGCACTACCTGAACCCGCGCCCGGTGGCGGGCACGATCCCCGAGCGGGAGGACGGCAGCCTGCTGCTCGTGCGGCGCGCGATCGAGCCCCGGCTGGGCTCGTGGGTGTTCCCGGGTGGCTTCATGGACGTGGGGGAGACGGCGGAGGAGGCAGCGGCACGGGAGACGCGGGAGGAGGCGAACCTCGAGGTCGACGACCTCACGCTGCTTGGGGTGTACACGCGGACGCACGCGGGAGTGGTCGTGATCGTGTACGAGGCGCGGGCGCTGGGCGAGGGGTCGGCGGGGTCGGAGACGAGCGAGATCGGGTGGTTCGGGCCGGACGCGATCCCCTGGGACGAGCTCGCTTTCGACACGACTCACTGGGCGCTGGAGGCGTGGCTGGAGCGGCGGGGGCTGGAGCGCCCGAAGGACTAGCGGCGGCGGCGCTCACCTGCGCGGGAGGGGAGGTTGTAGGGGCGGGCGAGGATGGCCACGTGCTGGCTCAGCTTGGGGTCGAGCGCACGCGCGGCGACGCGGGGGTGGGCCTCGCGAAGCTCGTCGAGGGAGAGGGCGGCAGTGATGATAGTGGGGAGGCGGGAAGAGGCGCGGTAGTTCGCGATCTGGAAGAGCTTCTCGACGGCCCAGGAGGAGCTGGTGTGGGGTCCGAGGTCGTCGAGGACGAGGAGGCCGG
>JAJDUR010000088.1 GCA_022826585.1 Dehalococcoidia bacterium
AGGTCGACCTCCCCGCCGTCGTCTCCATCTCCAACGAATTCGGTGAGCCCCGCTACCCCCAGCTCCGCCAGATCATGCTCGCCGCCAAGAAGACCGTGCAGGTCTGGTCCGCCGACGACCTGGAGCTCGAGGACGACGAGGCCGGCGAGGACAATCGCTGGCTCGCGCTCGAAGCCCTCTACATCCCCCGGGTCGAGAGCAACGTCGAGATCATCGAGGGCGACTCCCCCGAGGAGCAGGCCCGTACCCTCGCGCTCAAGCTGCGCGAGGCCAAGCTTATCTAGAGGAACGACGATGTCTGGAACGCTCATCATCGCAGAGGCGGCCGACGGCGCCGTCGCTCCCCACTCCTTCGAACTGCTGGCCGCCGGCCGCGCCCTCGCCGACCAGGGCGGCGGCGACGTCAGCGCCCTCGTCGCGGGCGACGAGTCGCTCGCCCAGTCCCTCTTCGAGCACGGCGCCGATGCCGTCTACCTCGCCCCCGCCGGCTCCCTCGATCCCGGCTACGCCGAGACCGGCGCGGGCGCGGCCCTCGCCGCCTGTGAAGCCGCCGGCGCCGATGTCGTCCTCATGGGCCAGACGAGCCTGGGGCGCGACCTCGGCCCGCTCGTGGCCTTCAGCCTCAACACGGCCGTCGCCATGGACTGCGTCGCCCTCACCCTCGACGGCGGCCGCCTCCGCGCGACCCGCAGCTGCTACGGCGGCAACGCCAACGCCGAGGTCACCTGGCGGGGCGACGTGCAGATCGCCACGCTCAAGCTCAAGGCCTGGGATCCCCTCGCCCCCGACTCCGGCCGCAGCGGCGCCGTCACGCCCATCGACGCCACCGGCGACCAGCGCGTGCGCGTGGTCTCCACCGAGGCTGCCGAGTCGACCGGCGTGCGCATCGAGGACGCCGAAGTCGTCGTCTCCGGCGGCCGTGGTCTGGGCGACCCCTCCGCCTTCGAGATGATGGAGGAGCTCGCCGGGCTGCTCGGCGGCGCCACCGGCGCCAGCCGCGCCGCCTGCGACCTCGGCTGGTACCCGCCCTCGCAGCAGGTCGGCCTCACAGGCAAGACGGTCACCCCCAACCTCTACATCGCCGTCGCCATCAGCGGCGCCAGCCAGCACATGGCCGGCATGTCGGGCTCCAAGAACATCGTCGCCGTCAACCGCGATCCCGACTGCAACATGGTCCAGGTCTCGCGCTTCGCCATCGTCGAGGACTACAAGAAGGTCGTCCCCGCCCTCATCGAGGCCATCAAGGCCCTCGACTAGGCACAGGTCCCTACGGGCCAGCGCAGGTCCTAGAATGGACTCACCACTGAAGGACGCTCGCTGGGCCGCAAAGCGCGCTCGTGGAGGTTGATCTGTGGCCACTGCGCCGCCGAGAGAAGCACCCCCGGACATATACCTCTTGGGGTCGTTGCGCTCCAAGTTGGTCGCCAAGCTAACGGGCCTGTCGTTACGGACTCTGCAGAGTTGGCACTCCACCGACCTTCAGCCTGCGACACGAGAACCTGGCAGCCGAGGGACTCCCCGCTACTACTCTTGGGTGGACTACCAGCGGCTGTGTGTAGTTTCGTCACTCCGCGAACAAGAGGTGCCGACCCAGCGCATACGGCGGGCCATACCCGTCCTTGACGACCTGTTCCCCGGCTGGTGGGAGATGTCCTTGAAGGCGTACGACGGTCCCGTCCTTGGCAGTCAGTCAAAGGTGCACATCGTGCTCCGCGAGAACTTTGACGTGGTGGTAGATGTCGAGGGTGGACAGACGACCTTCCGAGACCTTTTGGGGTGCGAGGTCGAGGACACGGGGCGTGAACTTGCGCGTGCACTTGCTCTCCTTGAAGAGAGGGGCACCCTCTTCAGGAAGCACGAGTTTCGGGATGCTGTTGCCATGAAGCCGGAAGTGAATGCTGGTCAACCGACAGTTCGCAACACGAGCCTTGAAACGCGGTTCATTGAAGCGCTTGTTCGGTCAACAAGCGTTGAGGAGGTTGCACGCCTCTACCGGGTAGGGGAGCAACATGTAAGGCGTGCCGCTGAGTTTGAGAGGGCGGCATAGTCACCTTCCTCTGCGACGAACACCTGAACCCGGACTTCGGGACGATTCTTGAAGCCTATGGGCACAGTTGCGTCTGGATTGCGGAGCGTGACGAATGGCGAGGAGAACCGGATTGGTCTCATCTTGACCGGCTCTTGGGGGCCGAGGCCGACATCTACTTGACCCTTGACTGGAACCGAGAGCCGGATGTCTGGGCCGCGGTGTACGGGAGGCTGGCCGATGGCATCGGCAGGTTGTTGCGTATCAAGATCAAGCCTGGAGAGATCCCCGACATCCCGACGCTGACAAGGTATTGGGCAGTCCCGTATGACCGCGTGGAAGGCTGGCTGAACGAGCCAGAGTGGAAACTCATTCAAGTTGGTCTTCAGATCACACGAGCTCGGCGCGAGCCTGGAGGAGCGCGCGCCTATGCGGTTCAGCACATCGCGACAATGGTCCAGCAGCAGATGGGCCTCCACGGCGATGCCTTGGTCCGACGCGGCACGCCCCGGGCGAATGTCCCAAGGGGCCGAGGACGCCCCCGCAAGGAATAGCCCTGGGGCGCTGACTCCTCTTCGTCCCCCCGCCCCTACTCCCCGCCCCCAGTGCCGAGGACGGTCAGAATGAGGTCGCGCGCGAGGGGGGCGGCCAACGGACGTCCCTCCTCGGCTTTGTCGAAGACGACCGCCGCCAGCACGGCCGGAGCCTCCCTCGGCGAGTACGCCACGAAGAGCACATGTTCCTGCCCCTCCGCTTCCTCCGCTGTCCCCGACTTGCCGCCGAAGTCGGCGTACCCGGCGTCCGCGAAGACCCACCCCGCCGTCCCGCGCGTGCTCGTCACGAGTTCGAGGCCACGGCGCAGGTGCGCCGCGTGGTCGCTCTCCAGCGGCAGCCCCGCCCGCACCGTCGCGTCCGCCCCGGCGAGGACGACGGGGGTTCGCAGCTCGCCCGTGAGGAACGTGCTGTAGGCGTTCGCGAGCTGCAGGGGTGTGACCAGCAGGTCACCCTGCCCGATGCCGAGGTTCACCGCGTCGCCCGGGTACCACGGCGCCTGCCGCACCGACTGCTTCCAGGCGGCGTCGGGCACGAGCCCCGGGTCGTCGTACAGCCCCTCGACGCCCGTCTCCGTCCCGAAGCCGAAGGCGCGCGCCATGTCCGAGAGAGCGCCCGTCGCGTCCTCGTAGAGCGCCAGCGCGATCTCGTAGAAGACCGGGTTGCAGGACCGCATCAGTCCCTCGGCGATGGTCAGGTTCCCCTGCTCGCCCTCCCAGTTCCTGCGCGGCGGGTCGAGCCCCTCCCAGACGGCGCCGCAGAAGATGCGGTCCCCGGGATCGAACAGCCCCGTATCGAGCCCCGCCGCCCCCGTGACGAGCTTGAACGTCGAGCCCGCCGAGTAGAGACCGTGCGTCGCGCGGTCGTTCAGCGGGTCGTCGGGGTTGCCCGTGAACTCCGCCAGCGCTTGCTGGTCGCCCAGCTCGAAGGCGTTGGGGTCGAACGAAGGCGAGCTGTTGAGCGCCAGGATGGCGTTCGTGCGCGGGTCGATCACGACGGCCGCCCCCCGCAGCCCCGCCAGCCCCGCGTGCGCCGCCCGCAGCATCGCCGAGTCGAGCGTCGTGTGGACGTCCTGCCCCGGGATGTACGCGCGCTCGAAGAGTACGACCGGCTCCTCCCCGCCGACCACCTCCAGCCGCGCCCCCGTCTGCCCCGCGAGCACCGCGTTCATCGCCGCTTCGATGCCCACCGCCCCCACCCGGTCCCCGGGAATGCGGATGTCGCGCCCCCGCTCCGCAATCTCCTCGGCCGTGTACTCGCGCGTGTAGCCCACCACGTGCGCGGCGGCGGGCCCGAGGGGGTGCACGCGCCGCACCTCGAACCACAGGACCGCGCCCGGCACCGCTTCCACGAAGCGGGCCGCCTCCTCCACCCGCGCGTCGGGAACGACCCCCAGCGGCACCCGCTGCCGCTGCCCGAGCGGGCTCGCGAAGGCCGCCGCCACCTGCTCCTCGTCGAACCCGAAGGCGACGAAGGCCGTCGTGACCGTCTCCTCGTCATAGACCCGGCTGCGGTCGAGGCCGATCATGCGAACGTCGAGCGTGATCGCCAGCGGCTCCCCGTTGCGGTCGTAGATTGCCCCCCGCTGGCCCTGTTGCAGCTCCCCCCGCAGCTGCCTCCCCGGGGCCAGGTCCGGATGCATGACCGCCGGCGTCCAGGCGATCCGCGGGAACCCTTCACGCAGTGAAACGAAGGGGACGACCGTGGCATACTCCAGCACGCCGAAGTAGCTTGTCTTGAGGCGGACGTGGAAGGTGACGTCCTGAGCACCCTCACCCGAAACAGACACATCGATGCCCGTGACGGCGGCCTCCTCGCGGAAGCTCGCGTAGGCCGCGGCGAAGTCGGACGCGGGCAGGCCCCCCCGCGTCCTCGTGTCCAGGAGCGAGTACATCGTGTCCGTATCGCCCGCTGCCCAGGCGGCGGCAAAGCGCTCGGCCACGGCCAGCGCGGTCTCACCCCGGGGAGTTGGAGCGACCGTCGGAGACGGCGTGGGAGCGGGCTCGTCCCCGTCCTCGGTCAGGATGCGAATGCCTCCCGCCACGACGCCGATTACGACGCCAAGGACGACAGACGCCAGAAGGAACCTGCTTAAGGTCATGCAGTGCTCGCGCCTGTTCCCCGCCGCCCTGATTGTAGCAGCGCTCTTCCTCGCAGCCTGTCAGGAAGCCGGCGGACCCGACAACCCCACCCCTGGCCCGGAGGTCACCCGCTCCGCGCCCCAGGGCCCCCCGCGAGCGTTGCACCTCGGCCTCGGCCTGCAACCCACCGAGGAAACCCACGACGCCTACGTCAGCGCCTTCGCCAACGCCGCCCGCCATGCCGACCTCGTGAGCATCGCCCGCGTGCCCCCCTGGGAGGAGTTCTTCCCCGGCGCCGAGGTCTCCGAGGAGACGCACGCGCTCATGCAGCTCGAACGCGACCTCGTGCGCCAGTACGACCTCTCCCTCCTCTTCGCCATCGACCCCACGGACGGAGCGGTCCAGCGCACCCGCATTGCCGGGCTGCCCGAGGGCGCGCCGACCGAGGAGGGCTTCCTGCGGGAGGACGTGCAGGACGCGCTCGTCGCCTACGCCATCTACGTCGTCACCAACTACGAGCCCCGCTACCTGGCCGTCGGCGTCGAGATCAACATGCTCCGCGCCCGTTCGCCCGAGCAGTTCCGCGGATTCCTCGAGGCCTACCGCCAGGTCTACGACGCCGTGAAGGAGATCCGGCCCGGGACCAGGGTCTTCCCCACGTTCCAGTTGGAGGACCTCCTCGGCAGGCTCACGCAGGCCCACCCGCCCCAGTGGGAGGCCATCGAGGCCTTCGGGCGGCGCATCGACGCCCTCGGCATCTCCACCTACCCCTACCTCTCCTCCTCCATCCAACTCGTGCGCGAGATCCCGGCGGACTACTACGCCCAGATACGGGCCCGCTTCCCCGGCGAGATCCTGATCACCGAGGCCGGCTACGCCTCCGCCACCATCGAGGGACACTCCTGGGTCGGCTCCGAGCGCGAGCAGGAGCAGTTCCTCGGGCGCCTCCTGGAGGACGCCGAAGCCAACGGCTTCAGCGCCGTCGTCTGGGTCGCCGAACGCGACCCCGTCCTCAGCCGCCAGGGCGGCGCCGCCGTCCTCAACGACGTCGGCCTGCGCTTCAGCGACGGCTCCGACAAGCTGGCCTGGGCGGTCTGGACCGAGTGGGTCCGCCGTCCCCTTCCGGGTACCGCGGAAGCAAACTGACCGCGAGCCGCGTGCTAGGGCGAGTTAGGGTCGTCGCCGCCCGGTGTCCGGATGGGCGGGGGCTCCGCGTTGCTGTCGGCGCCCTCCTCCGGCCCAAGCTCCTCCGCGATCTGGAGGCGGTCGAGGAACTCCCGCCGCGAGATGATCCCGACCATGCGCCCCTCGTCGATCACCGGCAGATGGCTCAGCTCGCGCTGCGCCAGCAGCGGCATCACCTCCGCCGCCGGAGCGTCGGCCGCCACCGTCACGACCTCCGCGCGCGGCGTCATGACGCGCTGGGCTGGGATCACCCCCCACTCCACCTGGGGGATGCGTTCCAGGTCGAGCACCGTCAGGATGCCGGCCACGTGGTCGTCGGTCGCGACCACGACCGCGTGCTCGCCCTGCCCGATCATGTGCTGGTCGACGATCTGCTGGATCGGTGTCCCGGGCGTGACCTGGATGAACGTGGGGTCCATCAGGTCGCGGGCGTGCAGCCGGTTGAGCGCCATGTCCATGCGGATGTTGTTCCCTTCGGTCCGGGCCGCGCTCAGCAGGAACCAGCCGATCATGATCGCCCAGATGCCGAGCGCCCACTCCTGCAGGGACAGGAAGGCCACCCCGGTCGCGATCACCGCCCAGCCCAGCGCCTGGCCCGTCCCCGCCGCGATCCGCGTCGCCTTGTGGAAGCTGCGCGTCCGTTTCCAGGCGATCGACCGCAACACGCGCCCGCCGTCGAGGGGGAAACCGGGAAGGAGGTTGAATGCCGCCAGCAGCAGGTTGACGAACGCCACGTACTGGAACATCGCCTCGAACGGCTCGCTCGCGCCGCGCAGCAGCACCGCCGCCCCGAAGAGGATGCCGCCCAGCACCAGGCTCGCTGCGGGCCCCGCCGCCGCGATGACGAACTCCTCGCCCGCCGTGCGCGGTTGCCGCGAGAGGTGCGAGGCCCCGCCGAAGATGAAGACCGTGATGCGAGGCACCGGCACCCCTCGCCGGATGGCGACGGCCGCGTGGGCCAGCTCGTGCAGCAGCACCGTGACGAACACCAGCACCGCCGTCGCCAGCCCCAGGAGCCAGTAGGTGGCCGCCGCTCCCTCGTACCGGTCGGGGAAGAAGTCCACCGCGAGCAGCCACGTGATGATCCCGACGATCAGGAACCAGGAGGGGTGCACCTCGATGGCGATCCCGCCGATGGAGGCCACCCGCATTCCGCGCATGGGCATGCCTCTACCGTAGGGCACGGGCACGGCCGGCGCCACGCCGCCGCCCGCCGTGTCGCTTGCGGCAGCCGCCCGCGGGCCGGTAGCGTGAACGAATGGGCAACGTCGCGCTGTTCGTGCCCTGCTACATGGCCGCACTGCGCCCCGAAGACGGGCGCCACGCGCGGCGCGTGCTCGAACGCCTCGGCGACGAGGTCTCGACCATCGTCGGACCCTGCTGCGGCCAGCCCGCCTTCAACAGCGGCTACCGCTCCGAGGCCCGGAGCGTCGGCCGTGCCCTGCTCCGCTCCGCCCGCGGCCACGGGACCATCGTGATTCCTTCCGGCTCCTGCACCAGCATGGTGCAGCACTACCTCCCCGGCCTCTGGGCGGGACCCCGCGGCGAGAGCATCAGGCACATGAGCGAGCGCTTCATCGAGTTCGGCGCCTACGTCGCCGGGCATCCCAACGTCGCCGAGCTCCCCCTCCGCCTCCCGGGGGCCGTCGCCTACCACGATTCCTGCCACGGGCGCCGCGAGCTGGAGCTGACCGAGGGCGCTGTCGGTCTCCTCGAGCAGATCGAGGGGCTCGACGTCCGCCGACTCGCCTACGAGGCCGAGTGCTGCGGCTTCGGAGGCGCATTCACCCTCAAGGAGCCCGAGGTCTCCGTGGCCATGGCCGAAGCCAAGCTCGCCGACGTCGCCTCGCGCGGCGTGCGCGTCCTCGTCTCCGGCGATCTCTCCTGCCTCGCCCACCTGGAGGCGACGGCACGCGCAACCGAGCAGCCCCTCGAGACCTGGACGCTCGCCGAGCTCCTCGACAGGGCGCTGGCATGAGCGGCTTCCGCGAGCGGGCGCGATCCGAGATCGAGGCGGGACCGCCGGCGGCCACCCTTTCCCCCATCCTGCGCAAGCTCGTGGACGACAGCCGCGACCAGCTTGCCGCCGCCAGCCCCCCGGACGCCCGCGCCCTCGCCCGCGCCGCCCGCGCCTACGCCGTTGACCACCTCGACGAGCTGCACGAGCAGCTCCGCGAGTCCTGCGCCCGCCAGGGCATCGGCTACCACCGCGCCGCCACCGAGGAGGAAGCCACCGCCACCGTCCTCGAACTCCTGGGCGACGCCCGCCGCATCGCCAAGTCGAAGTCGATGGTGGCCGAGGAAGTGGGGCTCACCCACGCCCTCCGCACCCGCGGACGCGAGGTGCTCGAGACCGACATCGGCGAGTACATCGTCGACATCGAGGGCCGCGGCCCCAGCCACATCACCGCCCCCGCCCTCCACCTCAACCGCGCCCGCATCCGCGACCTGCTCGCCGGCGCCGGGGCCGACGTCCCCGACGACGACCCCGTGCGCCTCTCCCGCACCGTCCGCGACGTCGTCGCCGACTTCTTCGCCGACGTCGACGCCGGCATCACCGGCGCCAACGCGGTCGTCGCCAACAGCGGCCGCATCGTCATCGTCGAGAACGAGGGCAACGTCTCCCTCGGCGTGAGCCGCCCCCGCCTGCACATCGCCATCACGGGCCTGGAGAAAGTGGTGGCCGACGAGGAAGCCGCGCTCGCCGTCCTCCAGGTGCTCGCCCCCAGCGCCACCGCCCAGCCCCTGACCGCCTATACCCACTTCCTCGGCGCCCCCGAGGAGGGGCATGAGCGCCACCTCGTCGTCGTCGACAACGGCCGCTCCGGCATCCTTGCCGACGAGCGCTACCGCGACGTCCTGCGCTGCATCCGCTGCGGCGCCTGCATGAACGCCTGCCCCGTCTACACCGCCGCCGGAGGCCTCGCCTACGGCTCGCCCTACATGGGCCCGATCGGGGCGGTCGTCTCCCCCCTCCTCTGGCGCGACGGCCGCCACGCCGACCTCCCCTCCGCCTCCAGCCTCTGCGGGCGCTGCACCGAGGTCTGCCCCGTGGGCATCCCCCTCCACCGCATGCTCCTCGACCTGCGGGCGGCCAACGCCGAGAACGGCCCCTCGGTGGCCGAGCGCATGACCTGGAAGTCCTGGATGGCAGCCTTCGCCGGACCGCAGGGGCGCCTCTCCAGCTGGCTCGCCCGCCTCGGCCTGCGCGCCGGCGGCGCGCTCCCCGGATTGCCCGTGGCCGACCCCCGCCCCATCCCCTCCACCGAGCCCGCGCGCGACCCCGACATGCTCATCCCTCTCCACAGCATCGAGCCGGAGCCCGAACCGGTCCCGCCGCCCGTCCCGGGGGATGTCGTCGCGCACTTCCGCGAGCGCGCCGCCGTCGTCGGCGGGGAGGTGACCGCCTCCGCCGGCCCGGAGGAGGGCGACCGCCGCGTGCGCGCCACCGCCGCCGTCGCCTCCACGGGCAGCGTGCTGCTGACGGGAGAGGCCGCCTCCCGCGCTCCCCTCATGGATGCCCGCCGCATCGTCGTCGAGGTCGACGAGGGCACGGTCGTGCGCTATCCGCAGGAGCTTGCGCCCGCGATCGCCGCTGCCGGCGATGCGCTCATCCTGACCGGCGCCAGCCGCACCGCCGATATCGAGAAGCGCATCGTCCGCGGCATCCACGGTCCCGAGGCCCTGGTCATCGAGATCGCTGGCGCCGGGTAGGCCCAGCCCGCAGGGGCAGTGGCGGCCCGGCGCGCCACGCTTCACACTTGGCCGCTCACGCAACACAACGGCACCCCAGGAGGCACGGCATGGATGAGAGGGAGCTGCTTCGCAGCCAGTACGCGTTCGCCCACGACAACCTTGAGGCGGCCATCGATCGCTGCTCGCCCGAGCTGCTGACCAGGACCATCGAGGGTTCGCTCACGAACCCGATCGGGGCCACTTACGCCCACACCGTCATCACCCAGGACCTCGTCCTCGTGCGCGGCCTCATGGGCCGGGAGCCGGTCTACCTCGCGAGCGGCGTGGGCGAGCGCGTCGGGTTCGAGCTTCCCGAGAGCCCGGTGATCTCCCAGGACTACACCACCAGCCTCAGCTTCGAGCTGGGGCCCCTGCGCGAATACGCCGCCGCCGTCCGTGCCGAGATCGACGGCTACCTGGAGTCCGCGCCCGACGAAGACCTGCAGGCCGAGATGCCCTTCGGCCCCACTCCCCGCACGAAGCTCTGGGTGTTCGGCACCCTCGGCGTCTGGCACGTCGCCACGCACCAGGGCGAGATAGCGGCCCTCATGGGGCTGGAGGGCGTGCAAGGGCAGACGCTCTAGAAGCGCACGAAGTCGGCGCTGCTCCGGAACATCACGCTGATCCGCGGCCCCGCCTGCTGCGCCTTCGGAACGCAGTGCTCCCAGTGGAGCTGGCAGGCGCCGCCCATCACCAGCAAGTCGCCCCAGCCCGCCGAGAACGTGGTCGAGGGGCCGCCCCCGTGCGGACGCACGAGGAAGCGCCGCGACTCCCCCAGCGAGAGCGTCGCCACCAGCGCCCGCCCGCGCCGTTCCCGGCGCGCCCGGTCACGGTGCCACGCCACGCTGTCGCGCCCGTCCCGGTAGAGCGCCAGCGCCACCAGGTCGAAGGTCGCCCCGTAGCGCTCCCCCAGTGCATCCGCCAGTTCCCGGATGACCGGGTGACCCGGCCCGTCTCGCGGAATCGAGGCGCTCAGGCGGGGCACGTCGACCATGCGGTCGTACATCACCCGCTTGTGGCCGTGCCAGCGCGTGTCGTCGCGCAGTGCGTCGAACACGCCCTGGTGGCCTGTCAGGAAGCCCTGCGCCTGGTCGATCCACGACTCGTACCCGAGTTCCGTGCGTCGCATGTCCGCGAACGACGGGTCGAACGACGGCTCGTCGTTCCCGAGGAGGGTGGGCTGGAGGATAGGGCTACCGGTCATACAGGGAGCGTATCAGAACGTACGTTCTAACTCAAGCAGAACCTACCGATGTGGCGCGCGGTAGACTTCGCCGGTGCGTATCGGCCTGATCTCGGACACCCACATCCCGGAGTCGCGCGCGGAGCTCTGGCCCCAGGCCTTCGACGCCTTCCGCGGGGTCGACGCCATCCTCCACGCCGGCGACATCCACGAGGTGTGGCTCCTCGACCAGCTGGCGGAGATCGCTCCCCTCTGGGCCGCCCGCGGCAATGGCGAGGACGGCTCCGGCGGCCGTCCCATGCAGCCCGAGCACCCCCTCCTCCAGGAGGCCTGGACCCTCGACTTCGACGGCGTCTCCGTCGGGGTCGTTCACGACATGCCCGTCCCCGAGATGCCGCCCCACCTCACCGTCGAGCGCGCCATGGAACGCTACTTCGGCCGCACGGACCTCGATGTCGTCGTCTACGGCCACTCCCACGTCGAAGCCGTCGACCAGGTCGGCGACGTGCTTTGCGTGAACCCCGGCTCGCCGACCTACCCCCACAACCTCAATACCCAGCTCGGCACCATCGGCTTCCTCGACATCGAGAACGGGCGCGCCGAAGCCTCCATCTGGCAACTCACCGAGACCGGCATCGAGCCCTTCGACTGGACCCGCTGGCGCCGCCCGCAGCGCTAGTCCGCGCACATTCCGGGATCGGCTATACTCCCATCGAGGCTCCCACCAGAGCAGGTTCGGGATTCAATTGGCAGAATTGGCAGGTTCCCAGCCGGCGGCCCGGCCGCCTGTCGCGTCATCGGCTCCGATGCGCGCCCTCTGGATCGGCCTGGGCACGCTGTTCGTGGCGATCGGAGCCCTGGGCGTCGTCCTGCCCCTGCTCCCCCACACGATCTTCTTCCTGCTGGCCGCCGCCTGCTACGCCCGCGGCTCCGAGCGTGCCCACACCTGGCTCATGACCAACCGCCTCTTCGGCCGCTACCTGCGCGACTACAGCGAGCGTCGCGGCGCCACCCCCGGCACCAAGGCCGTGACCATCGCCATGCTCTGGATCGGCCTTGCGATCTCAGCCTGGCTGCTCGCGCCGTCGCCGGTCTGGCTCAACGCCATCCTCGCCGCCGTCGGCGTCGGCGTCACCACCTACGTGCTCAGCCTGAACACCCTGCGCGACTAGGCTCGCGGGCGGCTGGCCCCTAGTTCCCGGCGCCCGTTCCCGCAGTGGTCGTCGTCGCCGGCA
Source organism: Dehalococcoidia bacterium (assembly GCA_022826585.1). Lineage (GTDB taxonomy): Bacteria > Chloroflexota > Dehalococcoidia > Tepidiformales > Tepidiformaceae > UBA2991. The sequence goes on from JAJDUR010000088.1 coordinate 11,998, forward strand.
AGATCTGGCTCTCGTCGTCGTCGTCGTCAAGGCCCCCGAGCAGCGTGGCCGGGTCGAGGATGATGCCCTGGCCCGAGGGGATCAGCGCGATGTCGATGGTCGGCGCCAGCTTGTCGATGGCGAGGAACTGGATGACCTTCGGCGTCAGGGACTCGTCGAGGAGACGGTTGGCCTCCGCCTGCGCCTGTGCACGCAGCACCCGGGCCTCCGCTTCACCCTTTGCTCGCGCCACCTCCGCGGCTGCCTCACCCTTGGCGCGCTCCTCGGCCTGGGTCGCCTCGTTCTGGGCCTGGACAATGCGCTCCTCCTCCCGGAGGGCGTTCTGGGCCGCGATCTGCTTCTCCGTGATCGACCGCTTGAACTCCTCGGTGAAGTCCACGTTGTCGATGAGCAGGTCCTGCACCGTCACTGAGAACTCCTGCAGGTCGTCGGCAAGCTCGTCTCGCACGTTCTCCCGGATCGTCTCCCGGTTCGGAGCGATGTCGACGGTGTTGTACTTGACGGTCTCCGCCTTGAAGTACTGGTTGATCCGGGGCTCGACGAGGATGTCGAACCAGTTGGGGCCGACCTCGCGGTAGAGCCGCTCGACGGCCGAAGGATCGACGCGGTAGTTGACCGTGGCGGAGACGTTCACTTCCTGCGTCTCGGCCGAGAAACCACTGACATTGTCGAACCGTGCGCGCTGAACCTTGATGCTCTCCGTGCGGATGTACTCATAAGGGGCGATGAACTGCAGACCCTCGCCGCGGCTCCCAACGATCTCGCCAAACCGGTACACGACGGCGATATTGCCGGCCTCGATCTGCTTGAGCGAAGAAAGGGCCGTATGCGCGCCTGCCCAGATCACGAACACGATGATGGAGAGCACGATGATGATCAGTCCGCGATCGGACTCCGGACTCCCCGGCTCTGCCTCGCTGCGCATCGCCCGCCCGAACAGGAAGGCGACGCCGCAAAGCACGATGGCGATAGCGACACTGACAAACCAGACCATGACTACTCCCGGGGAATCCGTGACTGCCGAAGAGTGTACGGCGGCGGGCCCTTAGCCGTTAGCGCCGCCCTTTGCGCCACCTACCGGCGCGTCACGTTCCAGTCGCCGACCTCCAGACCCTCGACGGCGATGCCGAACTCTTCAAGGTCCGCTACCAGCGCGTCGCGCAGGCGGCCTGCTATCTCCTCGCTGTTTGCCATCACCTCGTCAGCTTCGTACCTGACAACCGCAGCCGTCATGTAGTGGTTGATGCGCGGCTCGATGAGGATGTCGAACCAGCTCGGTCCTACTTGCTCGTACAGGGGGAGCACTGCCTCACGATCGACCCGGTAGTCCACCGTGACGGATGCGAAGACCTCCAGGCCCTCCGCCGAGAAGCTGCTCACGTTGGTGAACGTGTGTTGCTGGGCGCGGATGCTCTCCGTCTGGATTTCCTGCCAGGGCGCAATGAGCTGGATCCCATCTCCCTTCAGCCCGATGATGCCGCCCCCCTGGTAGACGATGGCGACATGTCCATCATCCACGTTCTTGATCGTGCTGGAGGCAGTAATGCCCCCTGCCCAGCCGACAAAGCCGATCACCGCCAGTGCCATCACCAGCATGCCGATGCGGGCGGTCCGACTCCCTGGCTTGCCCCGGATTCGCACGGCCACTCCAACGGCGAAGGCAACGCTGCAAACGAGCGCGGGAAAGTAGAAGCTCAACAGCCAGATCAAGGCTAATGCGGTGGTCGCCTCGTCCATGGTGGCTACTTCGTTCCCTTGATAGGGCGGGCGACAGAGCCAGCCCCTACACGCGCGCCCAGTCGTTCGTGCTGAAGATGTCCTCGTCCAGAGCACTCCGCTGGCCCAGCGCCAGCCGGTGCCCGCCCACGGCCCCGATCATGGCCGCGTTGTCGGTGCACAGCGACGGGGGCGGGATGCGCACCGGCACGGGGCTGCGCGCCTGCATCTCCTCCCGCAGCCGCCCGTTGGCCGCGACACCGCCCGCCAGCAGCACCTCCGCCACGTCCAGCTCCCGCGCCAGCCGCGAGACCTTCCCCGCCAGCACGTCCGCCACCGACTCCTGGAACTCCCATGCGATCTCCGCCGGCGAGACGCGCTCCTCCCGCACCGCGTGCAGCACCGCCGTCTTCAGCCCGCTGAAGCTGAAGTCGCACGTGCCCCGCAGCCACGCACGCGGCAGCCGCAGGGCCGAGGCGCCCGCCGTCGCCGCCAGCTTCGCGATCTCGGGACCGCCCGGGAAGGGCAGCCCCAGCAGCCGCCCCGACTTGTCGAACGCCTCCCCTGCGGCATCGTCCAGCGTGCCGCCGAGCCGCTCGTACTCGCCGTGCTCCCGCATCAGGATCAGGTCCGTATGCCCCCCCGAGACCACGAGGCAGAGCGCGGGGAAGGAGGGCGGCTCGCCCTCCACCAGCCAGTTCGCGTACACGTGCCCCTCCAGGTGGTTCACCCCGAGGAAGGGAAGGTCCCGCCCGAACGCGATCGCCTTGCCCGTGCTGTAGCCCACGAGCAGTGCCCCCGCCAGCCCCGGCCCCCGCGTCGCGCACACCGCCTCGATGTCGTCGAGCGTGCAGCCCGCCTCCGCGAGGGTCTCGCGCACGACCGGGGTGATCTGGCGCAGGTGCTCCCGGCTCGCGACTTCCGGCACGATCCCGCCGTACTTCGCGTGCAGGTCCACCTGGCTTGCGACGATCGAGCTATGGATCGTCGTGCCTTTCTCGATGACGGCCGCCGCCGTCTCGTCGCAGGATGATTCGATCGCGAGCACCAGCATGGTCCCGCGATCGTAGCCCAGCCCCGTGGCAACGGGCCACGGTGCGCGCGTGCCACGCCGTAGAATGCGTCCCCGGAGGCGCATATGGCCGTCACGGTGAGGCTCTTCCCCACGCTCCAGAACCTCTCGAAGTCGAAGCTCGAGATGCTCGAGCTCGACTGGCGCGAGGGCCTCACGGCGTCCGCCATCCTCGAGGACGAGGGGTTCAACGAGCGCGACCAGGAAGCCGTCCTCGCCGTCATCAACGACGTGCAGTCCCAGCTCGATACGCCCATCGCCGACGGCGACGCCGTCGAGCTGCGCATCAACATGCAGGGCGGCTGACCGGGTGCCCGACCTCGACCTCGACTTCGCGCCGGCGCACGAGCTGGCCGCGCTGGTGCGCTCCCGCAAGCTCTCGCCCGTCCACCTCATGGAGCGCTCTCTCGCGCGTATCGAGGCGCTCAACCCCACCCTCAACGCCTTCGTCGAGGTCGATGCGGAGGGCGCGTTGGCGCAGGCTCGCGCCCTGGAGTCCCGGCTCGCCGATGGCGATGAGGTGGGGCCGCTCGCGGGCCTCCCCCTGGGCGTGAAGGACCTCGAGAACGCCGCCGGCTTCGTCACCACGAAAGGCTCCCGCCTCTACCGCGACAACCGCGTCGACTTCGACGACGCCCACGTCGCCCGGCTCAGGGCCGCCGGCGCCATCATCGTGGGCAAGACGAACACGCCCGAGTTCGGCCACATCCCCTTCACCGACAACGAGCTCTTCGGCGCGACGCTCAACCCCTGGAACGTCGAGCGCACCCCCGGCGGCTCCAGCGGCGGCTCGTCCGCCGCCCTCGCCTCCGGCATGGTCCCCCTCGCCACCGCCAGCGACGGCGGCGGCTCCATCCGCATCCCCGCCTGCTACACCGGCCTCTACGGACTCAAGCCCTCCCAGGGCCGCACCCCCATCGCCCCCCGGCCCATGCCCACCTGGCTCAGCATCAGCTGCTACGGCCCCCTCACCCGCTGCGTCCACGACGCCGCCGTCTACCTCGATGTCATCGCCGGACCCCACCCCGAGGACCCCGAATCCCTCCCCCCGCCCGGCGTCTCCTACGCGGACACGCTGGACGAACCCCTCCCCAGGCTGCGCATCGCCTTCAACGAGACCCTCGGCGTGACCCGCGTCCAGCGCGACGTCCTGCGCGAGGTCCGCGCCGCTGTCGAGGCCTTCGCGGATATGGGCCACGAGGTCGAGGAGAACCACGACGAGATCCCGGAGATGGGTGGCTGGTGGGCGCGCGTCTCCGCCTTCCAGTCGCTGGGCCAGGAGTGGGACAACTTCTCGACCCGCCACGACGAGTTCACCGCGCGCTACATTCGCCAGCTCGACCGCGCCCTCGAGGTCGGCCCCTCCGACTTCCAGGAGTTCCTCCGCCGCCGCGGCCAGCTCGTCTCCTGGACGGCTCGCCTCTTCGAGCGGTACGACCTCCTCCTCACGCCCACGCTCCCGACCGAGGCGTTCGCCCCCGCCGGGCCCATCCCCCGCGAGATCGAGGGCGAGCAGGCAAACGCCATCGCCTTCACCTACCCCTTCAACTTCACCGGCCACCCCGCCGCCTCCGTCCCCGCCGGCCTGACGGATGCGGGCCTCCCCTGCGGCCTCCAGATCGTCGCCCCCCGCCACCGCGACGACCTCGTCCTGCGCGCCTCCCGCGCCTACGAGCAGGCCCGCCCCTTCCCGCCCCTCCCCCGCGAGGTGCGGGTAGGGTAACTCCCCTCTCCCTCTGGTAGCGTGCGCCGGGTCCGCGTCGTGGATTCCCTGAGCGGGCCAGTGCGCCGCATCCGCGGTACTGAGTGCTAGAGAGGCTGGTTGCCCGTGAAGTCCGTCACCTTCAACCAGGGGCTGTTGGTCGTGGGCCTTGTGGGTCTCACGTGGACGCTGTCCCAGGACTGGTCCGTGGTAGGAGCCCTGCATTCGGCCTACAAGGGCTCGGTGGCGTCCGGCTGGGTCCACACAGGCGCGGTGTTCCAGGGCCTTGCCCTTGCCCTCCCTGTCGCGACGGTCGCCATCGCCCTGCGACGCCTGGAGCGGAAGTCCGCTCCCATGAACTTCACCCAGCTACTGGTCGCGACAGGCCTGTTCGGCCTCATCATGGTGACCACGACCGCCCCGTACACCCCCATTGTCCTGGAGGTCATTCTGGCGGGCCTGGCTGCTCCCTCGCCCGTCGGACCGATCCTCGCCCAGGTAGTCGCGTTCGCGATTCCGCTGATCGTGATTGTGGTGGCTTGGGGCCGCCGTGCGCGGTGGGGCGCGGCACTCGACGAAGCCATCACAATCCCCCGGCTTGTCACCTGCCTGACGCTCTTCGGCCTGATGGTTGCCGCCGCTGCCGTCGCCACCGCCACCGTGGTGTTGGGCGGCACCGGCGGGTTCGGGTCTACCTTCCGGGACGCGTCGGCGATCACCGTCATGGTGATCGGCGGCTTGCTTCTGCTGGCCCTGTTTGCGTTGCGGTCGCAGTGGGCGCTCGTTCCGGTGGAAGTCTCAGCCCGGCGGTTGTTCGTCACTGCAGGGTTGTTCGTGGCTGGCTCCCTCGGCTTCGCCGCAAATAGCGCTCTCGCCGTTGGCGGGCCGTTCCTGATCGCCGTCGTCATGGTGGCGGCACTGTTCTGGGCGAAGGCCATCGCTCGAGGGAACAGCAATGGCACTCCCACGACAACCGTCCTGGGGGGAACCCTGACGGCCGTAGGCCTGGTCGGCATCGCCCTCGCGACCGCCGGCGCGTTGCAGGTCGTGAGGGTCGCTTCTCCTGCCGGGTGGCCCCTGGAAGTAACCGTGTCGGGCTTTGTCATGGTGGGGATGGCAGGCGTCCTTAACCTCGCCGCGCTATCCAGCGGTCTCCGGCGGTTGCGTGTTGGGCGCCCGGGAGAGTGGGCGATGCCGCGGGCTCGCGCCGTTCGCGTGTCACTCGTCACCTTTCAGCAAGCCCTGGAGGGCGTGGGGATTCTCGGACTCACGATCACGTTGGTGCTTGCCGTCTGGGCCATCCTGCTCTGGATCAACATCGAGTTCCCCGACGGGGATCCGTCGGTTGCCGTCTCCCTTGCGCTGCTCCTGGTGGCGATCGTTCTCCCGCTCGCCATCGCCGGGACGAGAAGGGCCCTGCCTCCCGACTCCGTGGGCGACGGGCCCAGTGCCGCTGCCGGTCTTTCTTTCTCCGGCCTGCTCACGGTCGTGGGGCTCTTCGGGCTGGTCCTTGTCGCCGCCGCCTCGCCCATATCCGGGCTTGGCGTGTCCGTTGCGGTCTGGCAGGGGTACGGCCCCTGGAAGACCATGCTCACCCTCCAGGTGGTCGCGTTCGCCGTGCCCCTCGCGATCATTGCCGCTGCTCGAGTCAGGGGCTGGCACGCTACCCGGTCTGCAGACGGCGACAGCGATGCCATTACCCTGCCCCGGCTGGCCCTCGCCCTCGCCCTCCTGGGTCCGGCGATCGTGGCCACGGGCCTTCCCGGCCTTCCCGATGTCTTCCTGGGCGAAGCGTCCACGACGTCCCTCAACCCGATGCCCCTGGCCCTGGTCCAGGTCGTCGCGGGTGGTGTTGTCCTGGGCGCGGGGCTGCTGATGATCCTGAGTGGGGAGAGCCGGCTGGCGACCCGCTTCAGGAACGCCGGCCTCCCGGTGACCGTGGCCCTCTTGGCCCTCAGCGTTGTCGTGGTCGTCTCCAGCTACTGGGGCGTCACGTGGTGGAGTCTCACCGAGCTTCCCGGCTACCACACCGGGGCACTGCTGCCCATCTCGCTTGCCGGACTGGCCGTCGTCACGTTCCTCTGGTTCCGCTCCGATGAGGACGTGTCTCCGGAGGCGGCCTCCTTCATCGCCATGGGCCGGCGCGTCAGTGTCCGCCTCCTGGGCCTCGCCTTCGTGATTGCCGGGACACCGGGGTTGGTCGAGATCGTGATTCGATACCCCACGCGCGGCTACGCCATCCTGATGATCGGAGTCTTCGCTCTCGCCTACTTGATCAACGTGTGGCCCCTGGTGGGGGCGGCAAGGGATCTGCGGACCCAGTTCGCGGAGTAGACCCCGCCCCTTACACCCCCGCGTAGCTGTGCAGGCCCGTGATCCAGAGGTTCACCCCGAAGTAGGTGAACAGCATCAGCGCGTACATCGCTACCAGCCACCACATCGGGTCGGGACGCCAGCTGCGCTGGAACCGCCTCGGGATGATCCAGCGGATGATCGGCGCCCCCGCCACCGACCCCTCCCCAGCCCGCGCGTGGAAGTACGCCGCCAGCGCCAGCAGCACCACCAGCGCGCTCGTCTCCTTCGGGTCCCAGCCCCAGTAGCGCCCCCAGGCGCTGTTCGCCCACCACGCTCCCAGCGCGATGCCCAGCGCCAGCAGCGGGAACCCCACCAGCACCGCCCGGTGCGCGAGGTCGCCCGCCGCCTCCCCGCTCGGCAGCGGCGCGAACCGCCGCCGCCCCTCGCCGCCCTGCACCAGGTAGATCACCGCCGCGCTGAACGCCACCGTCAGAACCGCGTACGAAACCATCACCACGCTCACATGGAGGGTCAGCAGGGGACCGTTCTGGAGGGCGGGAATGAGGGGGATCACCTCGTCCGGGAAGACCGTCGCGATGCCCAGGAGCGCCGTCACGATCGGCAGCGCCACGAACCCGAAGCGCCGCCCCCCGGCCGTCCGCTCGAACGCCAGCCAGGCCACGGACACGCCCCACGCGAGCGCCACCGTGTACTCGTACAGGTTGGAGAGGGGCGCGTGCTCGACCGCGATCCAGCGCGCGATCAGCGACACCGTGAGCGCCGTCGCCGTCAGCGCCGCGAACGCCGTCGCCAGCCGCCCGATACCGGCGTTCGGCGTGCCCGTCGCCCCCGAGACGGTCACAGGTCCGGCCGAGGTCTGTGCGCTCAGCCGTCGCAGCGACAGCGACGCGCTGGCAACGTGCGCCACGTACGTCGCCGAGGCGATCCCGGCCAGCGCGAGGCCGGTCCAGAACAGGTAGCTCGCAAGCTCCACCATCGACCCTGATTGTATCGCCGCGCCCCCGCACGGACCCGTTCCGGGCGGCCCGTAGAATGCGCCCGTCGCGGCCCCCGCCGCAGGAAGGGAACCCGATGGCAGCCAACGGCAAGCCCCACTTCGGCGTGAACGTGCCCCAGATCAAGCGCACCTGGGAGGAGGCGAGCGCCGCCGCCCTCGAGTTCGAGTCCCTCGGCTTCGACTCCATCTGGGTGAACGACCACCTCTACGGGCCGCAGTCCCCGAGCATCCCCATCCTCGAGGCCTGGAGCGCCGTGTCCGCCCTCGCCGCCGTCACCGAGCGCGTCGAGATCGGCACGCTCGTCACGCCCGCCGGGATGCGCAACCCCGCGCACCTCGGCAAGGTCATCGCCACCGCCGACGAGATCGCGGGCGGCCGCATCATCCCCGGCCTCGGCGGCGGCTGGATGGAGCGCGAGTTCACCGACTTCGGCATGCCCTTCCTCTCCACCCGCGAGCGCCTGCGCCAGCTCGAGGAGACGGTCGTTCTGCTCAAGCGCATGTGGACCGACGACGAACCCGTCACCTACGCGGGCAAGCACGTGCGCGTTGAGAACCTCGTCTGCGAACCGAAACCGCCTCGCACCCCGCCCATCCTCATCGGCGGCGCGGGCGAGCGCGTCACCCTGCGCATCGCCGCGCGGCACGCCGACATCTACAACAACCTCGCCGGCCACCACTCGAACCTCGCCCGCAAGGTCGAGGTCCTGCGCGAGCACTGCGCCGACATCGGCCGTGACCCCGACGAGATCAGGGTCAGCCAGCAGACTCTCGTGACCATCGCCCCTGACGAGGCCTCGGCCGGGCCCATGATCGAGCGCGCCCAGAAGATCTTCGGCGGCCACCTCGGCGATCCCACCGGCCCCCTCGCCCTCTCCGGCAGCCCCGAGCGCATCCGCGACCAGATCGCCGCCAACCGCGAGGCCGGCTGCGACATGTTCGTCATCGAGTTCTTCGGCCGCGACACGAGGGAACCGGCACGGCTCTTCGCCGAGAAGGTCCTGCCGTACGTCTAGCGGCCGCCAACGCGCCCCCTGCGGGGCGGGGTAGGATGGCCAGTCCGGGGGAGTGGATAGGGCCCGGTGGTCCTCGCCGTCTTCAAAACGGTCGCCTCGTCGCCAGCGCGGCGAGGGGTGGGTTCGACTCCCATGCACTCCCGCCACAGCAACGCCAGCGCGGCGCTCTTCTCCCCTACACGTCGAGGTTCTGGACGTCCTTCGCGTGCGTCTGGATGAAGCGCCGGCGGTGGCTGACGTCCTCGCCCATCAGCTCCGAGAAGATGCGGTCGGCGGCGGCCGCGTCCTCGATCGTGACCTGCATGAGAATGCGCGAGTCCGGTTTCAGCGCCGTCTCCCAGAGCTGGTCTGCGTTCATCTCGCCCAGGCCCTTAAAGCGCTGCACGTTGCCTTTTTGCTTCTTGCCCCGCTGGAACGCCTTCAGCTCCGGGTCGGAGAAGAAGTAGTGCGTCGTCTTGCCCTGCTGCAGCCGGTAGAGCGGCGGCTGCGCGATGTAGAGGTTCCCGTTCTCGATCAGCTCGACCATGTTCCGGAAGAAGAACGTCAGCAGCAGCGTGCGGATGTGCGCGCCGTCCACGTCCGCGTCCGTCATGATGATGACCTTGTGGTAGCGCAGCTTCGTGATGTCGAACGTGTCGCGGATGCCCGTGCCCAGCGCCGAGATGATGAGGCGGATCGCCTCGTGCCCGAGCATCTTCTCGGGGAACGCCTTCTCCACGTTCAGGATCTTCCCCCGCAGCGGCAGGATTGCCTGCGTGTGACGGTCGCGGCCCTGCTTCGCTGAGCCGCCGGCGCTGTCACCCTCGACGATGAAGATCTCCGACTCCTCCGGGTCCCGGCTCGAGCAGTCCGCCAGCTTGCCCGGAAGGTTGCCGCTCTCGAGCGCGCTCTTGCGGTGCACGAGGTCCCGCGCCTTGCGCGCCGCCTCGCGCGCACGCGCCGCGGTCATCCCCTTCTCGATCACGCGGCGCGCGTCCGAGGGGTTCTCCTCGAGGTACTGCGTGAGCGCCTCGCCGAGCGCGCTCTGCACGTGCGCGGAGACCTCCGCGTTGCCCAGGCGCGTCTTCGTCTGGCCCTCGAACTGCGGCTCCGGCAGCTTCACCGAGACGACCGCCACCAGCCCCTCCCGCACGTCCTCCCCGCCCAGGTTGGCGTCCCCGTCCTTCAGTACCTTCGCCTTGCGCGCGTAGTCGTTCAGGACGCGCGTCAGGGCGCTGCGGAAGCCCGTCAGGTGCGCCCCGCCGTCGATCGTGTTGATGCCGTTCGCGAAAGTGTAGACGGACTCGTTGAAGCCGTCGTTGTACTGGATCGCGCACTCGATCAGGTTCCCCTCGATCTCGCGCTCCACGTACACCGGATCCTGGTTGAGCACCGCGCGGTCGCGGTTCACGTGCCGCACGAAGCTCTGGATGCCGCCCTCGAAGTAGTAGTTCATCTCCCGCCCGTCGCGCTCGTCGTACAGGCGGAACCACGTGCCCTTCGTCAGGTAGGCGTACTGGCGCAGCCGGTCCGCCTCAATGGCGAAGTCGAACGAGGTCGAGTCAAACACGTCCTCGTCCGGCTTGAACGAGATCGTGGTGCCGTAGCCGCGGCCGTTCTTCAGGGGCGTGGGCGCCAGCTTGTTCTGCGCCTCGCCTCGCGAGTAGTCCTGGCGGTACACCTTGCCCGCGGTGCGCTTGCCCTGCGCCTCGGGGTCGGGCACCACCTCGACCCACATCTCCTCGGCGAGCGCGTTCACCACGCTCGCGCCCACGCCGTGCAGCCCTCCCGAGACCTTGTAACCGCCCCCGCCGAACTTGCCGCCTGCGTGCAGCACGGTCATCACCGTCTCGACGGCAGTCTTCCCCGTCTGCTTCTGGACGCCCACGGGAATGCCGCGGCCGTTGTCGCTGACCGTGCACCAGCCGTCCGCGTGGAACGTAACCTCGACGAGGTCGCAGAAGCCCGCCATCGCCTCGTCGACGGCGTTGTCGACAAGCTCCTTGACGAGGTGGTGGAGCCCGGACTTGTCCGTCGTCCCGATGTACATGCCGGGCCGGCGGCGAACCGCTTCGAGACCCTCCAGCACCTGGATATTGGCTGCTGTGTAGGTGCTCGGGGTCGCCTCTTCGATCGCCATACGCTGCCTTGTCTGGGGTGGACCGCAGGCGCCCGGAACGCGACCGCGGGTATTGTTAGGAGTACTGTGCATTTTATCACGAGAAAGGCATTGACCGCCAGTTTTTCGGGTCTTCCCCAAGACCCCTTCCTGCCTATACTGGCGGCGCCTTTTCCGTCCCCCGAACCGCGACATTGCCATGCCCTCCCCACCACCCCATCCCACCCCCCTGAGCGCCTGACGAATCCCCATGGGACTGCTTGATCGCTTCCGCAAGTTCGACCGTCCGGCCCCGCCGGAAGACGTGACCGTCGCGGCCATCGGCTGGGTCCGGAACGACGTCGCGAAGCCCCGCCCCCGCGGCTGGGAGAAGGTCGAGAGCCACATCGACCTCCTGCCTGAGCACGGCGGACGCCTCCGCGGCCTCGACGAGTACAGCCACGTCCTCGTCGTCTTCTACATGGACCTTGCTGCCGACGCCCCGGAGAAGCCGGAGTCGATCTCGGTCGAGGGTGTCGAGACGGGCATCCTCGCCACCCGCAGCCAGCTCCGCCCCAACCACCTCGGTGTCGCCGCCGTGCCCCTGCTGGGCGTCGAGGGCACGGTCCTGCGCGTGCGCGGCCTCGATGCCATCGACGGCACACCCGTGCTCGACCTCAAGCCCTACCTCCCCCGCTACGACGCCCACCCCGACGCCACCATCCCGGGGGAGTGAGCGGAAGCCCGTTCACCCGCCGATCACACCCCCGCCGCAGCATGAGTACCGTGACAACTGCAACCATCGAACGAGACCTCACCGACCGAAAGATCTACCTCGAGATCGCCCACAACGTCCGCCACCTGGGCGGCCACCCCACCGCCGCCGGTCACCAGACGACCGCCACCGACCTCGTCCGCAGCGGCAGCCTGCATGAGCTGACCGAATCGGGCCTGGCCGCCCTCGCCGACCTGGGTGTGCGCCTGGTGGTCGACTTCCGCTCCGACATCGAGCACGAGACCTACCCCACGCCCGACCTGGCGAGCTACGACATCACCGTCATCGAGGCGCCCGTGTTCCAGGCGGATTACTCCCCCGGCGCCCTCGCGCGGCGGGACGAGTATCCCGGCCACGCCGCCACCTACCGGCAGTTCCTCACCGAGGGAGGCGGCGCCTACCGCACCCTCTTCGAGACCATCGCCACGGCCTCCGGGCCGGTCCTCTTCCACTGCGCCGTCGGCAAGGACCGCACCGGGGTGGCCGCGGCGCTCCTGCTGGAGCTCGCGGGCGTCCCCGACGAGCACATCGTCGCCGACTACGCCCTCTCGACTTCCGAACTCGAGCCGGTCGTCGAGGAGCGTATGGACCGCTTCGAGGAATACGGCATCAGCATCGAGACGGGCCGCATGATGATGGCCGCCCCGCCCCGCGACATGGAGCTCACGCTCGACTTCATCCGCAGCCGCTGGGGCTCCGCCGCCGGCTACCTGGGCGCCCTCGGCCTCGCTCCCGCCGCCATCGAGGCCGTGCGCGCACGCATGCTTTCCTGAGGCCGCCCTCAGGCGTTGCCTCCCCCGGGACTCACGCCGCGAAGGGGGAAAGACGTGCCCTTCCCGCGATCGGGGAGGGCCCTCTTGTGCCGGAAAATTCAGTCAGAGAAGGCTGGGTGGCGGAGAGGGGGAGATTCGAACTCCCGGTGCATTGCTGCACACCGCTTTTCGAGAACGGTACCATAAGCCACTCGGACACCTCTCCGGGATCGATCCTAGCAACGTCCCTGAGTGCGCGCGAAACCGGGAAGGAGACGCCCGTGGAACCCTTCACCGTCGCCTGCTGCCAGGTCCGCGCCTTCGACCTCGAAGACGCCGAGGAGAACCTCCAGGGCCTCCTCCGCGCCCTCGATGAGGCCGGCAAGGCCGGCGCCCAGCTCGTCGCCCTGCCCGAGTGCGCCTACCCCGCCTACTACGTCCGCGACTCCGACCCCTACGCCCGCTCCGGCGTGCGCCCCTTCGAGGAAGTGGCCGCCCTCTTCGGCGCCAAGGCGCGCGAATACGGCTACTGGCTCGCCGCCGGCATGGCCGTCCCCCACGACGACGGCTCCCTCACCAACAGCGGCGTCATCTTCGACCCCACCGGCGCGATGGTCGGGCGCTACGACAAGGGCTTCCTCTGGCACTTCGACAATTTCTGGTTCCGGCGGGGCGACGCCTTCCCCGTCTTCGACGCTGGCTTCGCCCGCTTCGGCGTCCTCATCTGCGCCGACGGCCGCCAGCCCGAGATCGCCCGCTCCCTCGCCGTCAACGGCGCCGAGGTCATCCTCGACCTGACCGCCTGGGTCTCCTGGGCCAGCACCGTCGAGCAGCTCAGCACCACCCAGTGCGAGTACCTCATGCCCGCCCGCGCCTTCGAGAACGGCGTCTGGGTGGCGGCCGCGGACAAGTGGGGACCCGAGGACGAGACGCTCATCTACGCCGGGCGCTCCTGTGTCATCGACCCCCGGGGCGCCACCCGCGTGGCCGCGCCCAGCACGGGCGATACCGTCGTCACCTACACCATCGATCCAACCACGGCGCCCCCCGCCACCGTTCCCCGCCGCCCCAGCCTCTACGGCCGCCTGACGGAGCCCTGGGAGGCGGCCCCCGCGAAAGCCCTGCTCGAAGAGCCGATGGTTCCCGCCGAGGAGAACCGGCGCATCGCCGTCGTCCCCGGCTCGGACGACCTCTTCGATACTAGCGCGCTCATCTCGCGCTACGAGGCGCTCCGCGCCCAGGACTGCGACCTCGCCGTGTTCGGCGGGAGCCCCGGCAGCGAGGGCTGGCAGGCGGCCATGCCCGCCATCGAGAAGGCCGTCCGCGCGAACGGCGGCTCCCTCGCCTTCGCCGTCGCCACCAGCGGCTGCACCATGGAGCAGGCCGCCGTCCTCGTCACCCCCGACGAGACCGTCGAGCACCGCGCCACCCACGGCCGCGGCATCGACCTCGGCGAGTCGACCGCGCCCGTCACCCCCACCGCCGCCGGCAACGTCGGCCTGCTCTGTGGCGATGAGGGCCTCGCGCCCGAAGTGGGCCGCTGCCTCGCTCTCGAGGGCGCCGACGTGCTCGCCTGGCCCGGCTTCGGCGACCACCCCATGAACGAGCGCATCGCCCGCACCCGCAGCGACGAGAACCGCGTCTATACCGCCGCCGCCTGGGAGGGCGGAGGCACGATCACGGCCCCCACCGGCGCCCCCCTCACCGCCGTCCCCGGCGATACGGGCGTGGCCATGGCCGCGCAGGTCAACCGCGCCAACGCCCGTTGGAAGGACATGGCCCCGGGAACGCACGCCCTGCGCGACCGCGTGCCCGTCGCCTACGGCGCGCTCGTCTCCGATCGGTAGGCGATAGGGGCGGCGGCTAGCTGCCGCGCGGCTTCAGGACCTCGACCGTCAGCTCGCTCGGGATGGAACTGCGCGTCACCGAGAGGCGCGGCCGGGGCTCCGGCGTCGCCCCCGCCTCGCTCAGGAACCGGTCGATCGGGTCCAGGTGCATGCTGTCGAGGTCCGTGCGGTAGTTCATCGGCACCACGATGTTCGGGTCGATGCGCTGCATCAGGTCCGCCGCCTCCGAGGCCGACAGCGACCCGCCCCCGCCCACCGGCATCAGCAGCACGTCCACGTTTTCGAAGTGCTCGAGCACGGAGGCGTCGGGCTGCGTGTCCGGCAGCCCCAGGTGGACGATGTTGACCCCGTCGATCTCGTAGGCGAAGGCCATCGTCCGTCCGTCCTCGCGGGGGACGGTGATGCCCGTCACGAGGATGCCCCGCACCTCGTACTCGCCCGGCGCCTTGAACACGCGCGGGTCCCCCTGCACGCCGTCGTGGTTGCTGATGGCGGGGTCGTCGCTGCGGCTCAGCGTCACGATCTCGGCGGTCGTGCGGCCCAGGCTGTAGCCCGTCGAAGCCGCCACCGGGTCGGTCAGGACGGCGCCCTCGCGGCCGCGAAGACGGAAACAGGTGCGCCCGAGCCAGCTGATCTCCACTGGCCGCATCGTACCGGCGGCCCGCCGAACGCGGAAGGAATCGGTCTGGCGCCTACCGCTGCAGCAGGACGCTCGCGTTCGAACCGCCCAGCCCCAGCGACGTCACCAGCACGCAGTCGAGGCGCTCGTCGCGCGTCTCCCGCACCACGCTCAGGTCCGAGCGCTCCGGCGGCTCGCGGAAGCCCGCCGCCGGAGCCACCTGCTGGCGGCGCATCGCCTCCAGCCCGTACACCAGCGCCAGCGGGCCGCTCGCCGCCAGCGTCTGCCCGAGCGCCCCGGCCGGCGCGGTCACGCTCGCGTAGTACACGTGCCGCCCGAACGTGCGCGTCAGCCCCACCGCGTCCGAGGCGTCTCGGTTCGCGCGGCCGTCCGCGCACGAAGCCACGTGGTCGACCTGGTTCTGCAGGTAGCCGGCGGCGCCCAGCACCGCCTGCATCGCGCGCCCGGCCTCCGCCGGATCGCTCGGGTCGAGCGGTTCCGCCAGCGGGTCGAAGGTTCGCGTGGCGGCCGCGATGCGCGCGTGCACCGTCGCGTCCCGCGCCCGTGCGTGCGCCTCCGCCTCGATGACGACGTAGGCCGCCCCCTCGGCGGGGATGCAGCCGTCGGGATGGGCGTCGAGCGGGTGTGCGTCCTCCGGTGCGATCTGTCCCTGCTGGGCCAGGTGCGCGAGCACCGCCGGCTGGAGCGCCTGCGCCGCCCCCGCCACCACCACGTCCGCCTCCCCCCGCGCGACGATGGCCGCCGCCTCCGAGATTGCCGCCAGGCCGCTCGCCTCCGCCCCGGCCAGCCCCGCGACCGTCCCTCGTACCCCGAGCGTCCGCGCCACGAGCTGCCCGTACGGCACGAACAGCGTCGCCTGGCCGGGCGCGCGGAAGGCGAGGCCGTCGGCCACGGCGAAGCGCCGCGAGTCGGCGATGCCCGCCGTCAGGCCCGCCGCCTCCACCGCCTGGAGGGCGGCGTCGAGGCCGATCATCGAGCCACGGTCGAGGAAATGGGCGAGGTTCCGGGGGATGCGGGGATGGGGCCGGTAGCCGTCGGGAATCGGCCCCGCGCGGTACGTCTCCGGGCCGTCCTCGGGCGACCAGTCAGTCGCCGGCGACCGGCCTTCGGCCAGCGCCGTCCACAGCGGCTCGATGCCGCTTCCGTGCGCGGTGACGGCGCCGTAGCCCGTGACGACGGGGTCGGCGGTAGTGCCTGGCAGGGGCTCGGTCGGGAATTGCGGCGCGTCGCTCAGCTAGTCGAGGTCCTCATCAAGAAAGTCGTCGACGCCGGCGCTCCGGCGCATCACGACCACCACCGAGGCGGCGACGGCGAGGAGAACGAGGAGGGCGAGAATTCGCTTCATGCGTTGGCAACCCCTTGGGTGAGTCGTAGGGAGCGGAACGGGAGTATAGCAGCCCCCACCCTCACGGCACTCGCGTCAGGCCTGCGCTTCACCCGCCCGCACGTCCCCGAAGAAGGCCCCGAGCGCCCCCTCGAAGGCCCGTGGAGCGACGAACGGCGCCCCCCGCCCGCAACCCTCGATCGTGACGAGCCGGCCCCCTGGAAGCGTGTCCGCCAGCAGCCTCGCCGCCGGCAGCAGCGGGTCGTCTTCCCCCGCGACGACGAGCGCCGGAATCGCCAGCGATGGCAGCCTCGCCAGGAGGTCGCCACGGCTGGCCCATGCCTGGTGCGCCGCGGCGTAGGCGTCCGCGTCCCCCCGGCCGTAGCGCTGTCGCGTGGAGTCCCGCAGGTGTGCGCCCTCCAGCGTCGTGGCTGCGTCGACCCCCGCACGACCCATCCCGAAGCGCCCAGCGAGCCGTGCCCGCTCACCGATCTGCTGCTGGTGGGTGCGCAGCGCCTCCGTGTACGAGGGGTGGTCCGCCACGGGAAGCGCGCCGCTCAACACGACCAGGTCCACCCGCTCCGGTGCGCCCAGCGCCAGCTCCAGCGCTACCTCTGCGCCGAAGCCCGCGCCGATGACGGCGAAGGTGTCCACGCCCTCGCCGTCGAGCAGGGCGATGAGGTCGTCCGCGTAGTCGCCCATCGCCGGGGGCGCGTCCGGGTCTAGAGGCCGCCCGCTCTCGCCGAAGCCGCGCAGGTCCGGCGCGATCGTGCGGAAGGCTTCCACCATGTCCGTGGCCAGTGCTCGCCATACGCGACGGTCGTCCGGACTGTCGTGCAGCAGGAGCGCGACGGGCGCACCCGGCGAGCCCGCGACGTCGTACGCGAGCGTCCAGTCTCCGCGATCGAATTCGGGCACGAAGGGGAGGCTACGCCACCCGGTCCGCGAGACGCGAGTACAGCCGCGAGACGGCGCGCGGTCGCAGGCGGGCCGGGAGGCGCGGTCGCAGGCGGGTGCGAAGGCTCGACCAGAGGCGTGCGGCCGGGGCGCGCAGGAGCTCGGTCAGCCGCGCGCTCACCCCGATTCGGTCCAGGCAGGCCACCGCCACCCAGCACACGGCCACCACGAGGCCGCCCAGCACCATGTCGAGGAAGAAGTGATTCCCGGTCACTACGATCGCCCACCACATCACCACCGAGAGCGAGACCGCGAAGGCTCGCAGCCACACGTTCGTCGTGTTCACCCAGATGGCCGCCGAGGCCAGCGCGATCCATCCGAAGTGGAAGCTCGGCAGCGCGGCGAAGTCATTCACGAAGGGCGCCGGCTGCAGGTACACCACGTCCGCGCTCCCGTGCACCGTGTCCACGAAGCCGAAGTCGATGCCCGAGAGATGGATCAGCCGTGGCGGCGCCGTCGGCAGCAGCCAGTAGGCCGCGATGCCCACCACGCCCGAGAGCAGCATCACGTTCCGGACGAAGCGGAAGCGGGAGGGGTTCTTGATCGCCAGCCACGTCCCGATCGCCGCCAGCACGGGGTAGTGCCCCCACGCGTAGACCTGGTTCGCGATATCCATCAGGAGGTCGTAGGGAAGGAAGGCCTTCTGCCACTGCAGTTCCGTGAAGATGCCCAGCCGCTGCTCGATGTCGATGATCTGCAGCCCGCGGCTCAGCGACGACTCGATGTCGTCCGGTCGCCCGCCACGCACGAAGAAGTACACGAACAACGCCCCCACGGTCCCGAACATCTCCACCGTGGCGATGCCAAGGCGGCGCACGTCGAGGTACCAGGGGAGCGGTTCAGTGGTGGGGCGGCTGAGGAACTGCGGGCGCTGCATTGCCTCCCTCCAAGGCCTGCTGCGTGGATCGGTCGAGCCCTACGAGGCTACCAGCCCACGCGGCGCCCTTCAAGAATGCGTCTAGATCGAGGCGCTTCTGCTTGCGGTCGCTCCGGGAAGCGTTAGCATGGTTCCTGCGATGGCTGATACATCTGGTCCCGACTCCCTCCCCGCCCCGGCCTTCGGTCCGGACAGCGAGGAGATGCTCCGCTGCAACCGCTGCGAGCTTCGCTACGTGCCTTCCAAGTCGACCAGCTCCCTCCGGCTCACCTACTGCAGCTTCCTCTGCGAGCTGGGCGACCTCGGTTTCAGCATCGCCGGCCTCGAGCACATGGAACCCCAGCCCAAGGCCATCGAGGCTCCCGCCGTCGATCTCGACGCACAGGCCGAAGAGACCGCCGAACCCGCCGTCGTCGAGTAGGAGCCCCTCCCCCTACCCCTGTGACCCCAGCGGCATAACCAGTTCCGTGCGCCACTCCGCGGGGTTCGGCACCTCCCCCGGGTCGGTCAGGTACAGCTCCCAGGGCGCGCCTCCTCCGGCTTTCCCCAGCTCCACCACCCAGGCCCCCAGCGCATCCCACGACTGCCCGAGCGTTTCGTACGGCCCCACGTGCACCATCGTGGCCACGGCGCCGCCCGGGAGCTCCGTCGCCTCGACGCGCCCCTCACCGGCCACCGGCTCCGTGACCGTCATCCCGCACTCGAACTCCCACTCCTCGCCCCCCATCGAGAGGTAGCGCGTGAAGGGCGGCCCCGCGGGCTCCGCCGCGCTCGCCTGCACGAACGCGAAGACCGCGGGCAACAGCTCGGCCATCGCCGGCCCCATGGCATCGGCGCGCGCCTTCGTCCGGATCACGACGGCGGGCTGTGGGTCGATGCGTTTCTCTTCCACGTTCACGGTCATCCCTCCATGGTCGGTACGGGGCCGTACGCTACCATTTCGTGCATGAAGCCCTACGCCATCACGGTCGTCGGTGGCGCCGGGATCGTCGGCCGCGAGTTCCTCAAGATCCTCGATGAGCGCGATGTCCCCGTCGGGCGCCTGCGCCTCCTCGCCACCCAGCGCTCCGCCGGCTCCACGGTCGAGTTTCGCGGCTCGACCATCACCATCGAGGAGACCTCCCCCGACTCCTTCGCAGGCGGCGACGAGATCGTCTTCCTCTCCGCCTCCGGCGATGCCTCCCGCCAGTACGCCCCCCTCGCCCGCGACCGCGGCGCCTTCGTCATCGACGACTCCAGCGCCTTCCGCATGGACCCCGCCGTGCCCCTCGTCATCCCCGAGGTGAACGCCGGCGCCATGGCCTCGCACAGCGGCATCATCAGCCAGCCCAACTGCACCACCACCCCCATGGTGATGGCGCTCTACCCCATCCATCGCGACAACCCCCTCCGGCGCATCGTTGTCAGCACCTACCAGGCGGTGGCCGGCGCGGGCGCCGCCGCCGTCGAGGGCCTCCGCACCGAGACGACCGCCGCCCTCGCCGGCCGCCACGAGCCCTCCGGCACCCAGAGGCGCGAGATCGCCTTCAACGCCGTCCCCCAGGTCGATGACTTCGTCGAGGGCGCCTCCACGAAGGAGGAGACGAAGATGGCGAACGAGACCCGCAAGATCCTCGACGCGCCCGACCTCGCCGTGAGCGCGACCTGCGTGCGCGTTCCCACCTTCTTCGGCCACGCCATGGCCATCTGGGCCGAGTTCGAGCGCCCCGTCGACCCCGCCGAGGCGCGCGAGGCCATCGCCACGATGCCCGGCGTCCGCGTCGTCGACGAGCCCGGCGGCGAGCGCTACCCCACCCCCGTCGACGCCGCCGGCAACGACGACGTGCTCGTCGGCCGCATCCGCGCCGACAGCTCCCGTCCCGGCGGCATCGCGCTCTGGGCCGTTACCGACAGCATCCGCAAGGGCGCCGCCACCAACGTCATCCAGATCATCGAGGAGGCCGACCGCCGCGGCCTCGTCGGTCCCTCCGCCCCGCGATAGCCAATAGCCAGCCGCCCCGCTAGGCTAGCCGCGTCATGCCGCATGTACAGCTTCGGGACGTCGTCGCCTACTACGAGGAGGCGGGTTCCGGCCCGCCCCTCCTGCTAATCGCGGGACTCGGCGGCCACTCCGGGCTGTGGTCCCCGCAGCTCCGCTCCCTCTCCCTCGGACGCCGCGTGATCGCCTTCGATAACCGCGGCGCGGGCCGCACCAGCGCCCCCGACAAGCCCTACTCCATCGCCGGCATGGCCGACGACGCCTGCCAGCTCCTCGACCGGCTCGAGATCGAGAAGGCCAGCGTGGCCGGCTACGGCATGGGCGGCGCCATTGCCCTCGAGCTCGCCGCCGAGCAGGCCGACCGCGTCGAGAACCTTGTCCTCATCGGGACCGCCGCCCGCCCCGGCGGCCGCCAGGCCGTCGTCACCGAGGGCTGGGCCGCCGCCCGCCGCTCGAACCTCAGCCGCGAGCAGGCCTTCGCCCTCACCGCCCCCTGGCTCTACACCCCCGCGCTCCTCGCCGACCCCTCCCTCCGCGACCAGGCCATCGCGAGCGGCGCCAACGACCCCCATCCCGCCCAGGACCACGCCTACGCCCGCCAGGCCGGGGCCTTCCTCGCCTACGACGCCACCTCGAAGCTGGCCGCCATCGAGCAGCCCGCCCTCGTCCTCTCAGGCGAGGAGGACATCCTCGTCGCCCCCGCGGACGCCGCCGCCCTCGCCGAGGCCCTCCCGAACGGAACGCACCAGCAGCTGCCCGGCGCCCACGCCGGCCTCGTCGAGCACCCGCAGGCCTACGCCGCCGCCATCACGGAGTTCCTCGCCGCCCCCGTCCCCGCGGGCTAGAACACCGGTGCCCGGCCGCGGTGAATCGACCCTTACCGGAACCCAGTTCCGCGATCAGGTCGCTAAGCTCGCCGAAGCCCTCGACCTCACGGTCGACAAGGAGCTCTACGTAGGGCGCCGCCTCTGGGGGTCGAGGAGACGGATCGACCTCATCCTGACCGATCCTGAGACAGGAAACCGGCTCGGCATCGAGTGCAAGTACCAGAAGACCGCCGGCACCGCCCAGGAGAAGCTCCCGGCTGTTATCGCGGACATTGAGAGCTGGCCCATCGACGGAATCGTCGCCTACGACGGCCCGGGCTTCTCCGCGAACATGCGCGCCTACCTCGACTCGACGGGCAAGGCAATCGCCTTCGACGACCTGGAAGTCTGGCTCAGGCTCTACTTCGGCCTGGAGCTGCGCCGCTAGCCGCCCCCTCCACGAGCGAGAGATTGCTGACCAGCAACTCGTCGATCGGAGCCCGCCCCTTCCCGTTCGAGTTGATGGCTCTCCCCATGGGCACGAGTTCCATGTCGTACTCGCGGTACAGCTCATGGATCTCCGGGTGCGACGAGTTCGAAAGGAGCGCCGGCACGCCTCTGGCTGTCAGGTCGTCGAAGGCATCACGCAGGCGCACCTGGTCGCCGAAGCCGAAGTCCGCGCTCGTGTACTTCGTAAACGCCGACGTCGCGCTCAACGGCCGGTAGGGCGGGTCCAGGTACACGAAGTCCCCGCGCCGGGCCCGACCGCACGCCTCGGCGAAGTCTTCGGCGCGTAGCTCGGCGTTCGCCAGGCTGGCCCGCGCCGTCCGAAGCCGTTCCTCGTCGAGAATCGTGGGTCTCACGTACCGCCCGTGCGGCACGTTGAAGTGCCCCTTGCTGTTCACACGGTAGAGCCCGTTGTAGCAGGTCTTGTTCAGGAAGAGCAGGCGCGCTGCCTTTCGCGCCGCCGCCCGCGGACGCCGCCTGTCCCGCACCTCGTAGTAGTACAGCCCCCGCTGTGACGGTTCCCGCGACAGGTACTGCCGCGACAGCTCCCCCAGCGCCGCGATCACGCCCTCGACATCGTCCCGGACGGCCTCGTACGTCGCCATCAGGTCGGCGTTGCGGTCGGCGAGCGAAGCCTCGCCCACCAGCCCGCGCTCCTGCAGCGCGAAGAAGACCGCGCCGCCGCCGAGGAAGGGCTCGTGGTACCGGGCGATTCGCTTCGGCGCGCGCTCGGCAATGAGCGGGGCAAGTCTCCCCTTGCCCCCGGCCCACTTCAGGAACGGCTTCGCCACGGGCTCATTGTACGCAGCGCCGGAGCCGGTCCGGTGCCCTCAGGTGGACGACTGCTGCTGGCTCAACCCCGCCGCCCGCTTGATCGTGAAGTAGCACGCCAGGAAGAACGCGAGGCTGATGGGCGAGGTCACCCGGCTCACGATTACGTACTCGTTCGCGGAGAACTCGCCCAGCAGGAAGATGCGGAAGATCCCCGTCCCGATGTTGTAGGCCATGAAGACGAGCGTCAGCACCACGAACAGCCGGTGCCGTGGGTCCATCAGCGTGCGCAGCGCCGGGATGCTCTCCCGCGCCACCGCCCCCACGAGCGGCTTCCCGATCGCCACGCTCGCCAGGCAGACCGCCGCCACGAGGAAATCGCTGTAGATGTTCTGCGCCGCGAACGCCTTGGCGCTGTCCGCCGCCAGCCCCACCACCGCCGACCCCGCCACCACGACGAATCCGAGCACCGTGATGAAGCGGATGACGCCGCTGTCGCGGTTCATCGCGAACACCAGGGTCGAGGCCGCGAATGAGGCGATGATCGCCACCTGCGTCCGCCACAGGTCCTCGGGCCAGAACGAGTTCAGCACCAGGAACACGACGAGCGGCAGCAGGCTCCAGAAGATGCGCCAGTCGACCGCGCTGAAGTCGCCGTGCGCCAGCTTCCGGAAGTCGGGCAGGTTTGGGGGTTCGGGTGCGGCCTCGGGAGGCTCGTCCGTCCGGTTCATCGTCGCTCCAGACCCCACCCCGCCAGCATACGACACGCGTTGGCAACGCTCTCCGCAACGCCCCGCCGGGGTCCGGGGAGTATCATCTCGCCAGTCCCTCCGGAGGAGACAGGATGCCCGCTCTTGATGGCATGCGCGTGCTCGATATGACCCAGTACGAGGCCGGAACCTCGTGCACGCAGCTCCTCGGCTGGCTCGGCGCCGACGTCGTCAAAATCGAGTCGCCCCGCGGCGACCCCGGACGCGGCGTGGTCGCCGCCGCCGGCCTCCCCCAGTACTTCCTCAACTACAACAGCAACAAGCGCAGCATCGTCATCAACCTCGCCTCCGAGGAGGGTCGCGACCTGCTCCTGCGCATGGCGCCCGACTTCGACGTCTTCGTCGAGAACTACGGCCCCGGCGTCATCGAGAAGCTCAACCTCACCTACGACGTCATGAAGGAGGCCAACCCCTCCATCATCTACGCCCGCCTCAAGGGCTTCGGGCTGAGCGGCCCTTATTCCGGCTTCCCCTCCTACGACTGGGTGGCGCAGGCCGCGGGCGGCACCTTCTCCGTCACCGGCAACGCCGCCGGCCCGCCCACCCGCCCCGGCCCCACCATCGGCGATTCAGGCACGGGCGCCCAGCTCGCCCTCTCCATCACCGCCGCCTACGTCCAGAAGCAGCGCACTGGCGAGGGGCAGTTCATCGAGATATCCATGCAGGAGGCCGTCACCCTCTTCATGCGCACCCTCGGCCTGCGGACCTGGGGCGAGGCTCCCCAGGAGCGCACCGGCAACGCTCGCGGCCCCGGCACCGACGTCTACCCCTGCAAGGGCGGCGGCCAGAACGACTACCTGTTCGTCATGGTGGTGACGACGGCCCAGTGGGATGCGTTCTGTACGACCATCGGCATGCCCGAGCTGGTCGCCGACCCCCGCTTCGAGACCCAGCGCGGCCGCTTCGAACACGGCGCCGAGTTCTACGACATCGTCAAGGAGTGGACCCTCGAGCGAACGAAGTACGAGGCCATGAAGGAGCTCGGCAGCGCCGGCGTCCCCTGCTCCGCCACCTTCGACACCTACGAGCTCTTCACCGACCCCCACCTGAGCGAGCGCGGCCTCGTCGAAGAGCTGGACCACCCCGAGCTCGGCACCGTGAAGGTGATGCGCATGCCCGCCCTGCTCTCGGGCTCCGACGTGCCCATGCAGGTCGCCCCCATGCTCGGCCAGCACACCCGCGAGGTCCTCGGCGGCCTCGACTTCACCGAGGACGAGATCGGCGGCCTCTTCGAGCGGGGCGTCATCGCCTGACGGCGTATCATCGCGGCCATGCCGCGTATCGATGCCTACCTCGTCGCCAACGCTCGCTTCCACGACACCGACTTCGCCCGCCTGGAGCTGCTGAAGCTGCTCCACGAGGACGACGACGTGCGCGTCCGCGTCGGCGAATCCTTCGCCGACACCGAGGGAATCCGCGCCGCCGACATCCTCGTGACCTATACCTGCGACCTGCGCCCCGAACCCGAGGAGGAGGAGGCCCTGCACGACTTCGTCGCAGGCGGCGGGCGCTGGGTGGCGCTGCACGCCACCAACGCCCTCCTCGACTTCACGCCCGAGGGCATCATCGCACCCCGCATCTGCGACACCTTCATGGAGACGCTCGGCAGCCGCTTCCTCTCCCACCCCCCGACGCAGCCCTTCCAGGTGACGGTCACCGCTCCCGACCACCCCCTCGTCGCCGGCATCGAGCCCTTCGAGGCATCCGACGAGATCTACCTGTGCGACTACTCCGAGGGCCTCACGCCCCTCCTCGAGACGCGCTTCACCGGGAAGTTCGAGGCGGGCTACGTCGAGAACGACTGGCCCGACGACGACCCCCGCCTCATCGCCTACCTGCGCGAGCTGGGTGCGGGCGCCGTCTTCTACCTCACCCTCGGCCACTCCTGCGGCAAGTACGACATGCAGCCGCTCGTGGAAGAAGCCCCGATCATGCGCGGCTCCTGGGAGCTCCCCGTCTTCTACGAGCTCGTCCGCCGCGGCCTCGCCTGGGCCAAGGAGCCGGCAAAGGCGTCTGCGTAGGTTCTCTGGAATGCACTTGCTGAGCCAAACCAACAAGGAACAGGCGAATGAAATGGATTGATGCTGCCTACGTGGTGTTACGGGAAGCTGGGGAGCCGCTCGACAAGCGCGAACTATCTGACCGAATCTTGGAACGCGGCCTGCTGAAAACCAACGGGAAGACGCCCTGGGAGACAGTTCGTGCTCGCATTCAAACCGACATCAATGAGAAAGCGGAAGCATCCCGCTTTCGGCAGGTCGGCCACTCGTTCACCCTTCGAGAACACCACGCTGCCCCTCAGACGCCGGGGCTTCCTGAGCACAGTCCCGCTCCCGAGCCACGGTTGGGGAGCAAGGCGACAGCCGGGACAAGGGCGGCGGCCACCCGAGCGGGATCGGCGATGTCGTTTGCGGACGCAGCCGAAGAAGTCCTCCAGAGGTCAGGCTCTCGCGAACCGATGCACTACGAAGAGATTACGAAGCGTGCGATTGACCGAGGTCTCATTCGTCCGGAAGGTAAGACGCCCGCGACTTCCCTTAACGCCATCATCGGAACCGAGATTCGACAACGGGAGGCTAGGGGTGAACAGCACCGCTTTGTTAGGCATGGCAGGGGTCTTCTTGGACTGACCGAGTGGCTGCCTCTGGGGCTCGCTACGGAGATCGCGGATCACAATCGTGAGGTGCGAACGAAGCTGCTTCAGCGGGCCAAGGAGGGGTCACCCGCCGACTTCGAACAACTCGTGCGCACACTCTTGTTGAAGATGGGCTTCGATGCGGAAGTGACCAACCTGAGCGGGGACGGTGGCATTGATGTGCGGGGCACGCTCGTCGTTGCCAACGTTGTGCGGATCCGGATGGCGGTGCAGGCCAAGAGGTGGAAGGCCAATGTACCGGCACCCGTTGTTCAACAGGTGCGTGGCAGCTTGGACACCCACGAGCAAGGTCTCATCATCACGACCAGTGACTTTAGTTCCGGTGCGCGGAAGGAGGCAGAGCGCGTCGGTGCCTCTCACCCTATTGCGTTGATGAATGGTGAGCAGCTGGCGGATCTCCTTGCGGAGCATGAGATTGGCATGGAACGACAGTCACATACCCTATTCCGGCTCGTTGAGTCGGACATGGAAACGTAGCTTCAGCCTCCCTCCCCTAGGCCATCATCGCCCCGTCGACCGGCAGCCAGACGCCGCTGATGTACGACGCCTCGTCCGACACCAGGAAGGTGACCGCGTTCGCGATTTCGTCGGGCGTGCCAAGGCGGCCGCCGTCCAGCGTCGGGCCGGTGCTCCCGCCGCGACCGCCGACGGGCTCGTCCTGGTCGCGGTACAGCTCTGCCGCCTCCGCTGCCGCGGTGTGCAGCATGGGCGTGTCGATCGTGCCAGGGCAGATCGCGTTCACGCGCACGCCCTGGGGGCCGTACGCCCGCGCCAGCGAGCGCGTCAGGTTGATGACGCCGGCCTTCGTCGAGCCGTACAACCCCTGCAGCGGCACCCCGTGCAGCGCCGAGACCGACGACGTGTTCACGATCGCGCCGCCGCCCGACGTGATCATGTGGCGGATGGCGACGCGGCAGCCCAGCATCACCCCCCGCAGGTTGACCCCCATCATCTGGTCCCACTTCTCCATCGGGTCGTTGATGGAGTCGAACCAGAAGTGGATGGCGGCGTTGTTGTGGAGAACGTCCAGCCCGCCCAGCTCGTTGACGGCGTAGGCCCCGACCGCTTCCCAGTCCGCCTCGCTCGCCGCGTCCGCGTGGATGTAGTGGACATCGCCGCCGGCCGCCTTGATCGCGTCGATGGCGGCGTGGCCGGCCTCGTCGTTCACGTCGGTGCCGATCACCCGCGCGCCCTCGCGCGCCCAGCGCCTCGCGACCGCCTCCCCCATGCCCATGCCAACTCCGGTGACGATCCCGACCTTGCCTTCCAGGAGCATCGTGCTCCCTCCTTCTCACTCGTGAGTCGCCGCCCGTCGGCGGCGTGCGCGTCAGCCTACCCCATGCGGACGGGCCCGCGGGAAGCCCCCAATTCCCGCCCTCGCTCTGCTACGATCCGGCGCGAAACCGCAGACCCTATGACGGTCTCGAATCGAGGGCTCTCACCATGACCGAAACCCTGACCGGCACCAACCGCTCCGCGGGCGTTGCCTACACCCAGCTCCTCGCCGAGGACAGCCACCCCGTACCCGAGTATCTGCTCCGCGACTCCCCGCTCGAGGAGGGTGAGCCCACCCTCGTCCCCGTCGAGCGCTACACCTCGCGCGAGTGGCACGACCTCGAGATGGAGAAGCTCTGGAAGCGCGTCTGGCAGATGGCCTGCCACGAGGACGACATTCCCGACGTGGGCGACTACCTCGTCTACGACGTCGCCCACCTCTCCTATCTCGTCGTGCGCGTCGGCGAGGAAGAGTTCAAGGCGTACCACAACGCTTGCCTCCATCGCGGCCGCCTCCTCCGCCAGGAAGACGGCAAGCGCGCCCGCGACCTGCGCTGCGCCTTCCACGGCTGGACCTGGAACCTCGACGGCTCCCTCAAGGAGATTCCCTGCCAGTGGGACTTCCCCTACGTGAACCCCGATGAGCAGACGCTCCCCGAGGTCAAGGTCGCGCGCTGGGGCGGGTTCATCTTCATCAACCCCGATCCCGACGCCGAGCCCTTCGAGGACTTCGTGGGCGACCTGGAGAGCCACTTCACGCTCCTCCCCTACGAGAAGCGCTACAAGGAGGCGCACGTCGCCAAGGTGCTGCGCTGCAACTGGAAGGTGGCGCAGGAAGCCTTCATGGAGGCCTACCACGTCGTCGCCACCCACCCCCAGATCCTGGCGGGCATCTGCGACGCCAACTCCAAGTACGACGTCTTCGGGAACTACGCCCGTGCCATCACGCCCAACGGCGTCCCCAGCCCCCACCTCTCCAACGTCGTCCAGGAGGAGCCGCTCCCCGACACGAGCCCCTTCAAGATGCGGCATCCTCTCACCAACGCCATCTACGACACCCAGCCCGACAGCACCGTGCTGGTCACCGCTCCCGACGGGCGCTCCGGTCTCTTCACCGAAGGCGGCAGCTGGATCAGCGGCGACCTCGGCGAGGCTGACCCGCACATGTGCCAGTGGCTCGCGGGCAAGCAGCTCGAGACCGACGACCAGTACTGGGAGAACCGCCGCGGCAACGGCGCCTCCGGGGACGACGGCGCCGACGAGCCGGCCGAGGCCGAGAGCGCCGCGGAAGAGCTCGACAAGCGCATGGAGCAGATGACGGCAGCGCCCTCCAACGGCGCCTCCGTCCGCGAGATTGGCGCCGCCGCCATGCGCGAGGGCCTGCGTCCCGTCCTCGGCGACCTGATGGACAACGTCCCCGACGCGGAGTTGAACGACAGCATCTACTTCACGCTGTTCCCCAACTTCCATCCGTGGGGCTCGTTCAACCGGATCGTCTACCGCTTCCGGCCGAACGGAAACAACCCGGACGAGAGCATCATGGAGTGCCTCTACCTGGCGCCCTACCCGCAGGACGGCGAGCGGCCCCCCGCCGCCCCCATCCACTGGATCGACGTCGACGACGACTGGACCGAGGCGCCCGAGCTGGGAATGCTCGCCCGCGTCTTCAACCAGGACACCTACAACCTTCCCCGCGTGCAGCTCGGCCTGCACGCCACGAAGAAGGAGTTCGTGCAGTTCGGGAACTACGGCGAGACCAAGATCCGCCACTTCCACGCGCTGCTCGAGAACTGGGTCTCGCGGGAATAGCCCCCCGCGCCATCGCCGAATCCGACCGGAGGGGCGGCCTGGCCGCCCCTCCTTCATGGTCGGGTGCTGGCAAGGCCGCCACCGAAACGGCATCATGGACACATGAGCGAGAAGGCAGACAAGGCGCAGGCGACGCCATCGGCACCGAAACCGAAAGTTGAGATACCACCGCCGTCGGAAAAGCCTCCTCATGTCACGCCGAGAGGCTATCCCCGGACCTTCCCCGCGCCCGTGTCGCCACCGGGCGACTGACTAGTGGGCTAGCGCGATTGTCAGGGTCGCGCCCACAACCGCCACTTCCCCCAGGAACAGGAACGTCTGCCGTCTGACGAACCGCGCGGTTCTTCCCAGTTCCCGCTCCGCGACCGGCTGAATCCGCTCGATGTACTCGCGTGCCACCCAGAGTGCGATCTGCTCGTCGCTCCACCTGGACTCCTCCTGGTCGACGAGGGCTGCGAGGTCCAGCACATCGGGTGCGTCGGGAACGACTGCTGCGCGCTCGGCCAGCACGGCGTAGATGGTCGACATGCCGAACAGAATGAGCGCCACCACTGAGCCGATCCAGAGACCCGCTGGCAGGTCTTCCGAGAGAGCAAGAAGCGCTGCCGAGGCCGTCACGGCGAGGGCGCCGATGCTGAGGTAAGCGCGTGACTGTTGTCGGAGGTGGTCGACTGAGACCAATACGTTGTTGTTCAGCCGCACCATCTGCTCAAGCAGCAGGCGCGCGCCCGGGATTGCGACATCGCCGGCCGGAGTTCCTGATTCGCCTGCGCCACCATTGCTCACGGCACCTACCATACCGAGAGCGGCCGCAACGAACGACCCGGGAAATCAGCGCTGCAGCCAGCGGTAGTGGAGCTCGCTCGCCCACGCCGTAAGCCCCGGGAATACCTCCGCGAGCACGTTCGCGATTCGCATCAGCGGCTGCAGGTGCACCTCCGCCGAGGGGCGTTGCACCGACCGCACGATCGCCCGTGCGACCTGCCCCGGCGTCTGCACGGGGCCGAGGGGCGCCGGGACGTACTCGGACGAGTATGAGGGCGCGTTCGCGAAGAACTCCGTGTCGGTGCTCGCCGGCAGCACCAGCGACACGCTCACGCCCGACCCCGCCAGTTCCCCTCGCAGCGCCTGCGTGAGGCCGGTCAGCGCGAACTTGCTGGCCGCGTAGGCCCCGTGATACGGCCAGCTCCGCTTCCCCACCACCGACCCGACGTTCACGATGTGCCCCGACCGCTGCCGCCGCATGTGCGGCAGGACGGCGCGGATCGCCTGGTGCGTGCCGAGCACGTTCGTCTCCAGCAGGTCGCGGAACGCCTCCTCGGGTGTGTCCTCGATACGGCCGTAGAGGCCGAAGCCGGCGTTGTTCACGAGCACGTCGATGCGCCCGAAGTTAGCCATCGCCGCCTCCACCAGCGCCTCCACCTCCTCGCGCCGGCGCACGTCGCAGCGAATGGCCAGCGTCTCCACCCCGAAGCGCTCCTCGAGGCGTTCCGCCAGCCGCTGGAGTCGCTCCTGCGATCGCGCCGCCAGCACCACGCTCGCGCCTTCCCGCGCGAAGCGCACCGCCGTCGCCCGACCGATGCCCGAGCTTGCCCCGGTGATGATGACGACGGGCGCGGCGGGCATCAGGCCAGCAGGTCGTCGCCGAGGGGGACCGTGTCGCGGGCCACGCGCGCCACGACCGGCGTGCCCGCGCGCAATGCCCGAAGGGCCGGCCAGAGGGCCAGTCCCAGCCTCCCGCCCGCGATCCACTCGTGCGGCCGCAGCGCCATCCGGAACGCCGTCCCGAAATCGGCTTCCCCGTTCCAGTCGTGCAGGGAACCCGGCAGCGACATCGTGGCGGGGTCGATGATCGCCCGCAGCGCCATCCAGTTCGCCCCGTGCTCGGTGGCCGTGCGCGCAAATGCGGCGGTCTCCATGTCGGCCCCGGCCGCGCCGTGGATGTTCCAGAGGTCGCGCTTCGCGTCGCGCGTCGCCACCGGCTTCGGGACCGTTACGAGCCGCGAGCAGACGAACCGCGACCCTTCGTTCCGCATCGCCCGGCGGGCGCTCGAGAGGGTCGTCTCGGGCGGCTGAAGCCCCTCACCCGCCTCGTCCAGCACTTCCCGCGCCAGGATCAGGTCCCCCGTCCGGAGCGAGGGGTCGAGCCCGCCGCAGAGCCCGGCGATGAGCACGGTGTCCGGCTTCTGCTCCTGCAGCAGCGTCGCGAGCGCGCGTTCGCCCGCCTCACCCGTGCCGGTGATCTGGCACCCCGACCCGATCGCGCGCGCCTCGCGCGCCGTGGGCGCCACGATGAGCAGGCTCACGAACTGCCGCGGCCGCCCATCGTGCCCAGCGCCGCGCGGACGCCCTCGAGCGGGCTCGCCATGGTTGCGCCCACCGCCGTGGCCTCGTAGCCGCAGTGCGCCATGCAGTTCGTGCAGCGCGCATCCCGCCCGTAGCCGTACCGCTCCCACTCCGTCTCTTCGATCAGCTCGACGAAGCTCTCGGCGTAGCTCTCGTTCATCAGGTAGCAGGGACGCTGCCAGCCCAGCACGCTGCGCGTCGGGTTGCCCCAGGCCGTGCACTGCATCGCCCGCTTCCCCTGCAGGAAGTCGAGGAACACCGGCGTGTGGAAGAACCGCCAGCGGCGCCGGTCGGGAGAATCCAGGATCGACTTGAACGTCGAGATCATCTCCGGGCGCTTCAGGAACACGCTCTGGTTCGGCGCCTTGGGGTAGTCGTACCCCGGCGAGACCATCATCCCGTCCACGTTCAGGTCGTCCATCAGGAAGTTGAACAGGTCGCCCATCTCCGTGGGCGAGCTGTCGTTGAACACGGTTGTGTTCGTGCTCACGCGGTAGCCCTGCTCCTTCGCCAGGCGAATGGCGTTCACCGCCTTGTCGAACACGCCATCGCGGTCCACGGCCTTGTCGTGCTGCTCGCGCAGCCCGTCCATGTGCACGCTGACGGTGAGGTAGGGCGAGGGCTTTAGCTTCGGCAGCCAGCGCTCGAGCAGGATCGCGTTCGTGCAGAGGTACACGAACTTCTTCCGCTCGATCAGCCCCCCCACGATCTCGTCGATCTGGGGGTGGATGAGCGGTTCCCCGCCCGCGATGGAGACGACCGGCGCGCCGCACTCGTCGGCTGCTTCCCAGCACTCCTCCGGGGAGAGGTACGTGTTCAGGATCTCTTCTGGATGCTGGATCTTCCCGCAGCCCTCGCATTCGAGGTTGCAGCGATACAGCGGCTCCAGCATGAGCACGAGGGGATAGCGCTCCTTGCGAAGCAGCTTCTGCTTCAGCAGGTAACGGCTGACGGCGAACGCCTGGCGAAGGGGGATACCCATCCTGACTCCTCCGGGGAACTGGCGGCACAGCATACGGAGCCAGGGGCGCGAAGGCTATGCACCGCCCGCCTCCACTGCTCGTGCCGCGGCGAGACCGCTGCGAACGGCCGATTCCATGGTGGCGGGCCACCCTGTGTCCGTGTAGGAGCCCGCCAGAAAGAAGTTCCGAAGAGGCGTACGAGCCCCGGGCCGGGAGAGGCCCGGCGCCGGCACGAAGGTCGCCTCCGGCTCCTTCGTCACCCGGTAGCGCACCAGCTCCGCCTCGCTGGCGGCCGGGAGCGCCCGCCGGAGCTGCGGCAGCACCCGCTCGCACACCTCCTCCTGGCCCAGCGAGAACAGCTCACCCGGCGCGCTGATCGAGAGCACCAGGCGCTGCCCCGCCGTTTCCGCCTCGCCGCCGAGGCGGCTGCGGTTGAACGCCCACTGCACCTCGGAGCGGATGAACGCGGCGAAGGGGAAGTCCGCCACCGGCCGGTCGAACCAGAGGTGGAGGTTGAGGATTGGCGCCGGCTCGAACTCGGCGAGACCCGCGAACGGCCCCTCGCTCCGCACTTCCTCCGGCAGCAGCGGCGCCAGCCGCCACGGGGCCAGCGCGCTCACGTAGGCGTCGCACGTGCGGCGTTCATCGCCGCGCAGCACGAGCGCCGCGACTTGTCCTTCCTCGACCTCGATGCGCTCGACCCCGGCGCGCATCGAGACCTTGCCGCCGCGCTCCTCGATTGCCCGGATCGCCGGCTCCACGTGCAGCTTCGAGAGCCCCACCGCGGGAACCGCCAGGGCCGCCGCCGAGGGGCTCTTCTGGAACCCCTCCTCCAGCACGAAGAGCGCCTGGCTTGCGCTCGCCTGGTGCGCGCGGCAATTCAGCGTGGGGATCACGAGGAAGTCCCAGTACTCGCGGATCGTGTCCGCCGATTGGCCCCGTTCCAGCAGCCACTCCTCGAAGCTGATGTGCTCCAGCCGCCACCGCTGGTGCACCGGCATGAACTGGAGCGCCAGCATGGCCCGCACGATCTCCGCCTTCTGCCGCCACGAGAGGTGCTTGTAGCGCAGGAGTGCGGGCGCCAGGTGCAGCCCCAGGGGCAGGTTCGAGGCCCACAGCTCCGAGCGCCGCCCGTCCTCGTCGTACACGGGCACGCGCAGCCGCTCCTGCCGGTACGTGAGGTGCAGCGTGCCCAGCCGCTCCAGGAAGGCGCGGTAGGCGGTCGTGCACTCCATGAACAGGTGCTGGCCGTTGTCGACTTCGTCTCCCGTCTCATCGTCGTCGAACGAGTAGGTCGCGCCCCCCGCCCAGGGACGCCGTTCGAGCACCTCCACGTCGTGGCCCCGGTCGGCCAGCTCCAGGCCCGCGGCCAGCCCCGCCAGCCCCGCGCCGATGATGCCGACCTTCATGGCCGTGCCGGTGTCAGCCCGATCGCGCCGGCCCCAGCAGGGCGGCCGAGCCCCAGAGGCGGGCGATCGCCGACGCCTTCTCGCGGCCGCTCAGGCGTACCCGCTCCGAGAGCACGTCGTAGTTCCGCGCCTCGATCCGCTGGAGCAGCTCGAAATACACCCCCTGCAGCACGTTCACGCACATGCGCGAGCGCACGTCGAGCAGGGGCAGCAGGTGGCGTCCGCGGCGGAAGTAGCGGTGCGCCCGCTCGCCCTGGTCCGCCATCATCGAGCGGAAGCGCTCGTCGTAGGTGCAGGAGAGGATGTCCTCGGGCGTCAGGCCGTGCGCGTTCAACTCCTCGCTCGGGAAGTACACCCGCCCTCGCTCCGCGTCCTCCTTCACGTCCCGCATGATGTTCACGATCTGCAGGCCGATGCCCATGCTCGTCGCGAACTCCTCGGAGCGCGGGTGCGGTTTCGCCCCGAAGATCGACACGCAGATGTGCCCCACCATCGAGGCCACGCGATAGCAGTACTGCCGGAGGTCCTCCCACGTCTCGTAGCGGTTGATGGTGAAGTCCATCTCCACCCCGTTCACCAGCTCCTCGAAGTGCTGCTGCGGCATCGAGAAACGGTCCACCGCGTCCCCCAGGGCGATGAACAGCGGCCCGTTGCGCGAGCCTCCGTAGCACGCCTCCAGCCGCTCCCGCGCGAGCGCGATCTCGTCCTCCTGCCGCGACCGATCGGTCAGCTCGTCGGCGATGTCGTCCACGTACCCGCTGAAGGCGTAGGCCGCGTAGATGGCGTTCCGCTTCTCCGCCGGCAGGATCGTGAAGGCGTAGTAGAAGTTGGAGGCCCGATCCTTCGTGTAGGCCTTGCACCAGGCGTACGCCTCCTCCGGTGTGAAACGCTCATCGGCGTGAGCATCCAGCTCCGCCAGCACATCAAACGCCATGCTGTACCCCTCCCCTGCTCTCTAGATTCCCATCGCGATGCGAGCGCCGTTCACGAGCGCCAGCCGCGCTTTCACGGCCTTGGTCACCCGTGGACGCGCGCTCAGCGTGTCGTACCCGGCCGCCTCGATCGCGTCCAGGATGGCCTCCCCGCCCAGGCGGTAGAGGCGGATGTCCGTCCGCACCGATCGCGAGACGCGCGCCTCGAGCTTCTTCCCTTCGGCGAAGCAGGCCCGCGCCCGCGCCACCTCGAACTTCATCAGCTCGCGGTACCGCTCGTCGAAGCGCCCCTCGATGATCTGCTCCTCGTCCACGCCGAACCGCCCCAGGTCCTCGAGGGGCAGGTAGATGCGCCCCTTCTTGATGTCCACCGAGACGTCCTGCCAGAAGTTCGCAAGCTGGAGGCCGATGCACGTCTGGTCGGAAAGCGCGATGCGTTCCGCATCGCGGTAGCCCAGCACCGCCAGCACCATCTGGCCGACCGGCGTGGCCGAGTAGCTGCAGTAGGTGAGCACGTCCTCGTAGGTCGCGAACCGGGAGACCCGCTGGTCCATCCGGTTCGCCTCGATCAGGCGCAGGAACGGGTCCAGTGGGATCTCGCAGCGCTCGATCGTGCGCGCCAGGGCGATCAGCAGCGGGCGCCGCGGGTCCCCCGCGACGGCGTCGTGCAGGTCCTGCTCCCACGAGTCCAGGAGCGCCAGGCGGTCGCCCTCGGCCTCGTCCCCGAGGTCGTCGGTGTAGCGGCAGAAGGCGTACACCGCGAAAAAGTGCCGCCGCAGCTTCTTCGGCAGCAGGAACGAGACGACCGTGAAGTTCTCGTCGTGCTGGCGGGCGTAGCGCTCGCACCAGCGGTAGGCCTCTCGCGTGGTCGTGGGACGCTCGATCGGCCACCGCCGCAGGCCGTCGCCGGTCTGGGCCGTCATCCCAGCGGGTCCGTCTCGGGCAGGTGGATCGGGTTGCCGTCGCGCAGCCGCCGGTAACGGCCGAGCGCCCACAGCGGCCAGTAGTTGCAGTAGAGGTGGTACTTCAGCATGAAGTCCCGCGGGAACCCCGTCCCCGTGAAATGTGGCTCGATCCACTCGCCCTCGTCTGTCTGCGTGCGTACCAGGTAGTCGATGCCCCGCACGATCGCGGGGTGGTCCGGCGGCTCCAGCGCCAGCAGCGCCAGCAGCGCCCACGCCGTCTGCGAGGCCGTGCTCGGCCCCTGCCCGCGCAGGGAGGGATCCTCGTAGGTGGCGCAGCTCTCGCCCCAGCCTCCGTCCGGCTGCTGGTGGTGTTCGAGCCAGCGCACCGCCCGCTGCAGGC
Source organism: Dehalococcoidia bacterium (assembly GCA_022826585.1). Lineage (GTDB taxonomy): Bacteria > Chloroflexota > Dehalococcoidia > Tepidiformales > Tepidiformaceae > UBA2991. Next base: position 47,592 of record JAJDUR010000088.1, read on the forward strand.
GCGGGTCCGTGGGGTCGACGCCCGCCGCCACCAGCGCCGGGACGGCCGCCCCCAGTCCGTACAGGTAGTTCACCCCCCAGCGTCCCCACCACGACCCGTCAGGCTCCTGCGTGTCCCAGAGGTAGTCGAGCGCGCGCTGGACCATCTCGTCGCTCGGGGGCGTCCCCTCCAGCGCGAACGCCTCCACGATGTGCGCCGTCACGTCCTCCGTGGGCGGGTCGAACGTCGCCCCGAAGTCGGCGAAGGGGATGCGCGAGACGAACTCGTCGTCGTTGTCCCGGTCGAACGCCCCCCAGCCGCCGTTCGTCGACTGCATCGCCCGCAGCCAGCGCTTGGCCCGGTGGAAGGGCCCGTCCTTGCCGCGCACGTCCACCAGGCGCAGGGCGATCAGCACCTCGGCCGTGTCGTCCGTGTCGGGGTACAGCTCGTTCGAGAACTCGAAGGGGAAGCCGCCCGGCTCGATGCCGGGGACGGTCAGCGCCCAGTCGCCGAGGCTCTGGACCTCGTGCGCCAGCATCCAGCGCCCCGCCTGCACCAGCGCCTCGTCATCGGCGGGCACGCCCGCCTCGCGCAGCCCGGTGACGGCCAGGGCCGTGTCCCAGACCGGCGAGAGGCAGGGCTGCACCGAGAAGGTGTTGCCCCGCCGCAGGGCGAAGTCGCCCAGGAAGCCGTTGAGCCCCTTCTGCATCACGGGATGGTCCATCGAGTAGCCGTGCGCCCTGAGCGCGATGAGCGAGTAGACCGAGGGCGGCTGGATCACCCCCCACGTCCCGTCCGCCTCCTGGTGCTCGATGATCCAGCGTTCGCACTCCTTCAGGGCGTACTGGCGCAGGGGCTTCCAGGGAAGGCGCTCGTGCGTGTGCAGCACCCGGTCGATGGCGAGGAAGGCGTTCCGCCACGTGAACGGCTGCCGGTCCCGCTTCAGCGGGATCGAACGGCGGTCCATGGGGTCGAGGTAGAGCTCGTCGACGTGCGCGTAGTCGGGGATGGGAACCACCGGCCGGTAGGCCCACACCACCAGGATCGCGACGATCGTGGCCCGCGCCCACGAGGCGAACATGTAGATGTTCAGGGGCGAGGAGACCGGCATCAGGATCGACTCCGGCGGCATCGCCGGCAGCGCCGACCACTCGAACTGGCCGAACAGGGACAGCCACAGCTTCGTGAAGATCCGCGTCGCCCCCACGCCGCCCTTGGCGCGGATGAACTCGCGCGCCCGCTTCATCTCGTCGCGGTCGGGGTCGACCCCGGCGAGCTTCAGGGCGAAGTAGGCCTCCGTGGTGATGCTGACGTCGCCCGGGCCGCCCCAGTACACCGGCCACGACCCGTCCTCCGTCTGCAGCCCCAGCAGGTAGCGCACGATGCCCTGCTCGCGCTCCTCCTCGGTCGTGCCCAGGAACCGCTCCAGCAGCAGGTGCTCCGCCGCCATCGTCGCGTTCGATTCGAGCTCCGCCCACCAGTAGCCGTCCTCCGCCTGCAGCGAGAGCAGGTGCTTGACGCTGCGGTCGATGCACCCGTCGAGGTCGGTGGCGTCGCCGCCGGAACCGGCCCGCGCCGGGTCCTGCTGGAGGGAGCTCGGGGCTGTCACGCAACCCCCACCATCTCGGAGAGCCGCTCCTCCACCTGGTCGATCGAGCTGTCGGGCGTCGATGCGCCGGCCGTGAGCCCGATGCGCTCCGCATCGGCGAACCAGTCCGCCTCGAGCTCGTGCGCGCTCTCGACGTGGTAGGTCCTCGCGCCCTCCCCCTCGCACACCTGCCGCAGGTGGCGCGTGTTCGCGCTCTTCTTCCCGCCTACCACCACCATCACGTCCACCTGGTGCGCGAGCTCCGCCGCCGCCGCCTGCTGCCCCGTCGTGGCGTGGCAGAGCGTGTTCACCACGTGCATCTCGAAGTTCGCCTCGCGCTGCAGCAGCATCAGGTTCCCCACGAAGTGGGCGAAGTCGTCGATCTTGTGCGTCGTCTGCGCCATCACCCCGATCTTGTTGGGGAATCCGCCGGGAAAGGTCTCGATCACCTGGCGCAGGTTCTCGATGTCCGCGTGCTCGACGACCGTGACGCCCGAGCGGCCCTGCTCGTCCAGGGCCCAGCCCATGATGCCCCGCACCTCCTTGTGGCCGGGGTCGCCGAAGATGAGGGCGTGCCAGTTATCGCGCACGAACTTCTGCGCGTAGCGCTGCGCCCTCGTCACCACCGGACAGGTGGTGTCGATGATGTTCAGACCCGCGTTCTCCAGGTCGTTCAGCACGCGCTCGCCAACGCCGTGGGCGGTAATGGCGATGCGTCCCGTGCCCACCCGCGCCGCGGTGACGGCGCCGAAGTCGCCCTCGACCTCATCAGGCCCCGGGAGCTGATGCACGCCCGTCGCCTCGAGCTCCTCGACGACATGCGGGTTGTGCACAATCTCGCCTGCGCTCGCGATCGGGTGATCGGGCGTGGCCTCGTCTTCCATGATCTGCACGGCGCGCCGAACGCCCATACAGAATCCCATTTCGCTCGCTCGGATGATCTGGGCCAAACCTGACCTCCCTCGACCGGGTTGCGAAAGTAAAGTACCGGTAAAGTATAAGGCAACCCCCCGGCCCGGGGACCCTACCGAAGCTTCACCGCCGTGCCGTACGCCAGTATCTCCGCAGCCCCCTGCATCACCTCGGCTGTCGAGAGCCGCAGCGCCACGATCGCGTCCGCGCCCAGCCCCTCGGCCTCCGCCTGAAGCTGCGCGAGCGCCTCTTCGCGCGACTCGACCAGGAGTTGCCGGTAGGCCCCGATCTCGCCGCCCGTGATGTTCTTCAGGCTCGCGAGGATGTCGCGCCCGATGTTCCTTGCCCGCACCGAGTTCGCGGTCACGAGCCCAAGCGTCTGGGCGACCTCGCGTCCCGGTACCGACTCGGATGTCGTCATCAGCATGCGCGCCTCCGGCGGAGTCAGCCCGCCCAATCAAGGATAGCCCGGAACCACCCGCCCCGCGCAACGCCCGGCTCAGCCTCTGCCCAGGTTGTCGCCCTCCCACATCCTGAAGCCCCCGCGGAAGATATCCACCGCTTGCTCGAACTGGTCCGGCAGGAACGAGAGCACGACGGGCGCCCAGTCGAGCAGCCTGGTCGCGAGGGTCGACTCGTCGATGTGCGTGCGGATGTCGGGCTCGGGGAAGTTCACGAGCGCCACGAGCACCACCTGGCACAGCAGCAGTCCCTGCAGGAACCCGAACGCCGCCCCCGCCACGCGGTCCGCCCCCCCGAGGTTGAGCACGTCGACGCTCCTTCGCAGCAGGTAGCCCAGGAGCTGCCCCGCCACGAGCACCCCGACCAGGATCGCCAGGAACGAGAGGAGGGCCGCGCCCGTGCTGTTATCGATGATCGGCTCGACCTTCGGGATCATGTCGTCGTAGAACACGCCCGCCACGGGAACCGCCAGGATCAGTGCCGCCAACCCCACCAGCTCCCTCAGGAACCCCCGGCGAAACGCCCGCCAGGCAAGCAGCGCCACGACCACGACGATGACGACGGAGACCCAGTCCACGCCGGGGATGGTACGGGAGCGCCTGCTAGTGAACGTGCCCGCTTTCCTTCCCCAACAGTCCGTACAAATGGCACAATCGACCCATGCGTCCCGACCTGATTGACCTCCTCGCCTGCCCCCTCTGCCAGGCCGATCTCACCCTCACCGTCGTCGATGAGGAAGCGGGCGAGGTGCTGAAGGGCGCCCTTGCCTGCGCTGCCTGCGGCGAGACCTTCCCCATCGAGAACGGCATCCCCAACCTGCTGCCCCCGGAGCTCCGCGAGGCATGAACGCGCCCGAGCCTCCTCCCTCCGCCCCCGAGCCGCTGCACTGGACGCAGGCCGCCAACGGCGGCGGGCTGCTGGTGCTCGCCGCCCTGTTCGTCGCCGGCGCACGCGCCGTGCTGAAGGCCAGCTGGCTGTTCGCGCCCGTCGCGCTGGTGCTGCTCGGGCTGGCGGCGCTCGCGGGCTGGGGCGCGGCCGTGCAGTTCTCCGGCGGCGCCCACATGGACGACCACCCCTGGGTCTGACCCTCGCTTAGCGCCAGGCGCCGGCCCGCAGGCCCACGCCCGTGCGCTCGTGCCCGTCCGTGTCCGTCCCCTCGATCAGCTCGGCGGCGGTGCGTCCCAGCACGGGAAGCGGGTCGTCCGCCACCTCCGCCAGCGGAAGCAGCACGAAGGCGCGCTCTGCGATCCGCGGGTGAGGCACCGTGAGCGCTTCGCTCGTGACCTCGTGTTCCCCGCAGAAGAGCAGGTCGATGTCGATCGGCCGCGGCCGCCAGCGTCCCGTGGGACGCCGCCCCAGCAGGTGCTCGACCTCCTTCGCCACGGCCAGCAGGTTCTCGGGCGCCAGGTCCGTCTCCACCGCCCCGACCGCGTTCAGGTAGCGTGGCTGGTCGGCCGGCACGGGCGGCGTCTCCCACACCGAGGAGACCCGCACCGCCGTCGCCCCCCGCTCGGCGAGCAGGTCCAGCGCCGCCTGCAAGTTCGCCGCGCGATCCCCGAGGTTCGAGCCGAGCGCCAGGATCGCTTCGCTCACGGCGCCCGCCACCTTCCCCGGCTGATCGCGTCCGCTACCGCCACCACCTTCCGCATCGCCGCCACGTCGTGCACGCGCACGATGTCGACCCCCTTCGCGACGGCGATCGCCACCGCCGCCGCCGTCCCCTCCAGCCGCCCCTCGACGGGCGCGTCCAGCACCAGCCCGAGCGTCGACTTCCGCGAGGGCCCGAGCAGCAGCGGCAGGCCCGCCCCGGCCAGCTCGTCCAGCCGCCGCACGATCTGGAGGTTCTCCTCCGGGGTCCAGCCGAAGCCGAAGCCCGGGTCGAGGATGATCCGCTCGCGGGGGATGCCCGCCGCCGCCGCGAGCCGCAGGCTCTCTTCCCAGCCCCCCAGCACGTTCTCGACCACGTCCCCCTCGGGGCGGCCGCGCTGGTTGTGCATCGCCACGAGCGCCGCCCCCCCGGCCGCCGCCACCGCTGCCATGCGCTCGTCGCCGCGCAACCCGTTGATGTCGTTCACCATCTCCGCGCCCGCCTTGATCGCCGCCTCCGCCACCTCCGCGTGCTGCGTGTCGATCGAGACCGGCAGGTCCGTTGCCGCCCGCACCGCCGCCACCGCCGGGAGCGCCCGCCCCGCCTCCTCCTCGAGGGTGACGGGAACGGCATCGGGCCGCGTCGACTCCGCCCCGACGTCGATGATGTCCGCCCCCGCCTCCGCGAACTCCCGCGCGAGCGCCGCCGCCGCGCTCGCGTCCGCCCCCACCCCGTCGCCGCTGAAGGAGTCGGGCGTCACGTTCACGATCGCCATCAGGTAGGTGCGCGCGCCCCACTCCAGGGTCCGGCCGCGCAGCTCAAGCGCGGGCGACGGGTAGACGCGGGTAGGGGGACGAGAGGAGGTGGGGATGGCGGCCCTCCTACGGCTCGAGCGTGAACTCCTGCTCCGTCGCCTCCCCGTCCTCGATGTGGAAGACGCGCACGTCGGGCCGCTCGCGGTTCGCGATGCTGACCACGATGTGCACGTAGGGCGGCCCGAAGAAGGTGCTCATCATGCGGATGTCCGTCGGGCTGGGCCGGGCGGGGCTGCCCGTGTGCGAGTGGTAGAACCCGGCCAGCGAGTCCCCCGCCTCGTCCATCGCCTCCTCGATGCGCCGCTGCTCGCGGAAGTCGATGCTGAAACGGTAGGGGCTCGCCTCGGCGTTCACCGCCCGGTGCAGCGTCGTGACGCTCCCATCGCGCCCCGCGAGCAGGCCGCAGCACTCGTTCGGCGCGTCCTCCAGCGCGTGCGCGATCATCGCGTCGAGGTGTTCCTGGCGCAGTTTGATCACGGGAGCCATCGCTTCAGTCTACCGCCGCTACTGGCCGTAGCCCTCGGCCCGCAGCCGCCGCCACACTTCCCCGCTGGCCGAGTACCGCTCCATCAGGTACGGGTAGACCGCCTTCACCCGGAACAGCGTCTCCATGCACTCCTGCGCCAGGTGCCGGTCGACGACCGTGGGGTGGGCGTCCGGCTCGACCACGTCGATCGCGAGCCCTTCCTCGTATCCCCCCGGCGCCGCAGGCGCCCCTGCCGGCTTCTCCGCGAGGATGCCCGCTTCCGTGAGCGACGCGATCGCCTCCCGCAGCCGGTCCCGGAACGCCACGGTCGCGCGCTCGCCGGCGAGATGCCGCTCCCCCTCGCCCTCCAGCAGCCCGAGCACGCGCGCCGTCACGTAGTCGACCCGGAAGGTGTCGCTTCCCGCCGCGCGCGCCGGGGGAAGCCCCACGCAGAGCACACCCAGCAGGGCGCGCTCGATGTCGGCAAGGCTCTCCGGCGCGGGGGAGGGGCGGGGCTCCGTCATGCCCTCGGATCGTAGCGTCCGCTCGGGTCGCGCGCTCGGAGGCAGGTGCTACGATCGATCGCTCCGCGGAGGCGCACGACCATGCAAGGCACAGCCGTCACGGTTCGCGTACCCGCCACGAGCGCCAACATCGGCACGGGCTTCGACTGCCTCGGCCTCGCCCTCGACCTCTTCGCCTCCATCACCGTCACCTTCAGCGACGCCGAGCAGCCCCCCACGAACGACGTGGGCGAGAAGATGGTCCTCTCCGCCGCCCGCGCCGCCTACGAACGCATCGGCCGGCCCAGCCCCTCCGGGCTTTCGGCGCGTTACACCGTCGCCATCCCCCTGGGCCGGGGCCTCGGCGCCAGCGCCGTCGCCCGCGTCGCCGGCGTCCTCGCCGTCAACGAGCGCGAGGGCCATCCCCTCGAAGAGGACGACTGCCTCGCCCTCGCCGCCGACCTCGAAGGCCATGTCGACAACGCCTGCCCGGCGCTCTTCGGCGGCGTGCAGGCCTGCGTCGCCACCGACGACGGGTTCGCCCGCGTCGCCTGCCGCTACCCCGGCGACCTCCAGGTCGCGCTCCTCATTCCCGACCACTCCATGCCCACCCGGGAAGCCCGCCGCCTCCTCCCCGACAGCTACAGCCGCCAGGACGCGATCCACACCAGCAGCCGCCTCGGGCTCCTCGTCGCGGCCCTCGCCGCCGGCCGCACCGACCTGCTCGACGAGGCCACCCAGGATCGCTTCCACCAGCGCCAGCGCTCCGTCCTCTTCCCGCCCCTCTACGACGTGTTCGAGTCGGCGAAGGGCGCGGGCGCCCACGCCGCCTGGCTCAGCGGCGCCGGCAGCAGCGTCGCCGCCTTCGCCCCCGAGGGCGTCAGCCGCGAAGTCGCCGCGGCCATGCTCGGCACGCTTGAGGCCGCGGGCATGTCCGGCCGCACCCTCGTGACGCGCATCGCCGCTAACGGCGCCGAGGTCTCCCGCGTCGAGGTGGTCGAGGTCTAGCGCCCGGCCCTACTCCAGCCGGAACGGCGGGTCGTCGTCGTGGATCAGGAGCAGGGACGCCTCCACCCGCAGGGAGTAGCGCACGACCGACGCACTGAAGTCGTGCAACGGGCGCGGGTACCGCCCGAACAGCACGATCGAAGCCCAGCCGGCCACGCTGGCGAGCGTGAGCCCGACGTTGAGGATGGCGAGCCCCATCACGTGCGGGAACAGGCGGGGCAGCCGCAACGCCACGCTGAAGCGGCTGCGAGAGGCGAGCGGCGGAGGCAGCGTCACGTTCGCGGGGTAGTCCCCGAACCCGAACGAGGGGAACTCGTCCCGCAGCAGGACGCTGTAGGCCACGGCCTTCGCCCGCCAGCTCAGGTAGAACACCGCGAACTCGCGCAGGTCCCGTGGCTGGCGTCCGAGGATCAGGATGGCGAACCACGAGGCCACCGTCGCCAGCGCCGTCACCACCCCGAACGCGCCGATCGAGAGTGGAATCGTGAGCGGGGCCAGGCCCGCCAGGATGAGCAGCGGCGCGACCACCATCCCCAGCAACGACGGCCCGCCCGTGAACAGGAGGTGCGGGATCGCGAACAGGAGGCGCAGCCCGCCCGAGAGCCGCCGCCTTCCCTCGTACGCCGGCTCGACCTCGAACGAGACCGGATGCGCCGAACCGTCCCCGCCACCGAGCACGCCGCCATCCTAGCAGCGCGACATGGCCCCCTCGGAGATCGGCGTTCGAGCCCCGAGCCTTCGCCCCCCATGAAGCCCATCAGCGCCACCCTCCGCGACCACCAGCGCCGCCCCGACCGCCTCCCCCACGTCCGCGTCATCGTGCGCGCCGAACGCTGGGGCGTTCCCCTCCTCCCCTGGGAACGCCTCTACACCGGCGACGAGGGCGACTGTCCCCACGCCCTCGCCGTCACCGGCGACGGCGCCGTCATCCGCGCCCGCAACGATGGCGGCACGCTCGCGGTCTCCCGGGTCGCGAACCCCGGCGCTGGCTCCGCGTGGGGCGCCTGGAGCGAGGTCGGGGATGCCGAGGACGGCGCTGGGGTAGCCCTCGCCGCCCGCGGAAAGGAAGTGCTGCTCCTCTCCGTCGCGAGCGGCGGCCGCGCCCTGGCGCTGCGCCGCAGCACCGACGGCGGCGCGACGTGGAGCGCGCCGGACACCCTCGTCCGGGAGAGCGCCGGCATCGGCTGGGTCGCGCTCGCCGTCCGCGCCTCCGACGGCGACGCCTGCGCCTTCTACACCTCGGGCAGGAACGGGCTGAAGCGCCTCCGCCGCCGCGCCGGGAGCTGGGACGCCGCCGGCGTTGCCTGGAACCGTGGCGCGGAGGTGGCCGCCCTCACCGGTGTGGGCGCGATACACGACGGCGGCGACTACCGCCTGGTCGTGAGCGGCCGCGCCCACCCCTCGGGGTCGAAGCACGTCTGGGCCGCCTTCCTCGGCGACACCGGCTTCCCCCCGGACTCCTGGTCCGGCCTCAACGTCATTGCCGAGTCCGACGCCTCCTCCGCCCGCGAGTTCACTGGGCCCTCCCTGTTCCGGCCCGGCCTCGCCGGCCAGCGCGCCGTCTTCTCCGCCACCGACGCGGGCAGCGAGACCCCCGCCCGCGTCTACACCAGCCATCCCCCTGCCTTCGTCCTCGGCAATCCCGACGGCTGGTCGGAGCCCGAGCCGCACGAGGCCACGTCCGCCTTCGGCCTCTCCGTGGCCACGCCCGACGCCGCGACCGCCTGGGCCTCGACCCCCGACGGCGTCTGGCGCGCCCGTCTCGCCCCGAACCTCGAGGTGAGCGAGGCACTTGTCGAGGCCTCCTGGCGCCTCGCCCCCTTCGCGACGCGCGCCAGGGTCGTCCTCGACGACGCCGGCGGCGCGCCGGTCGGGCTCGCGCCGGGCAGCACCGTCGCGATCTCCCCCGGCTATCGCTCCGCTCCCGGCGAGGCTCCCGAGTTCGGTCTGTCCGTGCGCGTCGTGATCGATCGCGTTACCCGCGAGAGCGCCGGCGGGAGGGCGCGCCTCGTCCTCGAGTGCTCCGGCCACTGGGAGCGGCTCGCCTCCTGGCGCGCCTCGCAGGTCTGGCAGACGCCGGCGGGCGAACGCTCCCGCGGGCGCCTCTTCTGGCTCCTCTGCGCCAGGGCGGGCGTCCGCGCCGGCGGGCAGGGCAGCGCGGAATGGTCCGCGAGCAGCCCCGCCTTCGTCATCCCGCCCGGCGAGTCCGCCCTCTCCGCCGCCCGCCGCCTCCTCGGCGCCAGCCGCGTCGCCGTCATCTCCGACGGGCACCGCCTCGACGTCATCGTGCCGGGCGAGGAGGTCGTCGAGCGCTACGGCCCCGGCGGCCACCCCGTCGACGCCGTCGGCCTCGGCGACGCCGCTCCCGCCACCAACTGGGTCCGCGCCCGCGGTCCCGCCCACGACGCCGACGCCCACGACTTCGCCAGCATCTACCGTGACGGCCAGCGCCTCCAGCTCGTGCGAACCCTCGATCCCGGCGCGGAGACGGGGGCGGTCGCCCACGCCGCCGCCTACCTCGAGCAGGATCGCCGCGAGCGCGGAGCCGGCTTCCTCGTCGCGCCCTTCCACGCTGGCCTCCAGCTCTTCGACGCCATCGCCGTCACGGATGAGCGTCTCGGCCTGCGGGAGCGCCCCTTCCGCATCGTCGAGCTCGGCATGGAGTACAGCCGCCGCCCCGGCCGCCCTCCCCGCTACGACTCCGTGCTCACCCTCGGGGAGATGCACTGATGGCGACCCTGCGAGGGCGGCTCGTGCGCTTCGACGCGGCGACCCGGCGGGCCGTCGTGCGGCTCGATGGCTCCGCCTCGATGGAGCTGGGCGGCGTCGCCGTGAGCCGCGCCCTCCCCGCCGCCGAGATGGTCGCGGGCCGCACTGTCCTCGTCGACGCGGGCGACGCCGGCGACCCCGCGGAGGCCATCCTCACCGCCGTCGTCGCCTGAATGGTGCGCTCGGGCGGCGCGTGTACACTCGATTTCGATGCCCTCGCCCTTGCTCATCGGGCAACCGGGCGGCGACCCCGCACGGGGCGCCCACCGGTGATCCGCAGCCACGCCACGACCGGCCACGGGAGCACCCTGCGGCGGACCCTCTCCTCCCTCCAGGAGCGCGAGTTCGCGTGGTACTTCGCCGGAAACGCCGCCTTCTTCATGGCCATGCAGATGCAGTTCGTCCTGCGCGCCCAGCTCGCCTACGACCTCTCCGACGAGGGATCGAAGGCCACCGGGCTCGGGCTGGTCACCCTCGGGGCCGCCATCCCCATGATCTTCGTGGCGCCCGTCGGCGGCCTCATCGCCGACCGCGTCAACAAGCGCACGCTCCTCATCGTCACGCAGACGGCGGCGGCCATCATCAGCCTGGTCACGACGATCCTCATCCTGACCGACCTTATGGAGTACTGGTACCTCTTCCTGCTCGCCTTCTCCGCGGGCACCATCTTCTCCCTCAACATGCCCGCGCGGCAGGCGCTCGTGCCCCAACTCGTGCCCCAGCACAAGCTGATGAACGCCGTCTCCCTGCAGATGAGCGGCATGAACCTGACCCGCATCATCGCCCCCGCCCTCGCGGGCATCCTCATCGCCCCCCTCGGCGTCATCGGCGTCGGGGAGAGCGGGGGGCTTGGCTGGGTCTACCTGCTCACCTTCGTGCTCTTCGTGGTCGCCGTCGCCTCGGAGTTCCGCCTGCCCGTCCACGGCATGCAGGCCGAATCCGGGGAAGAGAGCTTCATCGAGGGGCTTCGCGGCGGCTTCCGCTACGCCATCTCCACCCCCGTCATCCTCATGCTCCTCATCGCCGGCATGCTGATGCCGTTCTTCGCCTTCCCCGTGCAGGTCATGCTCCCCCTCTTCGCCGAGGAAGTCTTCAACCGTCCGGGAGGCATGGGCTTCGGTCTCCTGATGGGCGCCGGCGGCGTCGGCGGCCTCATCGGCACGATCGTCTCCGCCAACTTCGATGGGGTCCCCAACAAGGGGCACATCATGTTCGCCGGCGCCGTCATCATGGGGGGATTCCTGGCCGCCTTCGGGGCGATTGGCATCTTCGGCCTCGCCCTCGTCTTCATCGCCGCCAGCAATATCGGCCAGATGCTCTTCATGTCCTCCAACAACACCGCCGTCCAGACCATCGCCCCCGAGGAGCTGCGCGGGCGCGTCATGTCGATCATGATGATGTCCTTCGGCGTCATGCCCATCGGTGTGCTGCCCATTGCCTACGCCGCCGACCGTTTCGGCGCGCAGGAGACCGTCGTCGTCGTGTCCCTCGTCCTGCTGGGCCTGCTCGCCGTCGTCTTCGTGGCGATCCCGGCCTTCCGCAACCTCCGCATCGACGTGCTCGCGCAGGCCGAGCTCTCGCCCGTGCAGGCCGCCACCCTCGTGGCGGAAGGCAAGATCACCCGCGCCGAGGCCGACCGCCTCACCGGACGGCTGCGCCGCACGCCCCTCCCCGAGGGCACCCGCCGCAAGCGCACGCAGGAGGAGCGCATCGAGGTGCCCGAAGGGGCCACCCCCGCGCCGCCGCCATGACCACCCTCGGCGTCCTCGACCAGTCACCCGTCCGCAGGGGAGGGACCGCCGCCGAGGCCCTCGCCGAGACCGTGCGCCTCGCACAGCTCGCCGACCGCCTTGGCTTCGAGCGCTACTGGGTCGCCGAGCACCACAACACCTCCGCCCTCGCCTCCACCGCCCCCGAGGTGCTGATCGGCCAGATCGCCATGCAAACCGACCACATCCGCGTCGGCTCCGGCGGCGTCATGCTCCCCCATTACAGCGCCCTCAAGGTGGCCGAGGCCTTCCGCCTGCTCGAGACGCTGCACCCCGGGCGCATCGACCTCGGCATCGGGCGCGCGCCCGGCAGCGATGCCCGCACCGCCCGCGCCCTCGCCCCCAGCGGCGTGCCCATGGACCTGCGCGACTTCCCCAACCAGCTCCTCGACCTCTACGGCTTCCTCGCCGACGACTTCCCCCCCGACCACGAGTTCCACGGCATCCGGGCCATGCCCCGCCCCCAGGCCATGCCCGACCTCTGGCTGCTCGGCTCCAGCGATGTCAGCGCCGGCTACGCCGCCGAGCTCGGCTGGCCCTTCTGCTACGCCCACTTCATCAACTCCCACCGCGCCGACAGCGCCCTCGACGCCTACCGCAAGCTCTTCGCCCCCTCGCCCGTCGCCCCCGAGCCGCGCGCCTCGATCGCCGTCTCCGCGCTCGTGGCCGAGACGGAGGAAGAGGCGGAGCGCCTGAGCTGGAGCCGCTGGGGCTGGCGCCTCATGGGCGAAGCGGGCCGCGGTGGCATCCCCCCGCCCGAGGACGCCCTCGCCTTCGAGTACACCGAGCCCGAGCGCGAGTACATCGACGTCCTCAAGCGCCGCTCCATCTACGGCGACCCCGGCCAGGTGCGCGACCGCCTGCTCTCCATGGGCGAGCGCTACGGCGTCGACGACTTCGTCGTCGTCACCATCACCTACGACTACGCCAAGCGCCTGCGCTCCTACGAGCTGCTGGCCGAGGCCTTCGGCCTCGAGCCGCGCGCCTAGTCGCCGCCGATCACCACCGTCCACGCCTTGATGCGCCACGAGGGCACGAGCCCGTTCGCTACGTACGGGTCCGCGGCCACGAACGCCTCCACCCGCGCCCGGTCCTCCACCGTGAAGACGAAGGCCGCCCCGTCCACCGGGTCCGCGAAGGCGCCCGCCATCTCCAGCTCGCCCCGCTCCAGGTACTCGTTCGCGAGCGTCAGGTGGCCGGCCCGGAAGGGTGCACGCTTCTCCACGATGTTCTCGACGTAGTCGTACAGCAGCACGAAACGGGTCGTGGGCATGGCTATTCCTCCCCGGTCTGGCGCAGGAGCTTCATGAACTCGTCGTCCCCGTCCAGCGATGCGAGCTTCGTGTCGCCCGCCGCCTCCGCGGCCATCGACGGCTCCAGCTCCAGGGCGTCCTGCAGGTGCCGCAGGGCCGCCTTGCGCTTCCCCAGCCCGGCCGCCGCCTGCGCCGCCCCGTAGTGCGCGGAGGCGTCTTCCGGCGCGAGCCTGGCCGCCTTCACGAAGCTGTCGAGCGCGGCCTTGTTCGCCGCCGTCTCCAGCTGCGCCACGCCCCGGTTCACGATGACGGTCGCGTCCTCCGGGCTCAGCTCCAGCGCCCGCTCGAAGTCCGCCAGCGCCTCCTGCGGCTCCGACCGGTACAGCCGCAACAGCCCCCGGTTGTTGAGCGCGTCGAGGTCCGCGGGCGTCAGCTCGATGGTGGCGTCGTAGTCGGCCAGCGCCTCGTCGTACTCCCCCAGGTGCGTGTGCGCCGTGGCCCGGTTGTAGAGCGCCGACGGCAGCCCCGGCGTCTCCGCCAGCGCCCGCGTGTACCGCTCCACCGCCAGCGCGTACTGCCCCACGTTGAAGTAGACGTTCCCCTCGTCCAGGTAGCTCGCCGCCGTCCGCAGGCGGCCCTCCCCGATGATCTCGTCGATCCCGACCTCCCCCGCCGGCGCCTCCTCCCCGCCCGCGTTTCCCCGGGCGCGCGCGAACAGCCGCCACAGGACCGCCCCCACCGCCCCCGCCGCCGCCAGCACGACGATCGCCTTCAGGAGCCCCTTCACGCCTCTTCCCCTTCCTCCTCCGCCCGCTCCAGCAGCGCTTCCGTGACCGCCATCAGCCCGCTGTAGGCGTAGACCACGTAGTCGCGCGGATGGAGGGTGAGCGGCCGTTTCTCCTCCTTGCGCGCCGTCACCGGGTCCCACGAGCCCGTCAGCTCGACGGCGTCGTGATCCACCCCGAACTCGAGCTCGTACAGCTCGCCGTCCTCCCCCACCACCACGCAGCCCCGCTCCGGGTCGCCCGCCGGGCCGGGGTCGCACTCGATCGCGTTCGTGAAGAAGGCGTTGGGGAAGGAGGGGAAGGGGCGAAGCGCCGCGCTCGCCTCCTTCAGCAGCACCTCGAGCTCCGAGGCCGCGCGCTCCAGCACCCGGTCCGCCTGCGACTTCCGCGCGAGGCTCTCCCGCTCGTCTTCGTTCATGCCGTTCATGCTACGACCGACAGCCTCTCCCGGACCAGAGAGCGCCGACCCGGCCCGGTGCGCCGCGTCACGCTCCCGCGTTACGGCCCCCTGTAAACTGATGCGGGGGCTCCGTATGGCGCGCCGGCGTCTGACCCGCGATGACCTCGCAGTGGAAACCTGCTGCTTCGTGTGCGACCCCGCCAATGAGGGCGGTTTGCACATCGAGTTCTTCCTCGACGAGGAAGCCGGCCGGGTGCTCGCCGAGTACATCCCCACTCCCTCGCACGAGGGCGCGCCGGGCGTCATCCATGGTGGGGTGGTCGGCGCCATTCTCGACGATGCCATGGCCTGGGCCGTCAACGTGCTCAGCGGCTCGTTCGGCCTGACGCGGCGCGGTGAGATCGAGTACTCCCGCATCGTGCGCCCCGGTAGCGCCTACGCCGTGACCGCGTGGATCTCGGAGATCGGCAAGAACCGGGCTGCCACGATCGCCGAGTTGCGCGACTCCGAGGACCACCTCTGCTGCGCGACGAAGGCGGAGTTCTCGCTCATCTCGCACGAGGAGGCAAGGCTCGCTTTCGAGCGCCGCGCCGCCACGGGAGGCGAGTGATGGCCCCCCGCCTCCTCCTCATCCACGGCTACGTCTCGAACCCGGAAGCCTGGGCGCCCCTCCAGCGCGAACTGGAGGGCGAATTCGAGACCTTCGCGCCACCCCTGCCCGGCTACGGAACAGAACCCGATCCCGCCGCCTACACGGCCGAAGGCGTCGCCCAGGGCCTCGACGACGTGGTGGACAGGTTCCAGCCGGACTACGTGCTGGGCCACTCCATGGGCGCCCTCGTGACGCTCGCCCTTGCGCGTCGCCACCCCGGGCGCTTCAAGCGGGTCGGCCTGGCCGGTCTGCCCGTCTACGAGACGGTCGAGGAGGGTATCCGCTACATCGGCTCCAGGAGCTCCACGCGCTCCCAGTACATGCGGAACCCCGGCGAAGGGCACTACTTCTGCAGGGTCGCCAACACCCTTCGGCACCTCTGGGCGCCGGTCGTCTCCCTCTTCCTTCCCACCTACCCCCTGCCCATGGTCCGCGACATGTTCGGCCACACCGAGGCCGCCCACCGCGGGGGCATGATCGACATCGTCTTCGGGGGCCACGCCCCCCGCCTCGCCGCCGGCCTTGCGACGCCAGTCGCCCTCATCCACGGGGACACGGACCGGGTCACCCCCCTCGATCCGGTCATCGAGCTGGCGCGGGAACGGGGCTGGTCCCTGCGCATCGCCCACGGCGCCGCCCACGAGCTCATCTTCGCCCAGCCGGGGGGAGTCGCCCGCTGGGTGCGCGAGCGCCTCCTCGTCCCGGCCGAGGCCGCCACCCAGCCCGTGGCCGAAGACTCGGAGGCTGTCGTCTCGGTCTGACTCCCGTTGCGCTCCCGTCGGACGCCTGCCTAAGCTCGCAACCCGAGACCCCTCGAGGAGGCGCCCCCGTGGAGAACTTCCTGCACATCGCTGCCGTCTGGCTGCACGTCCTCGGCATCGCCCTCTTCGTGGGACCGCAATTCTTCCTCGCCTTCGCCTGGGTGCCCGCCTCCCGCCAGATCGAGGACCTCCCCACCCGCGTGGCCGCCATGCGCACCATCACCACCCGCTTCGGCTGGATCGGCGGCATCGGGCTGTTCCTCATCCTGGTCGGTGGCACCTACCTGATCATGACCTGGCGCGACTACCACAACATCGTCGACGGGACCGCCTTCTTCGATCTTCGCTACGGCGTCGTGTTCGTCATCAAGATGGTGCTGCTGGTGGTCATGATCGTGCTGGTGGGCTTGCACATGTTCGTCGTCGGCCCCAGCCAGGTGGACGCGATGGAGAAGCAGGCCGGTGGCGAGGACGTTCCGGAGAAGGACATCCGGCGGCTGCGTATCACCTCGATGGTGCTGAGCATCACGGGATTGATCCTGACGCTCGTGATCATGGGCTTCGGCGTGAGCCTGGGCGCGGCGGAGTACTCGCTCCAGAACTTCTAGGCGGGCCACCGGGCGCTGTTTGACCCGTTCCCCACCCGCTGGTTCACTAGCCCTAGAGGCGTTGACGGAGACGAGTAGCGTCCCGTTCCTGCGCTCAGCGAGCCCCGGTTGGTGTGAGGGGGCGCTGCAGGCGGACGCGAACATCCCTCCCGAGCTTCCGGCCGAACGCCGGCCCCGCCGGCCAGTAGACCCGGACGGAGTCCCCCGTTACCGAGGGCAGGAGCGTGATGGCGCTCCGCTGAGCGCCCGCCTCGTGCGGGAAGCAGGGTGGTACCGCGGGCATTCCGCCCGTCCCTGATCGGGACGGGCGTTTTCGTACCCGTCCCGGCAACCCTCGCCCGGGAGGCCGGTATGTCCCAGCTCTTCAGACCCGTCGACCCCAGCGTCAGCTTCCCCGAGCTCGAGACGGGCATCCTCGAGTTCTGGCGCGACCGCGAGATCTTCCGCCGCAGCATCGAGGAGCGCCCCGAGGACAACCTCTTCGTCTTCTACGAGGGCCCGCCCACCGCCAACGGCCGCCCCGGCGTCCACCACATCATGCCCCGCGTCATCAAGGACCTCTTCGCGCGCTACAAGACGATGCGCGGCTACCGCGTGCCCCGCAAGGCGGGCTGGGATACCCACGGCCTCCCCGTCGAGATCGAGGTCGAGAAGGAGCTGGGGCTCAACTCCAAGCCCGAGATCGAGGCCTACGGCATCGACCGCTTCAACGCGAAGTGCCGCGAGAGCGTCAACCGCTACGTCGGCGACTTCGAGGAGCTGACCGAGCGCATCGCCTTCTGGGCCGACATGGAGAACCCCTACGTCACCTACGACAACGACTACATCGAGACCTGCTGGTGGATCTTCAAGCAGCTCTGGGAGCACGGCCTCGTCTACCAGGACTACCGCAGCACCCCCCACTGCCCCCGCTGCGAGACCAGCCTCAGCGACCACGAGCTCTCGCAGGGCTACCAGGACGACGTCCCGGACCCCAGCGTCTACATCAAGTTCCGCCTGCCCGCCGAGGCCCGCGAGCGTATCGGCCTCGGCGAGGGCGCGGACACGAGCATCGTCGCCTGGACTACCACCCCCTGGACCCTCCCCGGCAACACCGCCCTCGCCGTCATGGAGGACGCTTCCTACGGCCTCTACGAGCACGAGGGCGAGCGCCTGATCGTGGCGGAGGCGCTGGCCGAGAGCGTCCTCGGCGAGGAGCGCGCTTCCCTCCGCAGCTTCCGCGGTTCCGAGCTGGTCGACCTCGCCTACGAGCCCCTCTACCGCCCCGAGAACCTCGACGCCACGGTCCGCCGCTTCGGCGCCGACGGCCACCTCCGCCGCCTCGAACCCGGCGAGTCCACCGACGGCCTGCGCCGCGTCCTCGTTGCCGACCACGTCTCCCTCGAGGACGGCACCGGCATCGTCCACATCGCCCCCGCCTTCGGTGGCGAGGACTTCGAGGACGGCAAGCAGCACGGCCTCCTCTTCGCGCAGCCCATCGATACGCACGGCACGATGGCCGAGGGCCTGCCCGGTGGCAGTACGTTCGCCAAGGACGCCGACCGCGAGGTCATCAGCGACCTCGACGAGCGCGGCCTCCTCCTCCGCAGCGAGCGCATCAAGCACACCTACCCGTTCTGCTGGCGCTGCGATTCGCCCCTCCTCTACTACGCCAAGCCGAGTTGGTACATCCGCACCACCGCCCAGCGCGAGCGCCTCCTCTCGGGGAACGCGCGCATCAACTGGCAGCCCGACCACATTAAGCACGGCCGCTTCGGCAACTGGCTCGAGAACAACATCGACTGGGCCGTCAGCCGCGAGCGCTACTGGGGCACGCCCCTCCCCTTCTGGGTCTGCGACGGGTGCACGGACGTGACCGTCATCGGCTCACGAGCCGAGCTGGCCGACCGCGCCGTCGACCGCGCCGCCGCCGAGGCCCTCGACGACCTCCATCGCCCCTACATCGACGCTATCGCCCTGCGTTGCGACGAAGGCGGCTGCGACGGCGAGATGCGCCGCGTCCCCGAGGTCGCCGACGCCTGGTTCGACAGCGGCGCCATGCCCTACGCCCAGTGGCACTACCCCTTCGAGAACCAGGACGAGTTCGACCGCGCCTTCCCCGCCGACTTCATCTGCGAGGCCATCGACCAGACGCGCGGCTGGTTCTACACGCTCCACGCGGAGGCGGCCCTGCTGAACGCCACCGAGGCCACGCCCGAGGAGATCAGCTTCCGCAACGTCATCTGCCACGGCCACATCCAGGACGAGCAGGGCAACAAGATGTCGAAGAGCCGCGGCAACGTGCTCGAGCCCTTCGACCTCCTCGACGACCTCGGCGCCGACGCCGTGCGCTGGTACATCTACGCCTCCGCCCCCGTCGGCTCCTCCCGCCGTTTCAGCGTGCGCCTCATGAACGAGAGCCTGCGCCGCTTCCAGCTCACCCTCTGGAACGTCTACAGCTTCTTCGTCAGCTACGCGAACATCGACGGCCTCGACCCGCGCGAGCGCCCCGATGGCGAACCGCCCGAGCTCGACCGCTGGCTCCTGAGCGAGCTGAACGCCCTCACCGGGCGCGTCACGGCCGGTCTGGACGACTACGACCCGACGGTGGCTGCGCGCGCCATCGAGACGTTCGTCGACGACCTCTCGAACTGGTACGTGCGCCGCTCGCGCCGCCGCTTCTGGCGGGGCGTCTCCGGCGACGACGCGGACAAGCGCAGCGCCTACTTCACCCTCCACACGGCCCTCACCACCCTCGCGCGCCTACTCGCGCCCTTCACTCCCTTCCTGGCCGAGGAGCTCTGGGCCAACCTCGCCCGCTCCGTCGACGGCGACGCCCCCGAGAGCGTGCACCTCGCCGACTGGCCCGAGCCAGTCGCCCTCGCGCCCGGAGGCGACCTGTTCGTGGACGAGTCGCTGAACGCCGAGACGCAGCTCGTGAAGCGCGTCGCGTCCATGGGCCGCGCCGCCCGCGGGAAGGCGTCGATCAAGGTGCGCCAGCCCCTCGCCGAGGTGCTCGTCCGCCCCCGCGACGCCGGCGAGGCCGCCGTCCTCGCGCGCCAGGAACCCCTGCTGCTGGAAGAGCTGAACGTGAAGGCCCTCCGCACGCTTGAGGACGAGGCCGGCATCGTCGCGTTCGACATCAAGCCGAACCTGCCCGTCCTCGGCCCCCGCCTCGGGCGCGAGGTGGGCGCCGTGCGCTCCGCCCTCGCCGCCCTCGACGCGGACGAGGTGGCCGCCGCCGTTCGCGCCGGCCGGAACGTCACCGTCGCCGGCCATGACCTGGCGCCCGGCGACTTCCTCGTCGAGATGCGCGAGAGCGAGGGCTACGCCGTCGTCAGCGAGGCCGGCTACACCGTCGGCGTCGCCACCGCCATCACCCCCGACCTGGCCGACGAGGGGGTCGCGCGCGAGCTCGTGCGCCGCATCCAGGACCTGCGCCGCGAGGCGGACTTCGAGCTGAGCGACAGAATCACCACCTGGTGCGCCGGCGATGACGCCATCGCCCGCGTCCTCGCCGCCCACGGCGACTACGTGAAGGCCGAGACCCTCTCCGTCGAGCTGCTGGTCGAACCGCCACCGGCGGATGTCCAGCAGACCGCCTTCACCCTCGAGGGCGTCGAGGTGGTGGCCGGCGTGCGCCGGAGGGACGTATGACCGCGCCGAAGGCCATCCTCTTCGACCTCGACGACACCCTCCTCGACATGGTCAGCGCCATGCAGGGTTCCTGGCAGGAGGTCTGCGCCGAGGTCGCCCCCCGCCTCGGCTGCGAGGCCGCCGCCCTGCGCGAGACCATCCGCCGCGAGAGCGCCATCTTCTGGGCCGACGAGGAGGCCGTGGCCGAGTACCGCGTGCGCCCGCTCGACTCCCGCACCCACGTCGTGCGCCTCTCCCTCCTCTCGATGGGCCTCGACGACTCGGGCGCCGAGGACATCGCCCGGCGCTCCCTTCGCGGCTACCTGGACCGCCTCGCCCCCTTCGACGACTCGATGGAGACCCTGGAGTCGCTCCGTGCGCAGGGCTACCGGCTCGGTATGGTCACGAACGGCTCCTCCGACACGCAGCGCGAGAAGATCGCCCGCTGGAACCTGGAGCCGTACTTCGACGAGATCGTGATTGAGAGCGAGTTCGGCCGGGGCAAGCCCGATCCCGGGGTCTTCAGGCAGGCGCTGGCGGGGACGGGCGCGGGTCCCGACGAGGCCTGGATGGTGGGCGACAACCTGTACGCCGACATCGGCGGCGCCCGGGGCGTAGGCGTCCACAGCGTCTGGATCCACCGCGAGCGCCTCGAGTTCCCCGACGACCCGCCCGCCCACCCCCACCGCCGCATCGGCCACTTCGACGAACTCCACGCCGCCCTCGACGCCGCGAGGGCGGGCGAGTCCGGGTAGCACCTCGGCTCGAAAGCTCGCTCACGAAGCTCGTAGGAGCGCGTCCGGTACCGTATGAGCGCAACATCGAACTACGCCAGGGGAACATAGATGTCGAACGTGAAACTGACGGTCCTTGCTGGGCTCGGGGTGCTGGGGATCGGCCTTGGCGCCGCCGCCCTGGTCGTGGGGATTCTCGCCCTCGCCGGCGACGACGACGGTGCCGGAGACGCCCCCTCGCAGGCCAACGGCCCCGCCTACACGATCTGGCTCGTCGAGCAGGCGGTGGCCTACTACGAGGCGGAGGGCCGCGAGGCCGCGATTGAGCGCTACAACTCGCGCGAGAGCGTGGATGGCCCCTGGTACGTCTTCATCGTCAACGCCGAGAGCAGCGTGCTCATCGGGCACTACAACGAGGAACTGCTCGGGCAATCGCTGCTGACCGACCCGCTCGGCACGGACGTCACCGGCTACCACTTCGGCGCGCTGATGGCGGACGCGGACGAGGACGGACGCTGGGTGACCTACGTCTTCCTCAACCCCGACACGGGCGAGCACCAGCGCAAGCACACCTGGGTCGTCCGCCGCGGCGGCCTCCTCTTCGGCTCCGGTTGGTACGACTTCTCCAGCCACGCCGCCGCCGCGCCCTCCAGGACGAACGCCACCGCCTACACCGTCTGGCTCGTCGAGCAGGCGCTCGCGCGCTACGAGCGGGACGGGATCGAGGCCACGCTCGCCCACTACAACTCGCCCGAAGCCCTGGACGGCTCCTGGTACGTCTTCGTGCTCGAGGATCGCGACGGCGAGCTCTACTCGGTCGCCAACTCCAACCGCCCCGACATCGTCGGCACGACCCGCGAACGGATTGACTCCACCGGCTTCAACTACGGCGAGGTCTTCGCGGCCACCGTCGACGGCGGCGCCGGGCAGTGGGTCAGCTACTACTTCACACACCCCGAGACGCGCGAGGACGCGCTCAAGCACACCTGGATCGTGCGCCGCGGCGACTACCTCTTCGGCGTGGGTTGGTACGAGGGCATCAAGTAGCGCGCCACCGCAGGCGTCTACGGCTCGAGGACGATCTTGCCGAAGTTGGCGTTCTCTTCCATGTGCGCCTGCGCCGCCGCTGCCTCCCGCAGCGGGTAGACGCTGTCGACCACGACCTTGATCCGCCCCGCGGCGATGTGCGGGAGCACGCTCTTCTCGAAGGCGCGCGTGGCCGCCGCCTTCTGCTCGAGCGGACGCGCCCGCAGCGTCGTGCCCCGCACCTGCAGCCGCTTCATCAGCAACGGACCGAGGCTTGCGCCTTCGAGCTCCGCGCCGCTCATCAGCCCGACCTCGATCATCCGCCCCTGGCGCGCCAGCGCGCGCAGGTTCTGCTCCCAGTAGTCCGCGCCGATCACGTCGAGCACCACGTCCACGCCCGCCCCGTCCGTCGCGTCCCGCACGACCTCGGCGAAGTCCTGCTCGCGGTAGTTCACCCCCACGTCCAGGCCGAGCGCCGCCGCCTGTTCCAGCTTCTCCGCGCTCCCCGCCGTCCCGAATACCTGCGAGGCGCCCATCGCCTTCGCGATCTGCACGCCGGCCACGCCCACACCCGACCCGACCGCGTGGATCAGCACCCGCTCGCCCGCCTGCAGGTTGCACTGCAGGAGCGCGTCGTGGGCTGTGATGAACACCTCCGGCGTCGCCCCCGCTTCCTGCCAGCTCAACGAGTCCGGCACCTTCACGGCCAGCCGCTGGGGCACGCTCACGAGCTCCGCGTACCCCCCGCCGGCGACGAGTCCCATCACCCGGTCGCCAACCGCGAACCCCTCCACGCGCGACCCCGCCTCCACCACCTCGCCCGCGTACTCCAGTCCGGGAATCTCGAACTCCGGCTTCACGCCGGGTTGCGGGTAGCCGCCCATGCGCTGGAGCACGTCCGCTCGGTTGAGCGCGCAGGCGCGCACCGCCACCAGCAGGTCGTCGGGCCCCGCCAGCGGGTCGGGCACGTCGCGGTAGACGAGCGAGCCCCCGTCGGTCTTCTCGATGACGATCGCCTTCATGCCGAGCCCGTTAGCCCTCGTCCTCGTCGGGCGGCATGGCCATGCCGAGCGTGTTGAAACCGCCGTCGACGTACAGCACCTGGCCGCTGATGTTCGCCCCCGCGTCGCTCGCGAGGAACGCCGCTGCCGCCCCCACGTCCTCGATCGAGATGTGCCGCCGCAGCGGCGTCACCTGCGGGAACACCTTGTACAGGTTGCGGAACTCGCCTACGCCCGCCGCCGAGAGCGTGCGCACCGGCCCCGCGCTGATCGCGTTCACGCGGATGCCCTGCGGCCCCACGTCCGAGGCCAGGTAGCGCACTGCCGATTCGAGGGCGGCCTTGGCCACCCCCATCACGTTGTAGCTCGGCATCATCTTCTGCGAGCCGTGGTACGAGAGCGTGACGACGCTCCCACCCTCCGGCATCAGAGGCCGCGCCGCGCGCGTCAGCGCCACGAGCGAGTAGACCGACAGCTCCTGCGCGAGCAGGAAGCCGTCCCGGCTCGTCTCGACGAACGGGCGTGACAGGTCCTCCCGCTTCGCCCCTACGATGCCGTGGGCGACCGCGTCGATCGTGCCGTAGCGGTCGCCCAGCTTCGCGAAGAGCGCCTCGATGTCCTCGTCGCTGGTGGCGTCGCAGTACTCCACGAAGTCGCAGCCGATGCTCTCCGCCAGCGGGCGGACGCGCTTCTCCATCGCCGGCCCGTAGGAAAGGGCGACCGTGGCGCCCGCCTCGTGCATCGCCTTCGCGATGCCCCACGAGATCGAGCGCTCGTTCGAGACGCCGCTCACGAGGGCGGTCTTGCCTTCCATGCTCGAGATGCCTGACATGGCCAGCAAGCCTACGGCCTCGCCCGAACCGGCGGCAAACGGTTTCGCCCCTGAGCCAGCCGCGCCGTACGATACCCGCCGATGGACCTCTCGGCCGTAGCCCTCCTTCTCTCTATCACGATCGACATCGACCCCGACATCGGCAAGATCTTCGGGCTCACGATCACGTGGCACGGCCTCTTCACCGCCATCGGCATCATCTGCGGCGTCACCCTCTCCGTGTACCTCGCCCGGGTCGACGGCGTCCCCTCCGACGTCGGCCAGGAGATCGCCCTCGTCTCCGTGGTCTCGGCCATCGTGGGCGCGCGCCTCTTCTTTGTCTTCGAGCACTGGGACCGGTTCGAGAACGACCTCGCCGCCATCGTCACCGACATCACCGAGGGCGGAATCACCCTCTACGGCGGCCTCATCGGGGGCGTGCTGGGCGGCGCCATCTACGGGCTCTTCCATCGCTGGCCCATCGGCATCTGCCTCGATGCCGCCGCCCCCGGCATGATCCTCGGGCAGGGCCTCGGCCGTATCGGCGACCTCATCAACGGCGAGCACCTCGCCACCGCCAGCGACCTTCCCTGGGCGTTCGTCTACGTGCACCCGAACACCCTCGGCGAGCTGGGCAAGTCGGTGCACCCCGCGGCCGGCGGCTACGAGCTCCTGGGCGACTTCCTCATCCTCGCCGTCCTGCTCCTCGTGGCCCGGCGCTTCATCAAGGTGCCCGGCTGGACCTTCTGCGCGTACATGGTCCTCTACTCGGTCATGCGCTTCGGCCTCTCCGAGTTCCGCACCGACGAGCAGACCGTCGACGGCATCCCCGTCCCCCAGATCGTGGCGGCGGTCATCATCGGGCTGGCCATCGTCCTGGCGGGCGTGATCCGCCGCTTCCCCGGCCAGATCACGGATGAGTGGGAGGACCGCGTCCTCGGCCCGCCCCCCGAAGAAGCGGCTGAGGACGAGTCCACGCCCTCGCCGGCATGAGCCCTGCCCCACCCGTTACCCTCTACACCCGCGCCGATTGCCACCTCTGCGACGAAGCCCGCACGCTCCTCGACGACCTCGCCGGGAGCCTCGGCTTCACGATCGAGGCGGTCGACATCGACGCCGACGCCGCCCTCCGCTCCCGCTACGGCTACGCCGTCCCCGTGATCGCCGTGGGGGACAAGGAGATCGCGCGCGCCCCCATCCGGGCGGCGGCGCTGGAGGCGACCCTGCGCGAGCGCTACCGGTAGAGCCCGTGGGTGTCGATGTACTCCTCGACCGTCGCCGGCACCAGGTAGCGGATCGACATCCCCTCCCGCACGCGCTCCCGCACCAGCGTTGAGCTGACCGGCAGGGCCGGCATCTCGACGACGGCGGGCGGGACGTCGAACCCGACCTGCGCCGCCAGCCACGCCTGCTCGCCCGCGTCCGCTCCCTTGGGCGCCACCGCCAGCCGCGCCAGCGCCGCGATCACGTCCGGCTCGCGCCACGCCGGCATGTCCGCGAGCGCATCGCTCCCGAGGATCAGCACGACGTCGTCCATCCCCTGCGCGTGCAGTTCCCGCAGCGTGTCGACGGTGTACGTCGGCCCGATGCGCTCGACCTCGCGCTCGTCCAGGTGGAAGCCGGGGTTGTCCGCGATGGCAAGGTGCGTCATCGCCAGCCGGTGCGTAGAGGAGGTCACGCCGCTCCCGGCCTTGCGCCAGGGATCGCCCGCGGGCATGAAGTACACGCGCTCCAGGCCCAGCTGCACGCGGGCGCATTCTCCCAGCACCAGGTGCCCCACGTGAGGCGGGTCGAAGGTCCCTCCCAGCACCCCGATCGGCATGCGTCGAGTCTATCCGATCGAGTCATTAGCACTCTTGCCCTGAGAGTGCTAACATAGGTCGACAGGGTTCACAATGCCATTGTCAGAGCGAAGGGCCAGGATCCTCGCCTTCATCGTCGAGGACTACGTCGAGAGCGCGCAGCCGGTCGGCTCCGCCTCCCTCGTCGCGCGCCACGACCTCGACCTCTCCAGCGCCACCGTGCGCAGCGAGATGGCCGCCCTCGAGGGCGAGGGGCTGATCACCCATCCCCACACGTCCGCGGGGCGCGTGCCCAGCAATCTTGGCTACCGAACCTACGTCGGCTCCCTCATGGGCGAGCGCCGCCTCTCCAGCGAGGAGGAGCTGACCATCCTGCACCAGTTCCACCAGAGCGCCGTCGACCTCGAACGCTGGCTCGCGCTCTCCGCGAGCGTCCTCGCGAACTCGCTCCACACCGCCGCCATCGCGACCCCGCCCCACATGGTCGAGGTTCGCCTCAAGCAGCTCCAACTCGTCGAGCTCACCGATGAGAGCGCCCTCCTCGTCGTCGTCATGAACGACGCCGCCGTGCTCCAGCACACCCTCCAGTTCTCCGAAGCCACGACCCAGGACCAACTCACGCGCCTCGCGGCGCGCCTCAACCAGCAGCTCGCCGGCGAGACCGCCAACGAGATCGAGGGGCGGACGCCCCCGACCGGCGCCATCGAGCGGCAGGTGCTCGACCAGGTCGTGGTCCTACTCCGCAGCGAGGAGGACGCCGCCAGCGAGACGCCCGTCATCGAGGGCGTCCGCGAGCTGCTCCGCCAGCCCGAGTACGAGGGCGACAGCGACCGCCTGCTCGACACCCTCGAGGCGGTCGAGGGCTCCCGCCTGCAGCGCGCCATCCCGGCCCGCGCCCTTGGAAGCGACGACCTCGCCATCGTCATCGGCGACGAGAACCCCGCCGAGCCCTACCGCGACATGAGCTTCGTGCTCTCCCGTTACGGGCCCGTGGGCGGCGCCGGGGGCCTCATCGGCCTCCTCGGCCCCACCCGCCTCGACTATCCCGACGCCGTTGCCCACGTGCGCTACGTGAGCGATGTCCTCACCGAGCTCATGCGCCGCTTCTATGGCGACGCAGGCACGGCGGACACCCCCGGGGACGACCAATGAGCGACAGCGACGCGCCCCGGTTCGTCGACAAGCGCGCCGCCGCCCGCATGGACGGCGAGGATGGCGACGCCCCCGCGCCCGAGACCGAAGAGGCCGCGCCCGAGGAGGCGCCGGCGGACGATCTCCGGGAGCAGCTCGAGGCCGCCCAGGCTGCCGCCGAGCGCTTCGAGGCGAACTGGAAGCGCGCCGCCGCCGACCTCGCCAACTACAAGCGCCGCGTCGAGCAGGAGCGGTCCGAGCAGGCCCGCCTCGTTAGCGCCGCGACGGTCATCAACCTGCTCCCCATTCGCGACGACTTCGGGCGCGCTGTCGAGACGCTCGACAGCACGCTCGCCGGGCTCAACTGGGTGCAGGGCGTGCTTGCCATCGAGCGCAAGCTGGACGGCCTGCTCGAGAGCATGGGCGTCTCCGAGGTACCCGCCGAGGGCGAGACCTTCGACCCCACCCGGCACGAGGCCGTGGGCCGCGGCCCCGGCCCCGAGAACGTTTGCCTGCACGTCGTCCAGAAGGGCTACGCCCTCAACGACGCCGTCATCCGCCCCGCCATGGTCATCGTGGGCGAGGGCGGCGAGGCCGAGCCGCCCGGCCCGGCCGAAACCGAAAGCGAGAACGAGGGCGCCTAGCCGCCCCGACAACCACCGCCAGGAGGAACGAACATGCCGAAAGTACTGGGAATCGACCTGGGAACCACCAACAGCGCCATGGCCGTGATGGAAGGCGGCGAACCGACCGTCGTCCCCAACGCCGAAGGCACCCGCACCACCCCCTCCGTCGTCGCCCTTACCAAGTCCGGTGAGCGCCTCGTCGGCCAGGTCGCCAAGCGCCAGGCCATCACCAACCCCGAGCACACCGTCTACAGCATCAAGCGCTTCATGGGCCGCAAGTACAGCGACCCCGAGGTCCAGCGCGGCACCGGCTCCATGCCCTACGCCGTCAGCGCCGCCTCCAACGGCGACGTCCAGGTCACCATGGGCGAGGGCGCCCACAGCCCGCCCGAGATCAGCGCCATGATCCTGCAGAAGCTCAAGGCCGACGCCGAGGCCTACCTGGGCGAGACCGTCACCGAGGCCGTCATCACCGTCCCCGCCTACTTCAACGATGCCCAGCGCCAGGCCACCAAGGACGCCGGCCGCATCGCCGGCCTCAACGTCCTCCGCATCATCAACGAGCCCACCGCCGCTTCCCTCGCCTACGGCCTCGAGAAGAAGGCTGACGAGGTCATCGCCGTCTACGACCTCGGCGGCGGCACCTTCGATATCTCCATCCTCGAGATCGGCGACGGCACCTTCCAGGTCCTCAGCACGAACGGCAACACCCACCTCGGCGGCGACGACTTCGACGACCGCATCATCGACTGGCTCGTCGACGAGTTCCGTCAGGCCGAGGGCATCGACCTGCGCCAGGACCGCCAGGCCCTCCAGCGCCTCAAGGCCGAGGCGGAGAAGGCCAAGATCGAGCTCTCCAGCGCCCAGCAGTCCGAGATCAACCTGCCCTTCATCACCGCCGACGCGAGCGGCCCCAAGCACCTCAACCTCACCCTCAGCCGGGCGAAGCTCGAGCAGCTCGTCGGCGACCTCCTGCGCGGCACCCTCGAGCCCGTGAAGAAGGCCCTCGACGACGCCGGCAAGGCCGCCGGCGACGTCGACGAGGTCGTGCTCGTGGGCGGCCAGACGCGCATGCCCGCCGTCCAGTCGCTCGTCGGCGAGTTCTTCGGCAAGGAGCCCCACAAGGGCGTCAACCCGGACGAGGTGGTCGCCATCGGCGCCGCCATCCAGGCCGGCGTCCTCAAGGGCGACGTGCAGGACGTCCTCCTGCTCGACGTCACGCCCCTCACCCTCGGCATCGAGACCCTGGGCGGCGTGATGACCACCATCATCCCCCGCAACACCACCATCCCCACCGCCAAGAGCCAGGTGTTCAGCACCGCCGCCGACAACCAGCCAAGCGTCGAGATCCACGTCCTCCAGGGCGAGCGCCCCATGGCGCCCGATAACAAGTCGCTCGGCAAGTTCACCCTCGACGGCATCCTCCCGGCCCCACGCGGCGTCCCCCAGATTGAGGTCACCTTCGACATCGACGCCAACGGCATCGTCAACGTCAGCGCCGTCGACAAGGGCACCGGCCGCGAGCAGAAGATCACCATCCAGGCATCGAGCGGCCTCAGCGAGGACGAGATCCAGCAGATGCAGCGCGATGCCGAGCTGCACGCCGAGGATGACCAGCGGCGCCGCGAGATGATCGAGCTGCGCAACCTCGCCGACAGCGCCGCCTACCAGGCCGAGAAGACCCTCGCCGACAACGCCGACAAGATCGACGAGGCCCTCAAGGCCGACGTCGAGGAGAAGGTGAAGGCCGTGCGCGAGGCCCTCGAGGCCGAAGGCGACGACGACGCCACGAAGGAGCGCATCCAGACCGCCCTCGAAGCCCTCACCGCGGCCCTCCAGAAGGTCGGCGAGTCCGTCTACGGCCAGCAGGACGGCGGTGGTCCCGGACCCGACGGCCCCGACGGAGGCGGCTTCGATCCCGGCGCCGCCGCCGGTGGCGCCGAGGAAGGCACCGTCGAGGGCGAGTTCCGCGAGGTCTAGCGGGAGCCTATCCTCCTCGCATGGCCATTCCCGAGGCGACGATGCGCGAGCTGGCGGGGGTCGGGCGCGACCTCTACCAGCTCGGCATGGTCAGCAGCCGCGGCGGTAACCTCAGCGTCCGCGACGGCCACGCCATGTGGATCACCGGCACTGGCACGGCCCTCGGCCACCTGAAACCCCTCGACATCAGCCGCGTCTTTCCCGACGGCCGCCACGAGGCCCCTCCCCCCTCCAGCGACACCATCCTCCACTGGACCATCTACGCCACCACCCAGGCGGCCGCCATCGCCCACGCCCATCCCCACCACGCCATCGCCCTCTCCTACGACCGCGATGTCTTCAAGCCCGAGGACCTGGAGGGCCAGATGCACATCCCCTCCGTGCCGGTCGTCGCCCAGGGCCCCACGCAGGAGGAGAAGATCGCGACCGCCCTGCGCGAGTCGCGCGTGGCGCTCCTCCAGGGGCACGGCGCCTACGCCCGCGGCGCCTCCCTCTGGGACGCTCTCCACTGGCTCACCGCCCTTGAGGAGAGCGCCCACATCGCCTGGCTCCGCCTGGCCATCGACCGCTCCTAGCCCGTGGCGTACAGCTTCGTCACCGTCACCGCCTCCACCGGGCAGCGCACGACGCACAGGTCGCACAGGATGCACTCGTCCACGTTTTCGTCGATGACCCGCGCCACCCGCTCCCCCGGTTCTCGCTCCAGGATGTCGACCGGGCAGCTCTGGACGCACTCGCGGCACCCCGGCTGCGAGGCGCAGGCCGCCTCCTCGATCGTCACTTCGATGAAGAACCCCACCGGCTGAGCCTACCCCATCTGCTACGATCGCTCCCTGTGACAATCGACGCCCATACCCACCTCTTCCCGCCCTCCCAGGCACGGGACCGCGAGGCTATTGCAAGCCGCGACGCGGGCTTCGCCGAGATCTACGGCGACCCGAAGGCGGCCATCGCCGGTGCCCCCGCCCTTCTCGCCGCCCTCCGCGAGGACGGCGTCGAGGCGGCGGTCGCGCAGGGCTTCGCCTTTGCCGGCGAGCGCGAGGTTGCCGAGCAGAACGAGTACCTCCTCGGCGTCGCCGCCGAAACGCCCCGCTCCATCGTCCCCTTCGCGACCGTCAATCCCGCCCTTCCCGGGTGGGAACGCGAGGCCCGCAGGGCGATCGAGCAGGGCGCTCGCGGCTTTGGCGAGCTCCGACCGGGCACGCAGGGCTGGGATCCCCTCGGCCCCGAGGCCGGCCGCCTGGCAGCCCTCGCCGGCGAGGCTGGCGCCGCCCTCGTCTGGCACATGAGCGAGCCCGTCGGCCACCGCTACCCCGGCAAGGAGGGCGGCCTCGCCCCCGCGGAGCTCATCGAGGTGGCCACGGCCGCCCCCGATGTCACGATGGTGGGCGCCCACCTCGGCGCCGGCGCCTCCTTCTACCTCTCCATGCCCGAGGTGCGCGAGGCCACCCCCAACCTCCTCTTCGATACGGCTGCTGCCGGCCTCCTTTACGATGCCGGCGCGATCGCTCGCCTCGTGGCGACGGCAGGCGCGGACCGCGTTCTCTTCGCTTCCGACTTTCCCCTGCGGCGGCCGGGACCGGAATTGAAGGGCGTCCTCGCCGGCCTCGACGCCGCCACGGGCGACGCCATCGCCGGAGCGAACGCCCGCAGGCTGCTGTGCTGATATGACCGAACTGACCGAGAAGACCCACCGCCTCTTCGTCGCCTGCGAGCTGCCCGAGGACGTCCGCCACACCGTCGGCCGCCTCGTCGACGACCTGCGCCAGCAGAGCGACGGCGCCGTCCGCTGGGTGAACCCCTCGAGCCTGCACGTCACCCTCAAGTTCCTCGGGGAAGTGCCCGAGCGCCAGATTCCCGCCGTCAAGATGGCCCTCCAGGAGGCAGTCGTGCGGCACTCCGCCTTCTTCCTCGAGCTCGCCAACATCGGCACCTTCGGCGGCCGCGAGGGCCTGCGCGTGATGTGGGCCGCCGTCGCCGGGGACGTCCTCCGCCTCGAGGCCCTCGCACGGGACGTGAACCGCGCCCTCTCCGTCGTTGGTTTCGATCCCGAGACGCGTCCCTTCCGTCCGCACCTCACCCTGGGCCGCGTCCGCAACGAGGTCGGCACCAGGCAGCGCGCCGAGCTCGAAGTGGCGGTCGGCAAGATCGAGATTCCCGAGTGCGAGTGGCGTACCACCGAGATCTCCCTCGTCCGCAGCCGCCTCCAGCCCGACGGCGCCCGCCACGACACCATCGCCACCTTCCCCCTCCGCGCCCCACCGCCCCAGGGCTGAGCGAGCGCCGGAACCAGCTTCGCCGTTCGGTCCAGATGCGTAGGATTCCCGCGAGGAAAGGGAGGCACCGATGCCTGCAGACGCGCACCCCGAGCCCACCCAGGAGGAGGTCCGCTCCTACTTCGAGACCTGCAGCAACTGGGGCCGCTGGGGTCCCGACGACAGCGCCGGCACCGTCAACCTGATCACCCCCGCAAAGCGGCGCGAAGCCGCCTCCCTCGTGCAGAGCGGCCGCTCCGTCTCCTGCTCCTATCCGCTGAACACTCAGGGCGCCCCCGGCAACTGGCGGCCCGCGCAGCACTTCATGACCATCGGCCCCGCCGTCTCCGCCGACTACATCGGCCTCGTCTTCCACGGCTACGCCACCACCCACGTCGACGCCCTCTGCCACATCTTCTGGGAAGGGAAGATGTGGAACGGCAAGAACGCCGTCGAGGAGGTCACCTCCGCGGGCGCCCGCTCCGGCGCCGTCGCCGCCTGGAAGGACGGCATCATCACCCGCGGCGTCCTCCTCGATATCCCCCGCCTGCGCGGCACCGACTTCGTGACCCCGGACCGCCCCACCCGCGGCTGGGAGCTCGAAGCCGCCGCCGAGGCCGAGGGCGTCGAGCTGCGCCCCGGCGACGCCGTGCTCGTGCGTGGCGCCCGCCCCGCCTTCCTCGCCGCCAACCCCGACATGGTGCCCGGCGTTCCCCCCACCCCCGGCCTCCACGTCGACTGCGTCCCCGTCCTCAAGCAGGCCGATGCCGCCATCCTCGGCTGGGACATGCTCGACGCCCGCCCCCACTCCTACCCCGATTTCGAGGACGCCCCCGGCGGACCCGTTCACGTGTTCACCATCGTCTTCATGGGCCTCCCCCTCCTCGACAACGCCTTCCTCGACCCCCTCGCCGAGGCCTGCGCCGAGGAGGGCCGCTGGGAGTTTCTCCTCTCCATCGCCCCGCTCCACGTGCGCGGCGGCACGGGCTCGCCCGTCAACCCCATCGCCGTGTTCTAGGCATCAGCCACCCCCCTGCCACCCCACACCCCAAGGAAGGACGCACACCCATGACCGAAGAAGCACCCGAAACAAGCACCGAGGACTTCCAGCCCGACCGCGCCATGGTCGTCGTCGCCCACCCCGACGACGCCGAGTTCATGGTCGCCGGCACCGCCGCCAAGTGGGCGGGACGCGGCGCCGAGGTGACCTACGTCGTCATCACCAACGGCAACAAAGGCAGCGAGGAACCGGACATGACCTCAACGCGCCTCGCCGAGATTCGCGAGGCCGAGCAACGCGCCGCCGGACGCATCCTGGGCGTCAAGAACTTCGAGTTCCTCGGCTACGAGGACGGCTACCTCGTCCACACCCTCGAGCTACGCCGTGACATCACCCGCCTCATCCGCAAGTACCGCCCCGACGTCGTCGTCACCTTCGACCCGACCGCGCGCTTCATGTTCGATGCCTACGCGAACCACCCGGACCACCGCGCCGCCGGCGATGCCACCGTCGACGCCATCTTCCCCAGCGCCCGCGACCGGCTCACCTTTCCCGAGCTGCTCGTCGACGGCCTCGAGCCCCACAAGGTGAAGCAGCTCTGGATGGGCTCGGGCGCCAACGCCAACATCTGGGTCGACATCACGGAGACCATCGAGCTCAAGAAGAAGGCGCTTGCCGCCCACCCCAGCCAGCTCAGCGGGGAGGTCGCCGAGTTCGCCAGCGAGATGGCCCGTAACACCGCCGCGGATCAGGACTTCGAGTACGGCGAGGCCTTCCGCCGCATCATCTTCGACCAGCCCCGCGAGGTGCGCCTCGCGAACCGGCAACAGGAGTCGGACTAGGGCGCGCGCGTCTCCGCGAAGGCGAGGATGTTCCCGTCGGGGTCGCGGAAGAACGCCATCCACTCCTCCGAGCCGGCCGGGCCGAAGTTGCCCTCCTCGTCGACCGCGATCGAGGTCGGTTCCTGCTCGACCTCCACGCCCGCCTCGCGCAGCGCGGCCACGGCCGCGTCGATGTCGTCCACGCGGAAGTAGAGGGGCGAGCCCTCGTGCTCGATCGCGCCCGGGATCGCGTCGAGCATGAGCCGCACGCCCCCGATGTCGAAGAACGCCAGCCCCGGCGGGTCGAACGTGGCGATGTACCGCGCCCCCAGCACGTCCCGGTAGAACACTACTGAGCGCTCCAGGTCCTTGCTTGGCTGCGCCACCTGCTGGAAGGCGTTGACGGCCAGGGGCTGGTCGCTCACGACTCCTGCGTCGCCGCCCGGCGGGTCTCCGGCAGGCGCAGCAGGTGGTTCCCGCCGTCGACGGGAATGACCTGCCCCGTGATGTCGCCGAACAGGTCGCTCGCGACCACCAGCGTCACGTCCGCGCAGTCGTCGACTGTCGTGATCCGCCCCAGCGGCGTCTGCTCGATGAACCCCGCTGCCGTGGGGTTGTCGTCCGGGATCTCGACGCGCGCCTCGTCGATGGGCGTGCCCCCGCCGTAGTTGTTCATCGCCGTCGGCACGAACGTCGGCGCCACCGCGTTCACGCGAACCTGGTCCGGACCGAACTCCCGCGCCGCGATCTTCGTCGCGAAGTTGATGGCCGCCTTCGCCGCCGAGTACGGCGTCAGCCGAGTCGGGATGGAGATCGCCGTGGTCGACGTAATGTTGATCAGGGAGCCGCCCCCGCTCGCCGCCAGGGCGTTGCCGAAGTGCTTCATGAAGTAGATGAAGCCGAAGTACTGGATGTCGGCCACCGCGTGCAGGTCCTCGGGCGTGATGTCCTTGATCAGCGCCCCGCGCACGACGCCCGCCGAGTTCACCGCCACGTCCACGCGTCCCCACTTCTCCATCGCCGTGTCCGCCAGCGCCTTCAGGTCGTCGTAGTCGCGACCGTCGCAGCGCACCGCGGTGCCGCCGATCTGGTTGGCCAGCTTCTCCAGGTTCTCGACCCGGCGGGCGGCCACGATCACGTCCGCCCCATGCTCCGCGAAACGCTCGCTGATGGCCCAGCCGATCCCGCTCGAGGCGCCCAGCACAACCGCCTTCTTCCCTTCCAGCAGCTTCATCCAGTCATTCTCCCAACACTCCCCCGTCATTGAGGGCTATACTCTCCGGCAGGATACGCGAAGGCGCCGTACCGGTCGGCTGGAGCATGCCCTCCAACCCGGGTCGGCGCGAAGGGAGAAGGTTATGCCGAGAGTCAAGGAAGTCGGCGGCATGGAGGGGTTCGGCGGCGTCTACGGCCACCGCCCCGACCTCTTCAAGGGGTTCATGTTCAACTACGGAGTGCTGTGGTCCCACAGCACGCTCGACCCGCTCCTCAAGGAGCTGATCCGCCTCTACTCCTCCAACACCAACGGATGTCGATACTGAATCCCTGCTCGAACTGCTGCGGCGCAGCAGGAAGGCATGACCGAGGAGATGATCCAGCAGGCGCTGGACTTCCGGAACTCCGACCTCCCCGAGCGCACGAAGGTCGCCCTTGAGCTGGCCGAGGACTTCATCCTCAACCACGCCAACAACGTCGATGACGCGTTCATGGACCGCCTCAAGGAGCACTTCACCGAGGACCAGATCGTCGAGCTGACCATCGGCATCGGCATCTGGGACTCCGTCCACAAGTTCAACAACGTCTTCGACGTGCCTCCGCCCGTGGAGGACGGCCTCTTCGTCCTCGAGCGTCTGGCCGACGCTCCCCCGGACATGCAGCACCTCATCACCCACCTCGACGGTGACGGCAATCCCATGGATCGCTGGGAGCCGGGCGAAGCGGAAGCCGCGGGCGGCGCCTAGGAGGCGCCTGCCCACCGCCCGTTCGTACAAAGCCGAGGCGCACGGCCCTACCGCCGTGCGCCTCGCTTGCGCTTCCCGCGCGAGTTGCGGCGCTTCTGCCAGGCGGCGTAGATGACGCCGACGGCCAGCCCCGCCCCGAACATGATGAAGATGTACTCCACGCGCTAGCCCTGCCCCTGGGCCGGTACGCGGGGCTCACGCCCCACGAAGCGCTTCGGCAGCCGCACCGTCATCGCCGCGCCTCTCCCTGCCTCGTTCCGGGCCGCCACCGTGCCTCCGTGCGCCTGCACCAGGTGCTTCACGATCGCGAGCCCTAGCCCGGCCCCTTCGTCCGCCCGCGAGTGCTCCGCCTTGTAGAAGCGCTCGAACACGCGGTCCAGATCCTGCGCCGCGATCCCCGGCCCGTCGTCGCATACCTCCACCGCCACGAGCGCGTCCTCGTCGCGAACGTTCACCGTGATGGCGCTTCCGTCGGGGCTGAACTTGAGCGCGTTGTCGAGCAGGTTCGTCACGATCCGGACCGTCGCCGAACGGTCCGCCTCCACCGGCGGCGTCTTCCCCTCCGGCCCCTCGATGCGCACGTCGCAGGCTTCGAGCCGGGGAGCGAGCGCCGCCTGCGCCTCCGCAACCGCCGACGCCAGGTCGACCGCCTCCGGCTCCAGGTGGATCGCCCCCGACTCGATCCGGGACAGGTCGAGCAGTTCGTTCGTGAGGAGCGCCATGCGCTCGACCTGGCTTCGGATGCGGCCCAGGAATGCCGCCTGCTCCTCACTCTCCAGGTCTCCCAGCTCAAGCGTCTCCACCAGCGCCCCGATGGACGCGATCGGCGTCCGCAGCTCGTGCGACACGTTGCTGATGAAGTCCCGGCGCACGTGGTCCACCCGCTGCACCGCCGAGAGGTCGACCAGGATCAGCAGCGCCGCCCAGCTTCCTCCCTCCGCCACCGGCACCGCCTGCGCCCGCAAGGGGGTGCGGTCCTGTCCGAACGGAATGACCTTCGGCTCCGGCGTTCCCCGCCCCGCCATCGCTTCCCGCACGATCGCGTCCAGCTCGTAGTCCCGCGCGCTCTCGATGAGGGCGCGGCCTACCACCTCCGCCTCCGTCATGCCCAGCAGCGCGAGGGCTGCCGGGTTCGCGTACTGCACGTCGGTCCCCGCGTCCACGGCCATGATGCCGTCCGCCGCCGCCGCCAGGGCCGCTTCCAGGCGCGCGTGCTCGGCCGTGATCGCCCGCGACGACGCCTCGATCTCCGTCGCCATCACGTTGAACTCGTGCGTGAGCTCGGCCGTCGGGCCTGTTGTGCGAACCGCCCGCGCCGAAAGGCTGCTCCCCCGCAGCGCGCGCGCCGCCTCCGCCGTCTCCCGCACCGAGAGCTCGACGGGCCGCAGCAGCAGGAGCACGCTCGCGAACCCGCCCGCGCCCATCACGAGCACCGTGACCGTAATCCAGAGGGCGTCGTCAACCGTCGCCGCGACAATCGCTGCGGCGGTCGCCGCCAGCACGCCCGAGATCCCGCTCGCCAGCGCCGCGCGGGACGCGAGGCCGCTCACGCCCCCACCCTAGCCTTCGAACAGATACCCGCTGCCGCGAACCGTGCGGATACGCCGGGGATTGGCCGCGTCCGGCTCAATCTTCTGGCGTAGCCAGCGCATGTGAACGTCCACCGTTCGCGCGTCACCATTGAAGTCGTGCTCCCAGACCGACTCGAGGATGTGCTCCCGCGAGAGCACCTGGCCGGGATGTCGCAACAAGAATAGCAAGAGCTCGAACTCCCGCGGCTTTATCCGCAGCAGTTCCCCGCCCCGCCGCACCTCCCGCCGCACCCGGTTCACCTCGAGATCCCCTGCGCGAACCACGTCCTCCTCCGGGGGCGCCTCCTGCCGCATCGGCGCGCGCCGCAGCAGCGCGCGCACGCGCGCGAGCAGCTCCCGCATCCCGAACGGCTTGGCCAGGTAGTCGTCGGCCCCCGTGTCCAGCCCCGCGACGCGGTCGCTCTCCCCGCCGAGCGCCGTGACCATGATGATGGGTACCCGCGTGTCGCGGCGCAGCGCCCGGCAGATTCCCATGCCGTCGACGCCCGGGAGCATCAGGTCGAGCACGATTACGTCCGGCTCGTGTTCCCGCGCCATCTGCAGGCCGTCGTCGCCGCGCGCCGCCGTGAGCACCTCGTAGCCCTCGCGGCGAAGGTGGTGCGCCATCGTCAGGAGGAGCGCTTCCTCGTCCTCCACGACCAGCACGGTCGCCGTCGTGGCCGGTGCTGACGTCATCTCGGTTTCAGACTCTTCCGTCATGGTGTGAACAGATCGTGAACGGCGGGCTGTCCTTCGATCGTCTCACAGCGTGACGCGACGTGCCGAACGCCCGGCCGCACTACCGCTCCGCCCGCCGCTGCGCATGCGCCACCAGCTCCTCCACCCCCGCCACCGGGTCGGGAATGCCGGCGTCGGGCGGACTGATCGCCCGCACGATCGCGAGGTGCTCGATCGCCCGCACCACCACCCATCGCCACATCAGTTCGGTGTCGAAGCGGGCCACGCTGCGGTACGCCCGCAGGTAGAGCCCCGTCGCGATCGGCCGGAAGAACCGTGTGATCAGCCGCAGGGCCGGACTCGGGTCGAGCGGTTCCCCCAGCCACAGCAACGCCGTCGACCGCGCCACGTCCGACTCGATCGGCCCTGCCGCGCAGAACCCCCAGTCGATGACCACCCGCCGCCCGTTCGGCTCCAGCAGGATGTTCCCCGGGTGGAAGTCGCTGTGGCAGAAGCGGTCGCCCTCCTCCAGCCCTGCCAGCGCCTCCTCGGCGATGGCCGCCAGGTGCGGTGGCACCTCCACGTTCCCGATCCACTCCCGCACCCGCTCGTGCGCCGTCGCCAGCCCGTCCGGAGCTGGGAGCGCGTTCAGGCGCGCGTGAATGCGGCCCGTCGTCCACGCCTCCCGTGGCATCAGCCACGGCTTCCGCCCCACCAGGTCGAGCAGGTTCTCCCCGTCGATGCGCTCCATGATGCTGCCTTCGCGCCCGCCGAGGCTCATCGCCTCGCCGATGCGTGGCGCCGGGATGCCCCCCGCAAGCGCCGCCGGGATCGCGATCCGCTCCGGCTCGATGCTGCGCTCGTGCCCCTCCCGGAACAGGCGCAGGGCCTGCCCGTCTTCCCACGCGAAGATCTCCGCCTCGTACCCCTCGCCCAGCTTCTCGAGGCTGGCCACGTCGACGTCCGGGCCGTCTCCGCTCATGACCGATCCTCGCTCTCGGCCAGCAGCGCCGCCGTTCCCCCCATGCGCCGCGCGATGCGCTTCGCCTCCTCCTTGTCCCCCGGCGCCAGTTCCCCGTCCAGCACGAGCGTGCTCAGCCGCTCCTTGATGCGCGCGATCCACGGACCCGGTTCCCGCCCCAGCAGCGCCATCAGCTCGCGCCCGTCCAGCGGACTCTCCGCCCGCAGCATGGCCGCCTCCTCCGCCTCCACCCGCTCGCAGGCCTCCTCCAGGCGGTCGTGGTACTCGTTGTCGTCGTAGGCGTGGCTGGCGTTGTCGGCGCGTTTCAGCGCGAGCAGGTCGCGCCAGTGCCCATCCATCCGCCGCATGAAGCGTCGCACCAGCCGACCGTCGTCGGGGTCTGGCCGGTCCATATGGCGCCGTACGAGCAGGGTCAGCAGCGCACCCTCGCGCTTGCCCAGGCGCAGCCGCTCCGTAAGCGCCTCCGCCATCTCCGCCCCCACGATCTCGTGCCGGTAGAACCCCCACTCGCCGTTCTGCTTCACGTGCCGCACGGGCGGCTTCCCCAGGTCGTGCAGCAGCGCCGCCCAGCGCCGCAGCGACAGGCTCGCCTCGTCCGTCGCGATCGCCTCTACCGTCGCCGTCGTGTGCCCCCACACGTCGAACTTGTGGAAGCGGTTCTGCTCGCAACCCGGCATGGGCGCCAGCTCCGGGAGCACGTGTGGCAGCGCGCCGATCTCGTTCAGCGCGTCCAGCCCCGCTTTCGGGTGCTTCCCCCGCAGCAGCCGCTCAATCTCCGCCGTCACCCGCTCCTGCGAGAGCGTCCCCAGCAGCTCCACCGACTCCTCCATCGCCGCCTTCGTCTCCTCCTCGATCAAGAACCCGAGCTGGCTCACGAAGCGCACGCCCCGGAGGATGCGAAGCGGGTCTTCAGCGAAGCGCGTGCGCGGGTCGCCCGGCGCCCGCAGCAGCCCCCGCTCGATGTCATCCCGGCCCCCGAACGGGTCACGAGGCTCGCCCGTGACCGTGTTCCTCGCGATCGCGTTCACCGTGAAGTCGCGCCGCGCGAGGTCCTCGTCGATCGAGCTCCCGAAGGTCACGTCCGGCCAGCGGCTCCCCGCCGTGTAGCTGTCCCCCCGGAACGTCGTGACCTCCGCCAGTCCCTCATCGAGCAGGACGCCCGTCGTCCCGAACCGCTGCCCGATCGTTGCGACCGTCGCCCCCAGCCCCTTCGCGATTCGCTCGCACTCGTCCGGCGGCGCGCTCGTCGCGAAGTCGGCGTCGCCCGTTGGTGGGAGGCCCCGAAGCTCGTCGCGCACCAGCCCGCCGGCCAGCCACAGCTCGTGCCCGGCCTCGGCGAACGCCTCGATCAGCGCCTCACGCGTCGGAGTCATGTCTCGATTGTAGCTCCGCTTTGCCACTCAGCCGCTCCACACATCCGTCCCCCCTCAGCGAGGGTAGCGAGCGCGCTCCTCAGCCGCGCGACAGCGCGGCGCTCTCCTCAATACTCAGCCGCGCGCAGCGCGGCGCTCTCCTCCACCCGAAGGGTGTAGTACATCCCGCCCTCGTAGTGCCCCGCGATGTCGCAGTACAGCACGTACCGCCCCGGCGGCAGGCTGAAGGTGCGCCCCTCCGACCCACCGGGCAGGACCGTCTCCACCGTCCCAACCAGCTCCCCCGCCGCCTCCAGGTCCACGCGCCCCTTCGAGATGGGCAGTTCCTCCCCCTCCAGGTCCGTCCGCACGACCACGAAGCTGTGCCGCACCCCGTCCGCGTTCGACAGCTCGAAGCGCAGGTCCCCGCTCGGCACCGCCAGCAGCTCCCCACCCTCCGCCGACCCCAGCCGCCACGCCCCCACCACCTGCACATTCCCCTCGCTGTCGATCACGCGCAGATCGCCGTGCGAATGCGAGTGCGCGTGCCACCCCACCACCGCCACCGCCGCCCCGATGGCCAGCACCAGCCCCACGAACACGAACTGCCTTCGCGACAGGCTCCACATGCTTCCATGGTAGCGCGCCGTCGGAGTGGTAGGGTGATCCTGTGCGAGTCACCGTGCGCCTCTCTGCTAGGGATGTCGCGTTTCTCAATCGGTACGTTGAGGCATCCGATGAGCCGTCACGTTCCGCGGTCGTGCGCAAGGCGCTCGCACGCTTTCGCGAAGAGGAACTCAGACGCCAATACTCCGAGCTGTGGGCGGAGTGGGACGAAGAGGAGGATGCAATCTGGGAGGTGACGCTTGCGGATGGGTTAGAGGACGAGCCGGAGGGCGTTTGGGAGGGCCTTGGTGCCGATCCTGACCTCCACCTCTAGCGTATCGTTCCCGGCATGGCACCAATGAAGTTCGGCGTGGTCCTTCCCATGATCGGCTCCCTCGCGAGCACCGACGCGATCGATGCCGTCTGCGACAAGGCCGAGGAGGTCGGCCTCGACTCCATCTGGGTCATCGACCACATCCTCCTCCCCTACAGCATCGGCGCGAAGTACCCCTACAACCTCACCGGCGAGTGGGCCGCCGGCCAGGGGCCCTGGTGGGACGCCTTCTCGATCATGACCTACGCCGCCGCCCGCACGAGCACCGTCGAGCTCGGCAGCTGCGTCATCATCCTCCCCTACCGCCACCCCGTTCACACCGCCAAGATCGTCGCCACCATCGACCAGCTCTCGCGCGGGCGCGTCCAGTTCGGCATCGGCGTCGGCTGGATGAAGGACGAGTTCGAGAACCTCCAGCTCGACTCCTTCCACCACCGCGGCGCCCTCGT
This sequence comes from Dehalococcoidia bacterium, assembly GCA_022826585.1. Taxonomy (GTDB): domain Bacteria; phylum Chloroflexota; class Dehalococcoidia; order Tepidiformales; family Tepidiformaceae; genus UBA2991. Next base: position 88,645 of record JAJDUR010000088.1, read on the forward strand.
CAACGAGCAGATCGAGGTCTTCAAGGAAGTATGGGCGAACGACCCCGCCTCCTTCGACGGCGACTACTACCGCTTCAACGAGGTGAGCGTCACCCCGAAGCCGTACCAGGACCCCCATCCGCCCCTCCTCGTCGGCGGCAACACGACCGCCGCCCTCGATCGCACCGCCGCCCTCTGCGACGGCTGGCTCGGCATCAGCCTCCGCCCCCACCAGCTCGCCGAGCACCGCGCCCGCCTGCTCCAGCGCTGCGAGGTCCACGACCGCGACGGCACCGACATGCCCATCGCCATGCTCCACGGCATCAACCTCACCGACGACCCCGATCACCGCGCCACCCTCGCCGACCACGAGCGCGCCCAGAGCGTCACCGGAACCGTCGAGCAGGTCGTCGAAGAGCTGCGCGAGTTCGAGGAAGCCGGCCTGACGCACATCATCGCCTCCGCCCGCCGCTTCGGCCGCCCCGGAGGCGGCCTCCAGGCCGTCCTCGACGGCCTCGACACCCTCGCGCACGACATCATCCCCGCCGTCCGCGCCTAGAACGGACCGGCCAAACATGGCCCCCTCCCCCACGCGCCTCATCGGGCTCCTGCTACCCGCCCGCCTCTACCACTGGCTCGTCGTGCGCCTGGCGACCCTCCCCGGCGCCCCCGCCCGCCCGCTTCCCCACTCCGTCGTGCTCAGGCACCCACTGCATCCCCGTGGCGACCACTACCTGCTCATCCCGACCGACCACTGCCCCACGGTCCTCGAGTTGCCTCGCCCGGCCGCGCAGCGATTGGAAGAGGACATCCGAATGTGGCTTGATTCAAGCGGCTGGACCAACGTCCTCGTCGTGGTCAACTTCGGAGCCTTTCAGGAGACCCCGTTCCTCCATGTCCACCTGATTCGGGGCTCGGAACCGCCTACTGGCGGTCAGCCGGCGACGGACTGGCTGAGCGTTGAGCTGAGTGACGAGGGCGGGCCGGTCGTGTCGGGCCGTCGCGTCGTGCGCTACAGCACGGTCGACGACACGGCTGAGGTGGCGACCGAAGTACACCGAGCCTGACGCCCCCACTCAGCGAGCAAGGCGAGCGCTCTCCTCAGCCGTGCGGCAGCGCGGCGCTCTTCTCACCCCTCAGCCCCGCGATAGCGGGGCGCTCTCCTCCGCGAGCGAAGCTCGCCAGCGCCCCCAGGTGCTCGTCGAAGTCGAACACCGGGTGCAGCAGCATGTGCTCCGCCCCGATGTCGATGACCTCCTCGATCCGCTCGCGGATGTACGCCTCAGGACCCCACACCGCCACCGCGTTCGCGAGGTCCGCGCTCCCGTAGACGTGCGCGAACCACTCCCGCAGCCGCCCCTCCGCCCGCTCGCGGTCGTCGTCGATGGCCAGGTAGAGGCGCTTCGAGATGGTGAAGGTCGCCGGGTCGCGGTCCTGGTCCTCCAGGGCCTGCCGCAGGATGCGGACGTGCTCGCGGAACTCCTCGATGCTGGACGAACCCGGCCCCATCCACGCATCCCCCAGTCGCACCGCCCGCCGCAACGCCGGCTCCACGCGTCCCCCGAACCACACCGGCGGCCCCGGACGTTGCACCGGCTTCGGCTCCATGCGGATGTCCTTCAGCTGGAAGAACTCGCCCTCGTACGACGCCTTCCGCTCCGACCAGAGCGCCCGCATCACCGCCAGCGACTCCGTCAGGCGCTTCACCCGCCGCCCTGGAGGGATGCCGAAGGCCGCGTCGTGGGGCGCGTTCTCGTTGCCGATGCCGAACCCCGCATCCAGCCGCCCCCCGCTGAGCACGTCGAGCGTCGCCAGCTCCTTCGCGAGCTGTACCGGGTTGTGCTGGGGCAGCACGAACACGGCCGTGCCCAGCCGCACCCGCGAGGTGATCGCGGCCACGTAGGAGAGGAGGCTCACCGGCTCCAGGTTGCGGCTCCCGCCCAGCACCTGGTCGAGCGTCCACAGGCTCTGGAACCCCAGCTCCTCCGCCCGCCGCGCCACCCGCCCGATCGGCTCGAGGTCGACCGGTTCGCTCAGGGAGACCTGGGGAAGTGCAAAGCCAAAGGGAATGTCCGTTGGTGCCATCAGTCACTCCATTCAGGGCCAGGCTGTGCTGTCTCGGGAGCGCCCCATCCTACTCAGCGCGGCGGCGCCGCGCGCTCTCCTCAGCGAGGCCGCGCAGCGGCGAGCGCTCTCCTCAGGCGGGCGTCGGCCCGCCGCTGCACTCAGCCGCGCGGCAGCGCGGCGCTCTTCTCCGTCAGGCGTAGAATCGCGCCTGTGGTAACGCCGAGGGGCCTTCGCGAGCTGTACGACCACCACGCCTGGTCGATGGGGACGCTCCTTGCGCATGCCGCCGACGTCTCCCAGGACCAGGCCGAAGCGATGCCCTGGAAAGGCGTTGCCAGTCTCGAGGACACACTCACGCACATCATCACGGCGGAGCGCTACTGGCTCGCCAACTGGCGGGGCGAGGAACGCCCGCACTTCGACTGGCCGGAGAGCATCGCCGAAGTTGCCGACCACTGGATAGCTCTCCAGGCCGACAGCCGGGCCTTCCTCGCCAGCCTGGAGGAGGCCGAGCTGGGGCGGATGCTCACCCTGCGCCAGCCCATCGGGGGCGGACGGGAGACGCTCGCCGCCGGCATCATGCACGTGCTCCTGCACGCCGCGCAGCACCGCGCCGAGGCGGCCCTGCTCTTATCCGACTTCGGCCGCTCCCCGGGCGAACTCGACTACATCGACTTCCTCGAACACCGGGAAGCGCTCTTACGACGCTAGGCCGCTCCCCGGCGCGCGAAGCGAGCGCTCTTCTACAATCCCGCCATGGACGCCGCTGGCCTCCGAGAGCTGTACGACCATCACGCCTGGGCGATGGACCGCCTCCTCGCCCGTGCCCTGGAGGTCTCGCCCGAGGCCGCCGCCGAGCTCCCGCGCCCCGACGGGCTCAGCCTGCGCGACACCCTCGCGCACATCATCTCCGCCGAGGGCAACTGGCTCGCCCGTTTCCAACGTCGCGAACGGTACGGCAGCTTCCGCCCCGACAGCGTTGCCGGCGTGGCCGACGGCTGGATCGCTCTGCAGGCCGAAGTGCGGCTCTTCCTCGCGGGTCTGGATACCGCCGACCTCGGCCGCCCGATCGTGCGAGACACCCACTCCCGTGATCGCGGGACGTTGGGAGCGGGCATCACCCACGTCATCATGCACGGCGCCCAGCACACCGCCGAGGCCGCCGAGCTCCTGACCCGGCTCGGCCACTCCCCCGGACAGCTCGACTACATGGAGTTCCTCGACCTCCGCGAGCTCGACCTCCCCTTCTTCCGCCCCACGTGAGACCGCCTACGCTCCGCCGGCCAGCCACTCCAGCCAGCGCCCGTGGTGGTCGCAGTACGCCAGGACTTCCTCCCGCGGCTCGCCACCCTCGAACGACACGAGCGTGAGCGTCGGGCGTGCCTCTCCATCCGCGGTGGGGCGGTACTCGCTCGAGAGCCAGTACAGGTCGCGCTCCGCTCCGGCCTCCGCGAGGATGTCGGCGAATCGCCGCCGCGCCTCGGGGCTGAACTGGTTGAGCGTGTGCGAGTGATAGATGCAGAGCGCCCTGTCGCGAGAGGCGCCGGCCAGGACGCTCCCCGCGAGCTCGAGTGCGTCCCCCTTGAGCAGGGTCGGTGGGTCCGTCTGCGCCAGGGCGACCGCAGCGTCAAGGCGCCGCATCCGTTCCCGTTCCTCCGGCCAGACCAGCGCCCGCAGCCATCGCACCGCCTCCGCGTCCCTGACGTCGACCGGGTTCAGGTCGATGCCCGCCCGGTCCGCGATGGCCAGCGGCCCCCGGGGAAGCGGCGGCTCGTGGCCGCCCCGTAGCTCGACCTCGATGCGCAGCGGCGAGCCCGCGTCTCCCCACTGCCGCCCCGCCCCGTAGTCGAACCAGTAGCGGTCCCAGAGCAGGTTCAGGCCCGCGCTCGCCCCAACCTCGACGAGGTGGAGCGGCTTGCCCCCGCTCCGCTGCGCGATAACCCCGAACGCCGGAAGCAGCAGCCCGCAGCGCTCCACCACGTTCGTCTGCACCCGACGCTCGCGGAGCAGCCCGGCTATCGCTTCCCCGTGCTCCTCGCAGAAGCGGCGGAAGTGCGGGAACGGGTCGCCGAGCCCCGGCGCCGGCTCCGAGACCGTCGGATAGAAAGCCGCGAGGTCGTGCCTTGCCCCACCCAGCAGGAGGAAGTGCACGGCCGCGAACAGCAGGTTCGGCGCCGGCTGCTCGGGCCTCCCGCGCGCGGCCAGCGCGAGCAGCGCCTCGTCCTCGGCCACGCCCAGCGCGAGACGCTCGTACAACGTCGACGAACCGCGGCTCTCCAGCTCCGCGAACCACCTGAACTCCGTCGCCAGGTCGCGTTCATCCCTGGCCCCGCGCTCCCCTGTCACCCAACGAGGATAGCAACGCGCTCCACTCAGCGAGCGAAGCGAGCGCTCTCCTCAGCCACGCGGCAGCGGGGCGCTCTCCTCGTCCCTCAGTCGCGCCTCGCGAGCGCGCAGCAGTCGAGCGTTGACAGACAGGCCCGCGACGCTCTCCTAGAATGCCGCCCATGGACGCCAACGAGACCTCCGACTACGTCGAGCTGATGCAGCTCCCCATTCGTTACGGCCACGCCCTCGACATGCTCGGCCGCGCCCGCAGCCGCGACGACGACGCCCTCTACGAGCGCGGCCAGGGGATCCTGCGCACCGCCTTCGCCCAGGACTTCATCTTCGAGGACCTCAGCGCCGACCCCGTCAACGTCCACGGCGCCGACGGCTGGGCCGAGTTCTGCGCTCGCGCGCTCGGCTCATTCGGTGGGACGCAGCACTTCATCGCGCCGCCGCTCGTGCTCATCGACGAGCCTCCCGTCGAGCAGGATGGCGTCCGTCTCGGCGGCAAGGCGCGGCTGCGCAGCTACCTGCAGGCCACCCACACCCTCCCCGCCGAGGGCGAGGAGGTGCCCCCCGACACCACCGACAAGACTCCCACCCTCGCGGCGGGCACGAACACGGTCATCTACGGCACCTACGAGGATGAGTGCGTGCGCGAAGCGGTCGGCTGGCGGATCCGCCGCCGATCGCTCCGCTACACCCACATCGAAGGCCGCCCCTTCGACGTCTCCGGCGGCTAGCCCCTCCCGGCTGCCGCCTCGATCGCACGCCGCGCGAACACCGCGGTCATCGCCCGGCGGTACTCCTCGCTGCCGTGCAGGTCCTCGTTCACGAAGTCCAGGACGTCGCCTGCGCCGGCGGCTGCCGACGCTGCCCCATCGGGTAGCGACGCGCCCGACAGTGCGCCCTCGACGCCCGACAGGCGCTGCGCGTGGCTCGACGCGCCCGTCACGGCGACGCGCGCCGATGAGCACGTGCCCCCGTCGAGCGACAGGGCCGCCGCCACGCCCACCAGCGCGAACTTCGAGGCGCGCTGCTCCAGCTTGGCGTAGGCCGCGCTGCGGCACGCCTGGAAGCACACGCCCGTCACGATCTCGTCCTCGCCCAGGTCCACCGTCAGGATGTCCTGGAAGAAGTCCTCGGCCTGCACCTTGCGCTCGCCGTTCGGGCCCAGGACCGCGATCGTCGCGTCCAGCGCGACCATCACGGCCGGCAGGTCCGCGCCCGGGTCGGCGTGGGCGAGGCTGCCCCCGATCGTGCCCCGGTTGCGCACCTGCGCGTCGCCAATCGCGGCGGCCGTCTCGGCCACGATCGGCGCCTGATCGCGCAGCAGGTCGGAGGCCGCGATCTCGGCGTGCGTCATCGCCGCCCCGATCGCGATCTCCCCGTCGGTTTCCTGGATGCCCCGCAGTTCCTCAAGGCCCCCGATGTCGATCAGCAGGCCCGGCTCCGCCAGGCGCTGCTTCATCATCGGAATGAGGCTGTGCCCGCCCGCGAGGAGCTTCGCCTCGGGACCGCCTTCCTGCAGGAGCGTCAGCGCCTCCGCGACGCTCGACGCGCGCTTGTATTCGAACGCGGTGGGAATCACGACTGGCCTCCGTTCTCCTGGATGAGCCGCCACATCCGCTCGGGGCGGAGGGGCATCTCGATGTGCGTCACGCCGAAGGGCGAGAGCGCGTCCACGGCGGCGTTCACCACGCAGGGCGTCGAGCCGATCGTGCCCGCCTCGCCGACGCCCTTCGCACCCAGCGGGTTGACCGGCGTCGGCGTCACCGTGTTGTCGAGCTCGAAGGCCGGCAGGTCCGCCGCGCGAGGCATCACGTAGTCCATGAAGCTCGCCGTCACGGGCTGCCCGTCCTCGTCGTACACGACCTCCTCGTACATCGCCTGGCCGATGCCCTGCGCGAGTCCGCCGTGCACCTGTCCGTCGACGATGAGGGGGTTGATGACGTTGCCGCAGTCGTCGACCGCGACCATCTTGAGCAGCTTCGTCTCGCCCGTCTCGCGGTCGATCTCGACCATCGAGATGTGGCAGCCGAACGGGTAGGTGTTGTTCTCCGGCTCGAAGAACGCCTCCTCCGACACGCCCGGCTCCATCCCCGGCGGAAGCGGCACCGGCACGTAGGCGAAGTCCGCCACCTCCGCGAAGGTCTTGCTCACCTCCGGCGCGCCTTCGACCTGGATGCGCCCGTCTTCGAACACGAGGTCCTCGGGACTCACCTCCTGGTCGGTCATCAGCGCCGCCGCGAACTGCTTCATCTTGTCGCCGGCCTTGCCCGCGGCCGAGATGAGCGCCGCGCCCCCGACGGCCTGCGAGCGGCTGCCGAAGGTGCCGATGCCCTGCTTCACCACGCCCGTGTCGCCGTGGAGGATGGTGATGTCCTCCAGCGGGATCGAGAAGTGGTCCGCCAGCATCTGCGCGAAGGTCGTCTCGTTGCCCTGGCCGTGCGGCGAGGCGCCGGTCGTCGCCGTCACCTTGCCGCCGCGCTCGACGGTCACGCCCGAGTGCTCCCAGCCGCCCGTGGGGACGACCGCGGAGGGCCCGAGCCCGCAGACCTCGACGTAGAACGCCATGCCCACGCCCACGATGCGGCCCTCGGCGCGGGCCGCGTCGCGCTCGGCGAGCAGTCCCTGCCAGTCGGCCACTTCGAGCGCCTTGTCGAGGCAGGGCTCGTAGTTGCCCGAGTCGTACACGAGCCCGCCCTGCGTCGCGAAGGGGAACTCGTCCGCCGGGACGAAGTTCTTGCGCCGGATCTCGCCGGGGTCCATGTCCAGCTCGCGCGCCAGCATGTCCACCGCGCGCTCGAGGAAGTAGAGGCCCTCGGGCCGGCCCGCGCCTCGGTAGGCGTCCGTCGGCGTCTTGTTCGTGAAGACCTCCGTCAGCTCGTGCCGGACGACGGGCAGGCGGTAGACGCCGTTCATCATCAGGCCCGTCAGCGTCGGGATCATCGCCGTCAGCAGCACCTCGTAGGCGCCGATGTCCGCGATGATGCGCGCCTTCAGGCCCGTGATCGTGCCGTCGCTCTTGGCGGCGAGGTCGATGTAGCCCAGCAGGTCGCGCCCGTGCGTCGTGGTCAGGAACGCCTCCGTGCGGTCCTCGATCCACTTCACCGGGGCCTTCACCAGCCGCGAGAGCGCGGCGGCCACGTACTCCTCGCCGTAGATGTTGATCTTGCAGCCGAAGCCGCCCCCGACTTCGGGAGCGACGGCCCGGACCTGGTGCTCGCCCAGGCCCATCATCGCCGCCACCAGCGTCCGCAGGATGTGCGGGTTCTGGGTCGCGCTCCAGACCGTCAGGTACTGGCGCCCCGGCTCGTAGTCGGCGACCACGCCGCGCGGCTCCATCGCGTTCGGCGCGAGCCGCTGGTTCAGCATGCGCTGCGTGACGACCACGTCCGCCTCCGCGAAGGCCGCGTCCACGGCGCTGTCGTCCTCGGGCTGGGCCGTCTCCGGGTTGACCCCGGTGCCGCCCCAGTAGCTCTCGACCGCGATGTTGCGCTCGAAGCCCTCGTGCAGCGTGGCCGAGCCCGCCTCCATCGCCGCCTCCGGGTCGACGACGGCGGGAAGCTCGTCGTACTCGACCTCGATCGCGTCCGCCGCGTCGCGCGCCAGGTAGCGGTCCTCGGCCACGACCACCGCCACGGGCTCGCCCACGTAGCGCACCTTGTCGGTGGCCACCGAGTAGTGGTCCGGGGCGGGGAAGGGCGTGCCGATCGGCATCGGGCCGAGGTGCTCGGCCAGCTCCGCGCCCGTGATCACGAGCTCGACGCCGTCCATGGCCGCCGCCGCGCTCGTATCGATGCTCTTGATGACGCCGTGGGCGATGTCGCTCCGCTTGAAGGCGAGGTGCAGCATGCCCGGCAGCTTGATGTCGTCGACGTAGGTGGCCTGGCCCTGGATGAGCCGCGGATCCTCGCGCCGCTTCACGCGCTCGCCGATGAGCTTGGGGAGAACGGGGCCGTCTACCGTCGTCATGACTGGGCCATCCTTTCCGCCGCGTGCTGGATCGCGTTCACGATGTGCTGGTAGCCCGTGCAGCGGCAGAGGTTCCCCGAGATGCCCTCCCGGATCTCCGCCTCGCTCGGCGCGGGGTTGTTCTCCAGCAGGTTGGCCGCCGACATGATCATCCCCGGCGTGCAGTAGCCGCACTGCAGCCCGTGCTCCTCCCAGAACCCGTCCTGCAGCGGATGCAGCTGGTCGCCGTTCGCCAGACCCTCGATGGTCTGCACCTCCGAGCCGTCCGCCTGCACGGCGAACACCGTGCACGACTTCGCGCTGCTCCCGTCGAGCAGGACCGTGCAGGCGCCGCACTGGCTCGTGTCGCAGCCCACGTGCGTGCCCGTCAGGTTCAGGCTCTCGCGCAGGTAGTGCACGAGCAGCAGCCGCGGCTCGACCATCGCCGAGCGCTTGCGTCCGTTCACGTTGATGGTGATCGGTACCGGTTCAGACATCGCGACCTCCTTGTCGCCCTCGTTTCCTGGCGCCGCCCTAGGCGGCTCGGTCGTCTACCTGTTGCTCGATTGATTTGAAGAACTGGCCGATGAGGAGCCGCGCCACGCCGCCGAGGAGCCTCCCCCCGAGCCGCGCGATCGTGCCCCGCGCCTTCACGTCGGCGCGGTAGTGCATCGTGGTCCCGTCCCCGGACTCCGAGAGCTCGACCACTGCATCCGCTCGCACGCCGCCCGGCTTGCCCGACCCCTCGATCCTGAGGCGGTACGACTCCGGCGGGTCCTGCTCCAGCACCTCCACGCGCCCCGTGTAGGTGCCCCGTACCGACGCGATGCCCACGCGCATCGTCGACTCGTACGTGTCCGGCGCGACCTCCTCGAAGCGCTCCACCCCCGGCAACGCGCTGGCGAGCACGTCCGGGTCGAGCAGCAACTCATAGAGGAGCTCTTTCGCCCCCTTGAACTCCTGCTCGCCCTTGATCTCCACCGTCGCGCTCCCTCTGCCGGGGTCTAGATGCCGTTCGTGTTCAGGTCCTTCAGGAAGTCGTAGGTGCGCTGCGGCGCGTCCGGATCCTCAGGAACCGGCAGGATCGCGCCGTTGTAGTCGGTCACGCCGATCGATTCGAGCCGCTTGAGCTGCGCCCGCACGCTCGTCTCGTCGCCGACGATGGCCATCTCCGCGACGCCGCTCACGCCTTCCGCCGCGATCACCTTCCGGTACGAGTAGATCTTGCCGTAGACCTCCCACACCTTCCCGCATGAGGCCCGCGCTGCCTCTTCGTTGTTGGTCACGGAGATGGGAATGCCCGCGATGATGCGCGGCGCGGGACGCCCGACGGAGTCGGCCGCCTTCGTGATGGTCGGCACCGCCGTCTGCTCGATGTAGTTCGGCCCGCACCAGAACATGCTCGTCCCGTCCGCGAGCTCGCCTGTCACCTTCAGCAGCCCCGGGCCCAGCGCCGCGATCAGCACCTTCGGCCGCCCGCCGCCGGGCACCTCCAGCTGCGTGAACGGCGCGTTGTTCATGTGAACCCGGTACTCCTGCCCGTTGTGGTTCACGAGGTCCCCGTCGAGCAGGGGGTTGAGCACCTCCAGGTACTCCCGCAGATGCCGCACCGGCGTCGCCCAGGTGAGCCCCTGCCAGTCCTCGACGATGAACTTGTGGCTCAGTCCCAGCCCCAGGATGAAGCGCCCGCCGCAGACCATGTTCGTGGTGAGCGCCTGCTGCGCCATCACCATCGGGTGGCGCGGGTAGGTCGGCACCACCGCCGTCCCCAGCTCGATGCTCTCCGTCGCCTGCCCCGCCAGCGCGCAGATGGTCATGGCGTCGTGGTTCAGGTGGTTGCCGATCCAGGCCGACTGGAAGCCGTCCGCTTCGATCTGCTTGTAGGGCTCGACGATGTCGCTGACGGAGTCGCCTCGTCCCCCGCCTGGTGGCCTCGAGATGATTCGCATGCCCATCGGCGCTCCTCCTGCCGCCCCCTGTGCGGGGCCGCCGCGATGATACCCCCGTCGGCTGGGCCTTGTGCGAACCACCGCTTCCCGGAGCGAGTGGCCTTTCCCCAGCCGCTACACTCCCCGCCATGAGCGACCCCGCCGCCGGCGACGCCAACGCCTTCCGCGACGCTGCCCGCGCCCTCGCTTCCGTGACCGCCGAGGCCGTCGAGTCCCTCGGCGGCGCCTTCCGCCGCCTCGATCGCGGCTCCATGTGGGAGCTCCAGTCCGGCCTCCGCCCCCTCCGCGATCGTCTGGAGGAAGCCCTCGCCAACCTCCGCGAGTCGCCCCTGCCCGACCGCTTCAGCCCCATCCGCGACCAGCTCGCCGGCGGCGCCGGGGCCGCCTTCGAGTCCCTCGACGCCTTCACCCGCCCCGTCCCCCGCGAGCAGCGTTCCGGGAACGCCCTCGAGAGCATGCGCGGCCTCGCCCGCGCCCAGGAGCTGCTCTATCCCCTGCGCTCCCTCGACCCGGCTCTCGGCCGGCTCTACACCGAGCCCGCAGTCCGGGACGACCTCGCCGCTCTCGATGCCTACAGCGCCGATCCGGGCACGGGAATCCAGCGCAGCGGCCCCGACGCCGACCCCGACGCCCGCGGCGAGTTCCACCTCTACGTCCCCGAGTCCCTCGACGGCTCCGAGCCCCGCCCCCTCGTCGTCGCCCTGCACGGGGGCATGGGGCACGGGCGGGACTTCCTCTGGACGTGGCTCCGCGAGGCTCGCAGCCGCCGCTTCCTCCTCCTCGCCCCCACCTCCGTCGGCCCCACGTGGGCCCTCATGGGCCCCGACGCCGACCGCCGACGCCTCCTCGGTTCAGTCGAGTTCGTGCGGGAGCGCTTCAACGTCGATGGCGACCGCATTTTCCTGACCGGCCTCTCCGACGGCGCCACCTACGGCCTCTCGACCTTCCTCGCGGGCGACACCCCCT
>JAJDUR010000031.1 GCA_022826585.1 Dehalococcoidia bacterium
GCGAGCGCTCCGCTACACCCTGCGCCTCAACGGCATCGACTTCGACGACGGGGCCGACGACGAGATCATGGGGTTCTGGCAGGACCTCGACCCCTTCCCCGAAGTGCTTCCCGCCCTCCATCGGCTCAAGGAGCGCTACGACCTCGTCGCCCTCTCCAACGGCGACCCCCACTTCCTCGAACACCTCGCGTCCAACCGCATCGGCTGGGACTTCGACGCCATCATCTCCGTCGCCGAGGTGGGCGCCTTCAAGCCGCACCCCGCCGTGTACCGCCACGCCGCTACCAGGCTGGGCCTCGAGCCGGGCGAGTGCCTCATGGTGTCCGCCAACTCCTTCGACGTGCTCGGTGCGCGCGCCTGCGGCTTCCGCGCCGCCTTCGTGAACCGCCAGGGCCTGCCCTACGAGGACTCCCTCCTCCTGCCCGATGTCACCGTGTCCGACTTCACCGTGCTCGCCGACGCCCTCCTGTGACGCGCCCCCTCGGGACTCGCGGTTGTCGCGTGCGAGGCGTACGGTGCGCGCCGTGAGCGTTCCTCTTCCCCTCGAAGGCGTGCGCGTCGTCGACCTCACCGGCGTGTGGGCGGGCTCGTTCTCCACCGCCATCCTCGGCGACCTCGGCGCAGAGGTCCTCAAGGCCGAGAACCAGTACGTCTGGCAGCCCCTCACTCGCGGCTCGCGCGCCCACCCCACTCCCGAAGAGGTGAAGAACTACCCCTCCACCATCTGCTTCCCCAACAACGATCCCGGCGAACGCTCCTGGAACTACTGCTCCCTCTTCGTCGGCATGTTCCGCAACAAGCGCAGCTTCACCGTCGACCTCCGCCGGCCCGAGGGCCGCGAGATCCTCGGGCGCGTCATCGCAGAGTCGGATGTGGTCATCGAGAACAGCCTCGCCGGAACCATGGAGAAGCTCGGCATCACCTACGAGTGGCTGCGTGAACAGCGCGACGACATCATCTTCGTACGCGCCTCCGGCTACGGGCTGAGCGGCGACTATGCCGACGCCCGCACGCTCGGCATCCACCTCGAGAGCGTCATGGGCCATCAGATGCTGCGTGGCTATGAGGGCGACGATCCCATCCTTGGCCTCTTCGCTGCCGACTACGTGAGCGGCACCCAGATCGCCCTCTCCGTCCTCTTCGCTCTGTGGCACCGGAACAACACGGGCGAGGGCCAGCTCATCGAGCTTGCCCAGTCCGAAAACGCCGTCGCCATGTTCTCCCACGCGTACCTCGATTACGCGCTCACCGGCAACGTCCAGCGCGCCATCGGGAACCGCTCGGTTTACGCTTCGGATGGGGTGGCGCCTGCCGGCGTCTACCCCTGTCTGCCCCACGAGACCGGGGGCGATGGCGCCGACTGCTGGATTGCCATCACCGTCTCCGGCGATGACGAGTGGGAGGCGCTACGGGGCGTCATGGGTGACCCCGACTGGGCCGCCGCCCCCGATCTCGCGACGGGCGCGGGCCGCGCCGCCAACCAGGACCTCCTCGACCGGAAGCTCGCCCAGTGGACCGCCGACTTCGAAGACGAAGTGCTCTTCCACCGCCTGCAGGAGGCGGGCGTTCCCGCCGCCCCTGTCCTCCACTCCTGGCGCGTCCTTGATGACCCCCACGTGCAGGCTCGCCGCCTCTACGAGCCCTGCGAGATCGAAGACGACATCGGCGAATACGTCTACCCGGGACCCCTCTACGGACTACCTGCCTCCGAGGGTGGCATCCGCCGCCCGCCCGTCGCCCTCGGGCAGGACAACGACTACGTCTATCGGGAGGTGCTCGGCGTTACCGACGAGGAGTACGACCGCCTCGTCGCCGAGGGCCACATCGCTACGAAATACGACGAGTCCGTCCGCTGATCCCGGCCGTCCGATCACATCCCGCCCGTATACTCCGCCGCCGCACCGGAGGTGTGCGGCCGTGACCGAGAACAGCCTCGCGCAGACCGTGACGGGATCCGCGATTGACCGCGAGTGGCTCGCTGATCGCCATGGCGCCGCTGCCACCCTGCTGTCCGAGGTGCTGGGCACGTTCGCTCTCGTCTTCTTCAGCGCCGGCGCGGTCGCGGTCGACGCCGCCAGCGATGGCGCGGTCGCGCCGATCGGCATGGGCATCGCCGCCGGCCTCATCGTGGTCGCGATGATCTTCGCCCTCGGCCACGTCTCCGGCGCGCACATCAACCCGGTCGTGACGCTCGCCTTCCGGCTGGCCGGCCGCATCGGCTCCCTGCGCGCGCTCGCCTACGTCGCCGCCCAGCTCATCGGGAGCGTCCTCGCTGGGCTCGCCATCGTCGCCATCGTTGGCGATGCCGGCGACGCCGGGGCGACCGCACCCCGCATCGGCGGCGTCGACGCCGCCTTCCTGGCCGAGGTCATCCTCACGTTCTTCCTCGTGCTCACCATCATGGGCGTGGCCACGGACGAGCGCGCCCAGGGAGCATTCGCGGCCATAGCCGTGGGCTCGTACGTCGGCCTCGCCATCCTTGCCTGGGGCCCGATCGGGAACGCCTCCATGAACCCCGCCCGCTCCCTCGGCCCGGCCATCTTCGGAGGCGAGTGGAGCGCGCACTGGATCTACTGGCTCGGGCCCATCGTGGGCTCGACGCTCGCGGTGCTCGTCTACTCGCTCCTGCGGGAACGGCGCTCGCGAGCCGACAGCTCGTCATAACGCGAACGAGGGGTCGCACGACGGGCTATCCTGCGCGCGTCATGAGCGCCCTCGATCGCTACCAGGAACTGATCGACGCCAGGCGCGAGCAGCGCCAGGTTCTCGGCCTCGACGAGCTCAATGCTGACCGCTGGAGCAAGCACGCTCCCTCCTACCGCTTCGACCCGCACCGTCCCCTCGACGCGAACCTCGCCGAGATCGCCGCCCTCGTCCAGCCCGACGACCACGTCGTCGATATCGGCGGCGGCGCCGGCCGCGTGGGTCTGCCGCTCGCGCTGCGGTGTCGCGCCCTCACGAACGCCGAGCCCGCTCCCGGAATGGGCGACGAGTTTCTTGGTTCTGCGGAGGAGGCAGGAATCACGAACGCCACGCTCGAACGGGCCCCCTGGCTCGATGCGGAAGCGGCGGGCGACTTCGTCATCAGCGTCGATGTCGTCTACTTCGTGCGCGAGATTGACGAGTTCGTCCTGAAGCTCGACCGCGCCGCCTCTCGCCGCGCCGCCATCTGGATCTGGAGCCCGACGCCCCCCGCCCGCAACGCCCGCCTCTTCGAGATCGCGCACGCGGTCGAGCTGGTGCGCTCCCCCGACCATCGTGAGCTGCTGCCGGTCATGTGGGAGGCCGGCCTCCTCCCGGAGGTTCGCCTCCTGCCGGAGCCCTTCACCTGGCCCGAGCGCGTTGCCTACCCCACCAACGAGGAGGAGGCGGTCGCCTTCGCCCTCGAGGATGTCGAGGCGACCGGCGCGCCCGGGGCGGCGGAGCGCGTCGCCGCTGTCCTCGACGACCTCTACACGCGCGAGCCCGGCCGGGAGTGGCGCCCGAACTGGCGCCCGCCCCTCCAGGGCCTGCTCATCACCTGGGAGACCGGTGGTGCTGACGCCCGCTGACCTCGTCCTCTGCCTGGGCGCCGTCGCCACCGCGCCCTTCGCCGAACGCGTCGGGGCCGCCCGCGCGAACGGCTTCGCTGGCATTTCCATGTGGCTGTCGCACTACGACGAGGCCCGCGCCGAGGGTCTCTCGAACACCGGCATGCGCGCCATCCTCGACGGCGAGGGCGTGAAGCTCGCGATGCTGGAGTACATCACCGCCTGGGCGAATGGCCCCGACGATCGCGACGCCATCGTCGAGGAGACCGCCCGCATCTGCAGCATCGCCGGGGAGCTGGGCTCCGATACGGTGCTGGCGGTCACTATGGAGCCCTCGACCGACCTTGCCGCCGGCGCCGAAGGGCTCGCCATCGCCTGCGATGTGGCCGCGCGCCACGGACAGCGACTCGGGGTCGAGTTCCTCCCCTGGACGGGCATCCCCAACCTCGCCGCCGCCTGGCCCATCGTCCGCGACGCCGGCCGCCCCAACGCCGGCCTCGTCCTCGACGCCTGGCACTGGTTCCGCTCCGGCCCCGACCCCGACCTGCTCCGGACCATCCCCGGCGAGAAGGTGATCCACCTCCAGATCAGCGACGCCCCCGCCCAGCCAGCCCCCAACGTGGTCGAGGAGACGATCGGCCACCGCCTCCTCCCCGGCCGGGGCGACATCGACCTGGCCGAACTCCTCCGCATTCTCGACGAGACCGGACGCCGGGGCCCGACTGCCGTGGAGGTCTTCAGCGACTGGCTTCGCGGCCACCCCATCGGCGAGGGCGCGCGCCTCGCCTCCGAGGCTGCTCGCTCCGTGCTGGGGACCTCCCGGTGAACGCCGGGGACCTCCTCCGCGACCTCCCGCAGGACCTCCCGGATGAGCTGTTCGAGTCGCTCGTGGAGGCGGAAGACGTCCGCATCGAGCGCATCGTCTCGACCGGGCACGCCTCGCCCGAGGGCTCCTGGTACGACCAGCCCGAGCGCGAGTTCGTGCTCGTCGTCCGGGGCGGCGCGCGCCTGGAGTTCGACGATGGCGAGACCCTGGACCTGGAAGCCGGCGGCTGGGTCGACATCCCCCCGCACCGCCGCCACCGCGTCGCCTCGACGGATCAGAACGAACCCACGGTCTGGCTCGCGGTCCATTTCTGACCCGGAGTGCCGCCGGCGCCTTGCCCGTTAACGGGCAACCTGAAACGCTGGATGGGCAGCATTTGCTGCCGCCAAATCCCCTCCGGGGGAGCGGGGGACCCGCCACATCCAGGGGCGTACCGCGAAAGCGGACGGCACCTCCAGTCGTAGCCCGACAGCTAACCCCGCCGGCGTAGGAGGGACCTCACGTGGGGGTCTCTCGAACGCTTCGACTCCGGTTCGCAGCGAGCGCCCAGACCCGAAACGGCCGCAAGCAGTCGTGGGACCCCGACGGCGTCGCCTGGCGATGCTCCCGTGGCGGGAGCGCCGCCGCCATTGCTCAATCGGAGGAGTATCTGTGACTGAGTATGAACTGGCCCGCGCGGTCCTTCTGGGGCGCCTTCACGAGGCAAACTCGCCGAAGGTTCGATTCCGCAAGGAGTGGCAGGCTCTGCGCTCCGACAAGGAGCGCGTCCGCGACACCGATGCGGCTGTGCATCCCGTCGATGTCTTCCTGAACGGGAAGGAGCTCGACCGGGCGGCGTAACCGCCTCATAGCGGGACTTCGCCCCCGGGCGAGGCTCCGGTCTGGGTACGAACGAGAAGAGGGGGTCAATTTGGCCCCCTCTTCGTGATCCCTGACGGGACATCCGTTCTATACTTGTCCGCACCCTGTTGATGGTCCGGGAGGGACGGTGCTCTACGGGAAGTGGCGCCCACGCGGCTTCGAGGAGGTGGTCGGCCAGGACCACGTCGTCGAGACCCTTCGCAATGCCCTCGCGACCGACAAGGTCGCCCACGCCTACCTCTTCGCCGGGCCTCGCGGCACCGGCAAGACCACGACCGCCCGGATCCTCGCCAAGGCCGTGAACTGCACCACCCTCGCCGAGGGCGAGCCCTGTAACGGCTGCGCCCCCTGCGATGCCATCGACCGTGGCGCCGCCCTCGACCTCATCGAGATGGACGCCGCCAGCAACCGCGGCATCGACGATGTGCGCGAGCTGCGCGACAAGATCGCTTTTGCCCCCAGCGACCTCGATCGCAAGGTGTACCTCCTCGACGAGGTGCACATGCTCACGACCGGCGCCTTCAACGCCCTCCTCAAGACCCTCGAGGAGCCCCCGCCCCACGCCATCTTCATCCTCGCCACCACCGAGCTGCACGAGATCCCCGCTACCATCACCTCCCGCTGCCAGCGCTTCGACTTCCGCCGCATCCCCATCGAGGCGATGGTCGATCGCCTGCGCTTCATCGCCGGCCAGGAGGACATCAGTGTTCCCGAGGAGGGCCTGCTCGCCATCGCCCGCGAGGCCCGCGGCGCACTGCGCGACGCCATCACCCTGCTCGAGCAGATCGCCTCCATGTACGGCAACGCCCCGAGCACCGACGACGTGCTCGAATCCCTCGGCCTCGTGCGCGACGAGCGCACCGAGAAGCTCGCCGGCGCTATCGCCCAGCGCGACCTCGGCGCCGCCCTCGAAATTGCCCGCGAGGTTGCCGGCGACGGGCTCGACATCGCCCGCTTCACCCGCGAGGCCATCGATACCCTGCGCGAGCGCCTGCTCGTCGCGGCCCGCGAGCGCAAGCCCGAAGTCGGCGTCCTCACGACCGCGGTGGCCGAGCTCGCCGCCGCCGACTTCCGCCGCGACCCCGGCAGCCCGGTGCCCCTTGAGGTTGCCTGCGCGGCCGCGGTCCTCGGCCCGGCCCAGCCTGCCGCCCCTCCGGCAGCCGCCGCCGAGAACCGCCAGCCCGCTCGCGGCGGGCAGCGCAGGCCGCAGGGGCGCCGCCGCGACCCCGCCAGCGAGACCCGCGAGGAGCGCTTCCTCCGGGAGCTCTACGACCGCTGCAAGTTGAGCCAGCCGGCGCTCGCCGCCTGGCTCAACGGCTCCTGCGAGGTGCTCGCCATCACGGACAAGGTGCTTCAGCTCGGCTTCTACCATCCCATCCACATGGACAAGATCGCGAACGACGGCCGTACGCTCGTCGAGCAGAAGGCGGAGGAGCTGTTGGATCACCCGGTCACTCTCCTCGTCAAGCGCATCGAGCGGACCGCGCCCGCGACCCGCCCGGCCAAGGGCGGGCACCTGGCGGAGGCCGCACGCGAGATGGGCGCGAAGCCCGTCGAGACGCCCGAACCCCCCCCTCCCCCGCACCCCCCAGAGGAGAATGTGTGATGGCCAAGAGCAGTGGACGCAATCGCTACATGCGGCGCGGTGGCGGTGGCGGCGGCGGCCAGCGCGGCCGGGGCGGCGCCCAGGCCGGCCAGCTCGCCGAGGCCCAGGCCATGCTCCAGCGTGCCCAGGAGGAGCTCGCCACCAAGACCGTCGAGGGCACCGCCGGCGGCGGCGCCGTGCGCGTCACCATGAACGGTGAGCAGAAGGTCCAGGCCATCGCCATCGAGCCCGACGTCGTCGACCCCGAGGACGTCGAGATGCTGGAGGACCTCGTGCTGGCCGCCATCCACGACGCCGCCGAGCGCGCCGGCGATCTCCAGGCGGACTCCCTCGGCATGCTCACCGGCGGGCTCGACCTGCCGGGCCTCGGCGGCTGAGGCGGCGTGCCCGCGGCCGGCGCGCCCGAGCCGATCGCCCGCCTGATCCAGGAGTTCTCCAAACTCCCGGGGATCGGCCCCAAGTCCGCCCAGCGACTCGCCTACCACGTGCTCAGGGCCCCGGAGGACGAGGCCCGCGCCCTCGCCCAGGCCCTCGCAGACGTCAAGGACCGCGTGGTCCTCTGCGACACCTGCTTCTACATCACCGTGAGCAACCCCTGCGACCTCTGCGACGAGGAGGAGCGCGACGGCAGCCTCGTCTGTGTCGTCGAGCAGCCTCTCGATGTGATGGTCGTCGAGCGCACCGGCGGCTACCGCGGCCTCTACCACGTGCTCCACGGGGCCCTGAACCCGATCGACGGCGTCGGCCCCGAGCAGCTGCGCATCCAGGAGTTGCTGCGGCGGGTGGAAGCGGGCGCGGTCACCGAGGTCATCATGGCCACCAACCCCAGCCTCGAGGGCGAGGCCACCTCTATGTACGTGCAGCGCCTCCTCCAGCCCCTCGGCGTGCGCGTCACCCGCCTCGCCCGCGGCCTCCCCAGCGGCGCCGACATCGAGTACATGGACGACCTCACCCTCTCCCGTGCCCTCGAGGGTCGGCAGGAGCTGTAGCGTGGCCGCGCGGCCCCGCGTCTACCGTGCCGAGGGCGTCATCCTGCGGCGCCGCAATCTGGGCGAGGCCGACACCATCTTCACCGTCTTCAGCGGTAGCGAAGGCAAGTTCGACGCCATCGCGAAGGGCGTCCGCAAGGCCCGCAGCCGCATGCGCGGCCACCTCGAACCGCTTACCCGCAGCCGCGTCCTCGTCGCCCACGGCCGCAGCCTCGACGTGTTCACCCAGGCCGAGACCGTCGACGCATACCGGCGCTTGCGCGAGGACCTCGACGCCAGCGCCGAGGCGCTCTACTGCCTCGAGCTCGTCGACCGCTTCACGGAGGAGCGCGAGCCCCTTCCCGAGCTCTACGCCCTCCTCGTGACCGCTCTCGAACTGCTCGAGGGCGGCAAGGGCGCCTCCGTCACACGCCACTTCGAGCTGCGCCTGCTCGCCCTCCTCGGCTACGAGCCCCACATCGACGGCTGCGTGACGTGTGGCGACCGCCTGCCCGAGGAGGAAACGCTCCTCTCTCCCGCCGCGGGCGGGCTCGTCTGCCGCGGGTGCCGGTCCGAAGCCGGCGGCGGACGGATCGTCTCGGTTCCGGTGATCAAGCTCCTGCGCTTCGCGCGGCGCTCTACCGCTCCCGATTTCGCCGCCGTCTCCATCCCGGCCGAGGTCGAGCGGGAGCTGCGAGCGGCCGCCGCCGAGCTCGTTCGCTACCACCTCGACCGCGACCCCAACGCCCGCCGCTTCGTCGAGGGCGTGAGCGCGCTCGACAAGGGTGAGTAACCGGCGACGTTCCCCGGTTGGACGAACGCGGTAGAATCTTCTCTACGAAGAGTCGCTCCAATGCGAGCGGAGGTTCCCCATGCCCCTCTACGAGTACTACTGCGATCCCTGCCACGGCGTGTTCGAAGAGCTGCGGCCCATGCGCGAGGCCGGCGAGGCCGTTCCCTGCCCCGAGTGCTACGAGGACGCGGAACGCATCA
>JAJDUR010000019.1 GCA_022826585.1 Dehalococcoidia bacterium
GCGACAACGTCAACGGCGCCGACCTCGTCGTCACCGCCCTCGCCGACGGCCGCGTCGCCGCCGAAGCCATCGCCGCCTACCTGGACACGCTGGACTGAAGGGCGGCTCGCTAGTCTCTCACCGCCGGGCGCGATTCTCCGGTGGGGCCTTCCCGCTGTGATTGCTCCGATACGTTTGCAGCTTGTTCTCTTCCCACTTGTGAGCTGCCGGGCGGGACATCTTCCGGGTTTCGACGTTTAAGGAGCCTGGCTTGCCTTCTCGCTTGTGCTCCGCAGCTCGCCGTGTTGGATTGTTTGTGATGCCGACGTACTCGATTCGGTTGTTCTTGCCCCGAAGGGTGTACCCCTGTGCCTTGCTGCGGCTACCGTGGGAAGGAGACTTGCTGCTGCGCCCGCCTCTTGAACTACTACCTTTTCTGACTGCCATCACTGGCTCCTCTCTCGGCTGGACAGCCGTTCTTCGCGTCTTGTAGACTCAGCTTATTCCGAACGTATGTGCGTCGCAAGTGCCTAATCTTCTTCACATTTGGGAACCAGCCTCTGGCTTGACGGTGCTGGAACTGTGCGCTGGCGCCGGAGGACAGGCGCTGGGCCTCGAGATGGCCGGGTTCGAGATGGCGGCAGACGTCGAGTTCGACCCGAAGCCTTGCGAGACGCTGAAAGACAACCGGCCCGACTGGGACGTCCGCGAAGTGGATGTGCATCAGTTCCACGGCCACGAGTACGACGGAATCGACCTCGTCGCAGCGGGTGTGCCCTGTCCGCCGTTCTCCATCGCGGGCAAGCAACTTGGCTCTGACGACGAACGTGACCTTTTCCCGCCGGTGCTCCGCATCGTCGAGGAGGTTCGGCCTCGTGCCGTCCTCATCGAGAACGTCCGAGGGCTGATGACTAAACGGTTCGATGGCTACCGTACAGAGGTTTCCGCCCACCTTGCTCGCTTGGGCTACGAGGCGAACTGGCAGGTTCTCAACGCATCCTCGTTCGGCGTTCCCCAGCTTCGCCCTCGTACGCTGCTGGTTGCCTTGCGTCCGGACGACCAGCCCTTCTTCGAGTGGCCGGAAGAGGAAGAGGCCACGCCCCCGACGGTCGGCGAGGCGCTGGGTGATCTGATGGCCGCGAATGGCTGGCCCGGCGCAGCGGACTGGGTTGGCAAGGCGAGTGACATCGCGCCTACGCTTACGGGCGGATCGAAGAAACACGGCGGCCCGGATCTGGGCCCCACGCGAGCGCGCGAGCAGTGGGCTCGTCTCGGCGTCGACGGCCTGGGGATGGTCGACGAGGCGCCTGACGCCGATTTCCCCGTCGATGGGCTGCCACGCCTAACGACACAAATGACCGCGCGTCTTCAGGGGTTTCCGGACTCGTGGGAATTCTCGGGTCGTAAGACCGCCCGCCACCGCCAAATCGGCAACGCCTTCCCGCCACCGGTAGCCAAGGCCGTTGGTGTCGCGATCCGTAGGGCTCTCGCCGGCGACGAGCCCAAGCTGTCTGCCTCAGCAGAGACGCAGCGCCGGCTACTGGAGCAACTTGCCAGCTACGAGACTTTCCTTGCCTAGGCGAGGAACTGGCGACCGTCACGCTGAACTGGCAGTTTCCCTCTATGAGGAGTTGTTGACTGCCCGCGGGTGGACCCTCGACCGGGCTTGGCTCGCGATTACGATGCTGTTGGTGACCTGCGATGTTTGGCGCTACGGCGAGTGGCAGGCCTTTCACGATGCTCCCGTACTCCGGGAATCCAATGACTACCGGCTGACAAAGAGCGGTGCGCCCAACAAGGCACTGTCAGAGGCCGTGAAGGTGAAGGAGCGCATTGCCGAGGAACTGGGCGTAGGCGTGGCAAGTGTCTGCTCTGAGTTGGGCGTGTTCTTTCGCCACCCGGACATTGGCGGTCTTCAGCCCAACAACCCGAGAGGCCACGCGTTCCGTTCGCTCGTAGCCGAGACATTGGCGAGGTTCGGTGATTCGCATCTCGACGTGGCTGAAGAAGTCTCTCCCCGTGACCTCTTCCCGGGCTTCGACTTCGGAAACCGAAGCAAGGATGCCCGCATCGACATTGTCGTGAAGCGAGGGCCGCGTCCTGTGGCGCTCATCACGACTCGGTGGACATACCGCCACGATCGTGTCGACATCATTGACGAAGCCCGCGCGTATGTGCCTGCTGCCCGCGAACTGAACCGCGACTGCCGGTTCTTTGGAGTAACGGCTGAATTCGGGCCGGCGAGGCTCCGGAAGGTGATTGGCCAGACATCGCCGGTCATGCGGAACTCCGCCATCGATAGGCTGGTGCATCTCAACCCTGAGTTGCCCGGTGAATTACTGGGTCGGAACGGTGAGTTGCAAGAAATGTGGTCCCTGGAACAGATGGTTGGAGACTCAGCTAACTGGCAGTAGCAGGGCTAGGGATGCGGCAAGTGCCATCGAGCCCCGGACCCTCCGTCGCTGGGCGCGCCGCCACGGACGTTCGTTTCCGTGGCGCTCCTTTAGTGGCTATCCGGTTGCCGTTGCGGAAGTCCTGCTGCAGAAAACTCGGGGTGAAGCGATTGAAGATGTGTGGCGCGCCGTCCTCAAGCGGTACCCCTCGCCCCAGACGCTTGCCCGTTCTCGCCCTGGCCCGCTGGAACGAATCGTCGCCCCACTCGGTCTTGGTGAGCAGCGGGCGGGCCGGCTGCGCGACATGGCCAGAACGTGGCCAGCCTTGCTGTCCGGGACCGGCCCCGTACGCGGACTCGGCCCCTATGGGCAGGCGCTCACGCGACTCTCGCTTCGGTTACCGCCTCGGACCTTCCCCGTTGACGGCGCCTCGGCGCGGGTTATCAGCCGCTACTACGGTTTTGTCTTCGCCCATGGCGAGCCTCGCAAGAAGCCCGAAGTTCAGATGGAAGTCATCGCGCTCATCGAGCGGAGCAAGCCACCTACCGCCATCGCCACTATTCTCGCGCTCGTCGATCTCGGCACTACTACCTGTAAGCCACGCAACCCCGCCTGCGAACGCTGCCCCCTCCGCTCCAGTTGCGCTTGGCGAGCCGCCAACCGTTAGCCTCAGCCGCGCGCTCTCCTCAAGTGGAGCGGGCGAAGGGAATCGAACCCTCGTCTCAACCTTGGGAAGGTCGCATTCTGCCATTGAACCACGCCCGCCCGCGCCGACCGCATCCTATCATTGCCCGTACTTCCACCGGAGGCTGCCCGTGCCCATCCCCAAGGAACTCGCCCTTACCCCCGACGAGATCGACGAGATCATGACCACCAGCTGGAACATGCGTATCGCCACGGTCGGACCCGGCGACCGCATCAACCTCACGCCGCTCTGGTTTGGCTGGGCCGGAGGCAAGGTCTACACCGCCTGCCGCGGTCAGAAGGTCGCCAACCTGCGACGCAACCCCATCGCCACCGTCCTCGTCGACAAGAACGAACGCTACCCCGAGCTCCAGGGCATCATGCTCCAGGGCCGCGCCACCGTCCTTGAGGACGCCGAAGCCGAGAACGCCGACCCTCACCTCGAGGAAGCGCGCCTCCAGATGGGTCAGAAGTACGGCCAGCCCGACGGTCGCCACGGCGCGACCGCCGCCGGGCGCACCCGCCGCTGGGTCGTCCTCGAACCCGACCGCGTCGTCACCTGGGACAACTTCAAGCTCGGCCGGCTCCAGCGCTAGCGACCGCTACAGCTTCGCGACCAGCCACTCCTCCGCGGCCCCCACCACGTCGTCCCCGATGGCGAAGTGGCCGCCGGACAGCGTGACGAGGTCCTTCTCGCCCGGAAGCCCCGCGTACAGCTCCATCGTCGCGTCGGGCGACACCACTTCGTCCCGTTCCCTCGCGATGACCCGCACTGCCACCCCTTCCAGCCCCGCCAGCCCCTCCGCCGGACCGCTCAGCGGTCCCGTCCCCGCCGCCGCGAACACCGCCGCCCGGAACCGCCCGTCCCCCGCCACCGCCGGCACCCCCAGCATCGCCCCCAGCGAGTAGCCGTAGTACCCCAGCCGCCCCGTGTCGACCGGGTACCGCTCGGCCAGCGTATCGACCGCCGCCGCCACCTCCCCCGCGAACTGCGCCGCCATCGCCCCCGCCTGCTCCGGGTCGCGCATGGCACCGAACGGGTCCGGCACCGCCCGCTCCCCGTGCCCCGGCGCATCCAATCCCAGGCACGCCCAGCGATGCGTGGTCGCCCACGCCCGCGCCGGTCCAGACACGATCGCGTCGTCCTTGCTGCTCATGCCGGGGTGCTGGATCAGCACCAGCGGCAGCGCCCCGTCCTCGCCGTCCGGGAGCCAGAGCCGTCCCGGCGTCTCCCCCAGCCGGAAGCGGATGTCGCGCAGGCCCCCGGATTCGCTCTCGCTCGACTCGAAGTGCGCCATCGCCGCGAGCCTACGCGCTCCCCCCGCCCCGCGCGCCCATCCGCCCCCACAGCAGGATGCGCTTGAACGGCAGCAGGAAGGGACGCTCGTCCGCCAGGACCTCCAGCAGCCGTTCCCGGTAGTCCGCCAGGTAGACCTCGTACGCTTCCGGCGAGAGCCGCCTGCGGTAGTCCGTCAGCAGCGACCCCTTCATCCACTCCACCACCTCCTCCGGGCCCGCCAGCCGGTGCAGGTAGACCTGCAGCCGCACGTGCTGCTCCTCGAACCCGCTCCGCGCGAGCATTTCCGCATACCACTCGGCCTCGCGCAGCGGGTACCCCCGAACGTACTCGTCGAGCGCCTCCGCATGCCGTGCCTCCCGCGCGACGTCGTGCGCCACCGTGTGCGACACGTGGTCGTGGTTCATGGGCATCTGCGCGGCCAGTTGCCCGCCCTCGCCGAGTGTCGCCGCCAGCCGCGGAAACAGCGCCTCGTGGTCGTCGACCCACTGCAGGGCCGCGTTCGAGAACACCACGTCGAATCCGCCCGCATCGAACGTCGCGATGTCGCCCTGCTCGAAGTGCACCCCGCCCCCCGCGTGCTCGGCGCTCTGCGCCAGCATCGCCTCCGACCGGTCCACCCCCACCGTCTCCGCCGCCCCGGTGCGCTCGTGCAGCACCCGCGTCAGGACGCCCGTGCCGCACCCGAGGTCCACCACCCGGCCCCCGGGGACCGGTTCGACCAGCGCCAGCAGGTCGTGGAACGGCTGCTCCCGCTCGGTGCGGAATCGTGCGTACTGGTCCGGCTGCCAGGCGTCGCTCACGCCCGCGAGCCTACCAGCGCCTCTCCGTCCGCCGCACTTGACGCACCCCCTGCGCCTCCCCAAGGTGGCCCGGCCATGGTCCGCTGGGACGAACGCACCGCCCTCCTCGTCGTCGACGTCCAGAACGACTTCGCCGACCCCGGCGGCGGCCTCTCGGTTGACGGCGGCGACGCCATCATCCCCGCCGTCAACGCCGCCATCGCCGCCGCCGAAGCTGCCGGCGCCTGCGTCGTCTACACGCAGGACTGGCATCCCCCCGAGACCCCCCACTTCGCGAAGGACGGTGGTGTCTGGCCGGTGCACTGCGTCCGGGACACCTGGGGCGCCGAGTTCCACCCCGACCTGCGCGTCGTCGGCGATGTCGTCCGCAAGGGAACCGGCGGCGAGGACGGCTACTCCGGCTTCACCGTCCGCGACCCCGCCGGCGGCAATCCCGCCGACACCCTCCTCGACTCCCTCCTACGCGACCGCGGCGTCGAGACCGTCGTCGTCGCCGGCCTCGCCACCGACTACTGCGTGCGCGATACCGCGCTCGACGCCGTCGGGCGCGGCTTCGCCGCCTTCGTCCTCATCGACGCCGTCCGTGCCGTCGACCTCCACCCCGGGGATGGCGCTCGCGCCCTCGAGGCGATGCGCCGCGCCGGGGTGCGCTCCGCCCGGATTGTCCCGTGACGAGCACCGAGGAGCGCCTCCGCCGGTGGCTCGCGAGCGAGCACGGCATCGCCGACACCCGCCGCCTCGCCCGCGAGGACGACGACCGTCTGCTCGTGTCGAAGTTCCCGCCGGGCTTCATCGCCCGCGTCGGCGAAACCGTCGAACGCCTCGGCATCCTCGCCGACCCCGACCCCCTCGCGGCCGCCACCGCCGCCCGCGCCTCCCGCCACCCCGGCGACTCGCGCGTCGAGAACTGGCGCGCCGCCGCCTGCGACCTCGTCCGGGAGCGTGCCGCCGAACGCGGCCTGAGCGGGGAGGACGCCGAGCTCGTGATCGCCGGCATCGAGTCGGTTGCGGCGCTCATGCAGGCCGTGCTCTGGAGCGACCCGGTC
>JAJDUR010000120.1 GCA_022826585.1 Dehalococcoidia bacterium
GTACGACTCCTGCACGATCTGCGCCTGCGCCATGTCCTGCTCCAGCGCCTCGAACAGCTCCGGGTGGTTCCGCGCCGTCCCGTACACCGTCGCCGGTCGCCGCGGCGCCGGCGCCCCTTCCGGCACCCGCGCGTACACCTGGTAGTCCCAGTAGCACTTGTTCGGGTCCGTCGGGTGGGGCCGCGGCCGGAAGAACAGGAACGAACCGTACGTGAAGTTGAACGTCAGGTTCGGGAAGATCATGTAGTGGAAGTTGTCCACCAGCTGCTCGTCCACCAGCAGGTCCATGTCCATGCCGATGCGCTTCCCCCACTCGCGCCGCGCCTTCGCCATGAACGGCGGCAAATCCCGCGCCTTCCCCTCGAAGGTGTCCGGGTCGACCCCGCAGTCCTCCAGGTTCGCGCGCTGCTGGCGGGTCAGCTCATCCTTGTTCTCGTAGCCGAAGCGCTGCGCCAGGTCGTCCGTCCAGCTCGGATCGGGCAGGCCCATGCGGATCAGCTGGCGGCTGTGCTTGCCCCCGTCGTACACGTCCAGCGGCGTCGCCAGGTGGTCGAAGTACTCCAGCAGCTGCGGGTGCAGCGCCGGAAGGTGGTAGATCTCGGCGAACTGGTCCACCCCGAACTTCCAGTTGCACTCCCACTCCAGCACGTAGTCGTCCACCACGTGGTACTGGTCCAGGCGGTACGGATCGAGGTGGGAGGGCATCACCCCCAGGTACTCCTGCAGCGACTCGGCCTCGTCGTCCATGTTGAACCAGACCCAGCCCGCCCACGTGTCCACGCGCACCTCGGCCAGGTGCTGCTTCTGCTCGGGAATGCCGTTCACGAAGTGCTGCCGGTCGGGCACGTTCTTCAGCTCGCCCCCGATATCGAACGTCCACAGGTGGAAGGGGCACTGCAGCTGCTCGGCGTGGCCCATGCCCACGCTCGGGCGCAGGCGGCTGCCGCGGTGCGGGCAGATGTTGTAGTAGCCCTTCACCTCGTCCTCCGCCGTGCGGATGAAGATGAACGACTCCCGCCCGATCTCGTGCACGAAGTGGTCGCCCACCTCGGGAATATCGGACAACGGCCCCGCGTTCAGCCAGACCTTCGTCCACATCCGCTCCCACTCGAGCTTCGCGAACTCGGGCGAGGTGTACCGTTCCGTATCAATAAGGTCCGTGCCCATGTCGGGCTCTTCGGTTCGCCCCGTGGGGGTCGGGGGCGGGCGATTCTCGAGCACCATGGAACTGCGCCTCCCTGCAAGGAAAATGCCCGCGCATCATGGCGCGTATGCAGCCGGTCGGTCAATGTGGTTCGAGGGGTTCGCCCCCTCGCCCGCCCCGGCGTTGACAGGCTGCCTGCGGCAGTGAAGCATGCGCCTTCCATCAGCAGCACCGGCGGGCGAAGCGCCCTGCCGGCACACGGAGGACCACGTGGCCACGATTGAAGAACTCGAAGCGCGAGTCGTATACCTGGAGGCGGTCGAGGGTGTCCGCCGCACCGTCTACGAGTACCTGCTCCTGCACGACATCCCCAACGTCGTCGAGACCCTCATCTCCCTCTTCACCGAGGACGCCATCCTCGACATAAGCGGCTACGGCGAGTCCCTCGAGGGCCGGCTCGTCGGCCGCGAGCAGATCGGCGGGCTCTACCGCCGCCTCGAAGAGGGCGGCGTCTTCAGCGGCAAGCACAGCACCACCAACGTCCACATCGAGGTCGACGGCGACGAGGCCACCGTCATCAGCTATCTCGAGGTCGGCACGGGGCCCAAGCCGGGCGTCGCCCCCGGCGGCGGCATCTACCAGGAGCGCCTCCGCCGCGAGAACGACGGCCGCTGGCGCTTCACCCACAAGCGCATCATCGGCACGGGCGAACAGACCGTGCACGACGCCATCGACCACGGCTTCCCCGGCACCGGGGCCTGGCGCGACTAGCGCCGCTCGAGACTCGGGAGGATCTGCATGGAGTTCGGCTGGAACGAGGAGCTTGAAGCCTTCCGCGAGGAGGTGCGCGGCTTCCTCCGGGAGTTCGATACCCCCGCCCTCCGCACGGAGCTCGCCAACCGTGGCGAGGCCGCCCAGCTCGGCGCCGAGCAGGCGCGCCTCCGGGAGGCGCTCGAGGATCGCGGCTGGGTGCGCATGTGCTGGCCCGAGGAGCTCGGCGGCGAAGGCAAGTCCCAGTGGTTCCAGTTCGTCATGACCGAGGAGTTCGCCAAGAAGGAGATCCCCTACGGCTCCGGCTTCGGCTCCATGGTCGGCCCCGCCGTCCACCGCTTCGGCACCGAGGCCCAGCGCGAGAAGTACCTGCCCGGCATCTGGAACAACGACATCACCCTCTGCCTCGGCTACTCCGAGCCCAACGCCGGCACCGACCTCGCCGCCCTCGAAACCCTCGCCGTGAAAGACGGCGACGACTGGCTCATCAACGGCCAGAAGCTCTGGACCAGCGCCGCCGACACCGCCTCCCACGTCTGGCTCGCCTGCCGCACCGACCCCGACGCTCCCAAGCACCGCGGCATCTCCACCTTCATCGTGCCCATGGATACCCCCGGCATCTCCGTTCGCCCCATCATGACGATGTCCGGCGGCCGCACGAACGAGGTCTTCTTCGAGGACGTGCGCGTCCCCAGCGATGCCCTCATCGGCGAGGTCAACCAGGGCTGGTACATCATCGCCAACGCCCTCGACCACGAGCGCGTCTGGATCGGCGCCGGCGGGGGCCTCCGCCACATCTTCGACCGCCTCATGGCTCACATCCGCGAGAAGCGCCCCGAGCTCCTCGATGACGACGCCACCCGCCGCCGCCTCGTCGAGCTGGAACTCGACCTCGACGTCATGGAAGGTCTCGTCCTCACCAACGCCTCCATCGTCGCCGCCGGCGATACCCCCACCATGGAAGCCTCCATGTCGAAGATCTGGACCTCCGAGCTGCGCTACCACATCAGCAACGTCGCCATGGACCTCCTCGGCCGCGAGGGCGCCCTCACCGAGGAGGCCGACGGCTTGGCGCCGCTCGACGGCGAGCTCGAACGCACCTACCGCGCCTCCCCCATCCAGCGCTTCGGCGGCGGCGCCAACGAGGTCCAGCGCGACATCATCGCCCGGCGCGGCCTCGGCCTCCCCCGCTAGCGAGCACCACATGGACACCACCCTCAGCGAGACCCAGCGACTCCTCCGTGACTCCCTCCGCGACTACCTCGCCAACGAGGTGCCCTTCGACCGCATCCGCGAGTTCGAGCGCGAGGGCGGCTCCGACCGGGCCCTCTGGGACTACCTCCAGGGCGCGGGCTTCCTCGCCCTTCCCTTCGCCGAGGCCCACGGGGGCGAAGGCGGCGAGCTCACCGACACCGCCGTCGTCCTCGAGGAGCTGACCCGCCGCGCCTGCATCATCCCCTTCCTCGAGACGACCGCCTCCGCCCTCACCATCGAGCGCCACGCCGACGAGTCGCTCGCCGACGAGGTCGTGCGCGGCGTCATCGGCGGGACCATCACCATCGCCCCCGCCCTCCAGGGCGCCACCCCCGCCAACGGCGCCTCTCCGCGCGTCGAGGGCGGCGCCCTCACGGGCGAGCGCCGCTTCGTCGACTACGGCGCCGATGTCACCCACCACCTCGTCGAGGCCACCGAGAACGGCGAGCCCGCCCTCTACCTCGTCGACGCCCGAGGCGAGGGCGTCGCGACGGAGTCGCTCAGCACCATCGCCCGTACCCCGGTAGCGCACTGCACCTACAGCGGCGCTCCCGCGCGCCGCGCCGGTGGCGCCGATGCCCTCCGCTTCCTCCGCAACGCCGGCCGCGCCCTCTGCGCCGTCCAGTGCGTCGGCAACGCCCAGCAGGCCCTCGATATGACCGTCGAGTACGTCGGCATGCGCGTCCAGTTCGGGCGGCCCATCGGCTCCTTCCAGGCCGTGCAGCATCACTGCGCCAACATGGCCACGCAGACCCTCGGCGCCCGCTTCCTCACCTACCAGGCCGTCTGGCGCCTCGACCAGGCCATCGCCAGCGACCGCCAGGTGGCCAAGGCCAAGGCCCTCGCCTCGCGCGCCGCCACCGAGGTAACCATGCAGGCCCACATCCTCTTCGGCGGCATCGGCTACACCGAGGAGTACGACCTCCACTTCTTCAGCCGCCACGGCAAGGAGCGCGCCCTCGCCTGGGGCAGCGCCGACGAGTGCCTCCGGCTCGCCGCCGACACCATCGACGAGGTGCGGCCCTGGCAGTAGACCTCGTCTGCGGCCGCGAGGTCGCCGAAGGCGACGTCGACGCCGTCACGGGCCATGTCCCCGGCGGCGCCCCCGAACGCGCCAGCGGGACCGGCGCCAAGCGCTTCTACCGGGGCCGCTGGTACTACTTCTGCTCCCTCGATTGCCGCCTCAAGTTCATGGCCACCCCCGACGAGTTCATCGAGGGCGCCGCCCCCGAAGGTTGATTCCGCAAGCCTCCCCTGCGTTCGTGTACGCTGCCCCCGCCGTCACAGACTGGCGCCAGGGGGAGAGCCATGACCGAGATGTTTGGTATGGACGTGACCGTCGAAGAAAACGTCATGATCCCGATGCGCGACGGTGTCCAGCTGCAGTGCGACATCTACCGCCCCGCCGGCCCCGGCCCCTTCCCCACCCTCCTCACGCGCTCCCCCTACGGCCGGACGACGGGCCGCGAAGGCACCGGCATCGACTTCTGGCTGCCCCTCGGCTACGCCTACGTCACCCAGGACTGCCGCGGACGCTTCGGCTCCGAGGGCGACTACACGCCCCACCTCTACGAGGGGCCCGACGGCTAAGACACCGTCGAGTGGCTCGCCGAACAGTCCTGGTGCGATGGCCAGATCGGCACCATCGGCCAGTCCTACCTCGGCGCCGACCAGTACCAGCTCGCCCCCCACTCCCCGCCCCACCTGAAGGCGATGGCCCCCGTCTCCGGCACCGCCGACCACCGCCAGAGCTGGACCCGCCACGCCGGCGGCGCCCTGGAGCACGGCTGGATGGTGCCCTACTCCCTCCTCAAGGGCCGCAACACGCTCGAGCGCAAGGGCCTCACCGGCGAGGAGATGGACACCCTCGAGGGCTACCTCGATCCCCCCGAGGAGCACGGCTTCTTCGCCCAGCCCCTCACCCCCGAGGGCTACGCCCACGTCCCCCTCACCGACTGGATCGAGCGCATGAAGGACAGCGCTCCCTACTTCGGCGACTACCTCAACAACCCCGACGACGGCCCCTTCTGGCACGAGATTAACTGCCGCCGCGGCTTCCATACCGTCGACATGCCCATGCTCCACTTCGGCTCCTGGTACGACATCTTCCTCGAGGGCACCCTCTCCGGCTTCGAGGGAATCAACGCCCTGGGCGGCCCCAACGCCCGCGGCAAGCAACGCCTCCTCGTCGGCCCCTGGGGCCACATTGGCTACTCCCTTCCGGAGAGCGGCGGCACCGGCGACCTCGACTTCGGTCCCGAGGCCGAGATCGACTTCATGGATTGGCAGAAGCGCTGGTTCGGCCACTGGCTCAAGGGCGAGGACACCGGGATCATGGACGAAGCCCCCGTCCGCATCTTCGTCATGGGCGAGAACCGCTGGCGCGACGAGCAGGAATGGCCCCTCGCCCGCACCGAATACACCCCCTGGTACCTGCACAGCGGCGGCTCCGCCAACAGCCTCAACGGCGATGGAACTCTCAGCCCCGAGGCGCCCGCCATCGAGCCCCCCGACCGCTTCGTCTACGACCCCAACGACCCCGTCCCCAGCCTGGGCGGCAACAACCTCATCATCGCCCGCGGCGCCTTCGACCAGCGCCCCGCCGAGGTGCGCGACGACGTGCTCGTCTACAGCAGCGAGGTCCTCGCCGAGGACCTCGAGGTCACCGGACCGCTGCGCGTCACCCTCTGGGCCGCCACCTCCGCCGTCGACACCGACTTCACCGCCAAGCTCGTCGACGTCTACCCCGACGGCTATGCCCAGAACCTCCAGGACGGCATGATCCGCGCCCGCTACCGGGACTCGGCCAGCAACCCGACGCTCCTGACCCCCGGTCAGGCCTACCGCTACGAGATCGACCTCTGGGCCACGAGCCACGTCTTCCTCGCCGGCCACCGGATCCGCATCGAGATCAGCTCATCCTGCTTCCCGCGTTTCGATCGCAACCCCAACACCGGCACCCCCGTCGAGAGCGAGAGCACCCTCGTGCCCGCCGCTCAGACCATCCTCCACGACGCCCAGCACCCCTCGCACGTCACCCTCCCGGTCATTCCTCGCTAAAGGAGGAAGGGTCCGCAAGGATCGCGATGGGCACCCGACTGGCGACGCCGAGAGGGTGTGTAGAATACACACGTGGATAGCAGGCAGATCATCCGCCGCCTGCGACAAGACGGCTGGATGCTCCGCAACGTGCGAGGGAGCCACCACAACTTCGTGCATCCGGACCGACCCGGCGTCACGACGATCCAGCACCCACGCAAGGACATCCCGACCGGCACGCTGCGCAACATCTTTCGGCAAGCGGGATGGGACTGGAGGGACAAATAATGCGGTACCCGATCGTGATTCACCACGACGAGGGCAGCAGCTACGGGGTCACCGTCCCCGATCTGCCCGGCTGCTTCTCAGCGGGCGACACCATTGAGGAAGCACTCGATCTGGCGCCCGAGGCGATTGCCAGCCACATCGAGACCCTGCTCATGGAGGGACAGCCAGTCCCCGAGCAGCGCCCGCTGGAGATCCACCAGGCGGATGCCGCCTACGCCGATGGAGTCTGGGCGCTTGTCGAGGTCGACCTCGCGAAACTCTCGGGCAAGGCCGTTCGCATCAACGTCACCATGCCCGCGCGGGTTCTCGCCATCGCGGACGAAGTTGCCGCCCGCGAGGGTGAATCCCGCTCCGGCCTGCTCGCCAGCGCGGTCCTCCACTACGCCAGCACGGCGAAGTGAGCGCCGCCTCTGAACCCTAGCGGTCCGGGCCGAAGAGGTACTGCTCCAGCGCGTAATGCATCGCCCGGACGCGGCGCTCCTCGCTGTTCAGCAGGATGCCGTTGAACCCCTGCGAGTGGTACGACTCCTGCACGATCTGCGCCTGCGCCATGTCCTGCGCCAGC
The DNA here is from genome assembly GCA_022826585.1 of Dehalococcoidia bacterium. Lineage (GTDB taxonomy): Bacteria > Chloroflexota > Dehalococcoidia > Tepidiformales > Tepidiformaceae > UBA2991. The sequence goes on from JAJDUR010000120.1 coordinate 7,062, forward strand.
GCCTCGAACACCTCGACCTCGTGCGCCGACCCCCGCACCGTTGCCGGGCGCGGCGGAATCGGCGTGCCCTCCGGCAGCCGCACGTACGTCTGGTAGTCCCAGAGGCAGAGGTTCGGGTCCGTCGGATGCGGGCGCGCCCGGAAGTACGTCAGCGACGTGCCCCCGATGTTCAGCGTGATGTTCGGGAAGATCATGTAGTGGTAGTCGTCGATCAGCTGCTCGCCGTGTAGCGCCGAGACGTCCACGCCCATCTGCTCGTACAGATCGCGCCGCGCCTCGATGATCGCCGGGCGAACGTCGTTCACGCCGCCCTCGAACTCGTCCTGCTCGATCCCGACCGCCGCCAGCTGCTGCCACTGCGAGTCGGTGATCATCTCCTTGTCCGTGTAGCCGTGGCGGCGCGCCATCTCGTCCGTCCAGGCGCCCCCGTCCGGGTAGCCCTGGCGGATGAGCTGGCGGCTGTGCCGGCCCCCGTCGTACACGTCCAACGGCGTCCCCGCCGTGTCCCACCACTCGATCAGCTGCGGGTGCAGCGCCGGCAGGTGGTAGATCTCCGCGAACTGGTCTACTGCGAACTTCCAGTTGCAGTCCCAGATCAGCTGGTAGTCCTGCACCAGGTGGTATTCCTCGAAGTGGTACGGGTCGAGGTGCGACGGGATCACGCCCAGGAAATCGGTCAGCGACTCCGCTTCGTCGTCCATGTTGAAGAACACGAACGGGCCCCAGGTGGCGACGCGCACTTCGGCCAGGTGCTGCTTCTGCTCGGGAATGCCGTTCACGAAGTGCTGCCGGTCGGGAACCGTGTGCAGCTCACCCTCGATGTTGAACGTCCACAGGTGGAAGGGGCACTGGAGCTGCTCCGCGTGGCCCAGGCCCACGCTCGGGCGCAGGCGGCTGCCGCGGTGCGGGCAGATGTTGTAGTAGCCCTTGATCTCGTCCTCGCCCGTGCGGATGAAGATGAACGACTCCCGCCCCAGCGTGTGCGTGAAGTAGTCCCCCACCTCGGGGATGTCGCACAGTGCCCCGGCGATGTTCCAGGTCTTCGTCCACATCCGCTCCCACTCGAGCTTCGCGAACTCGGGGTCGGTGTAACGGGTCTGGTCGATGAGGCCCGTGCCCATGTCCGGCTCGTCCACTCGCTCCAGCGGGGTCATCGGCATTTCTTGATTCTGGGTGACCATGCAGTCCCCTCCCTCGTGGTCCTGATCGCAGGGAATATTCCGTGTCGCGATGGTGGCATTGCCCCGCCCGCACGTCAATGGCGATGGGCCGGGATGCGCGTTCCCGCCGGCGTCCTCTACGATGCGCCCGCCGCAGATACGCGCAGGAGAGCACCCATGCCCACCGTCGGAGTCGTTGCCCGCTTCACCATCCAGGCCGACAAGACCGATGAGTTCGCCCGCGTCGCGAACGAGTTCGTCGTCGCCCCCAGCCAGCAGGAGAAGGGCTGCATCCGCTACGAGCTCTGGCAGGACAACGAGGACCCCACCGTCTTCGCCATGGTCGAGGAGTGGGAAAGCGACGAGGACCTGAACGCCCACCTCGCGAACGCGGGCAGTCGCGGCGGCCCCAGCCTGGGCGACTACATGGCCGGCCCCCCGGACATGCGCCGCTTCAGCAAGACCAGCTAGCCCGCCGGCGCAGCGTTCCGCTACGCCTCCCGCATCGGGTTCATCACCTCTTCCACGAAGCGGAGCACCGGCTCCGTCGAGGTCGGGTGCCCGAAGTCGCACGTGAAGTGCCGCACGCCCAGCTCGCGGAAGCGCTCCAGCACCTCGCGCCACGCCTCCGACTCCTGGCTGTTGTTCGGCAGCCCGACCTCGCGCGTCACGCTGATCGTGATGTCCGAGGGGTCGCGCCCCGCCTCCTCCGCCGACTTGAGCACGATGTCCCGCTTCCGCGTCCAGTTCTCCTCCCACTCCTCCGTCGGCCACCAGAACGTGTTCCAGCCGTCCGCCTGGCGTCCCACCATCGGCAGCGAGAGCTGCTCGCCCTGGGCCCCCACCATGATCGGGATCATCGGGTCGGGCCGCGGCGGCGCCTTCGCGTCCTTGATCGTGTAGTAGCGCCCTTCGAAGCTCGGCGACTCCTCAGTCCACATCAGCCGGCAGATCTGGATCGTCTCCTCCAGCTGCCGGATGCGCGTCGCCGTCGAGGGGAACTCGTAGCCGTAGCGCTCGAACTCCTCCCCCCGCCAGCCGGCCCCGATGCCGAGGATGAAGCGCCCGCCCGAGAGCGCCTGCAGCGTCGCCGCCATCTTCGCCGTCAGCGCCGGGTTGCGGTAGCCCTGCCCCATCACGTGGTGGCACAGCTTCACCGTCGGGAACTTCGCCGCCAGCCACGTCATCGTCGTCCACGACTCCAGGAAGGGGTCGTTCTCGTTCGCGAACCCGTAGAAGTGGTCCGCCAGCCACACGCAATCGAAGTGCTGGAACGCCGTCGGCAGGATGTTCCGCTCCTGGTACATCACGATCGGCTCGTGGTCGCTGTCGGGCAGGCCGATCACCGGGGATACCCATCCGAAGGTCAGTTCGTCAGTCACGCGCTTGTCTCCTTTGCCCCGCGTTCACCGCCCGTACGCGGCTCCGGGGGGCGCGGGGCAGGATACACGAGCAGTCTCCCGATCGCCGTTCACGCGCCCCCTCCCGCCGCCCCGAAACGGTAAGGTTGCCCGACACCGTTGCCGCGCCGGCCTCCCCGGCGCGAGGAGGACTGCCATGCGAGCGCTCGTCTACCGTGGCCACAAGCGCATCGAGCTCGAGAACGTGCCCGACGCCCGGGTTCCCGCCCCCGATGGCGCCCTCGTCCGCACCACCAGCTTCGCCATCTGCGGCTCCGACCTGCACGGCTACCACGGCCCCGTCAACGAGGAGCGCATCGGCTCCACCATGGGCCACGAGGCCATCGGCGAGGTCGTCGAGGTCGGCCCCGAGGTGCGCTCCGTCCGCCCCGGCGATCACGTCGCCGTCTCCGCCGTTGTCGGCTGCGGCCGCTGCGAGAACTGCCAGGCCCTCCTCACCGCCCGCTGCGCCAACAGCGAGACCCGCGTGCTCAACCTCGGCCAGGCCGAGGCCATCGCTGTCCCCGCCGCCGACTCCTCCCTCCTCCCCATCCCCGACGGCGTCACCGACGAGCAGGCCGTCCTCCTCACCGACATCCTCCCCACCGGCTACAAGGGCGTCCGCGGCGCCGGAATCCAGCCCGGCGGAACCGTCGCCGTCGTCGGCGCCGGCCCCGTCGGCCAGATGGCCCTCGAGACGAGCTTCCTCTTCGGCCCCTCGAAGGTGTTCGCCATCGACCAGGTCGGCCACCGCCTCGAGGAGGCCGAGCGCCTCGGCGCCATCCCCATCGACGCGAGCCAGGTCGACCCCGTCGAGGCGGTGCTCGACCAGACCGGCGGCAAGGGCTGCCAGCACGTGATCGAGGCGGCCGGCCCCCAGGCGACCGTGCGCATCGCCTTCGGCGTGCTCGCCCACGGCGGCACCCTCTCCCAGGTCGGCGCCACCACCGACCCCGAGATGACCGTCAACCTCATGGCCCTCTTCGGGAAGGACCTCACCTATCGCGTCGGCCTCGTCTCGCCCCAGTACGCTTGGCCCGAGCTCGTCCCCCTCCTCCAGGAAGGCAAGATCCACCCCGAGCGCGTCTTCACCCACCACCTGCCCATGTCCGACGGCCCCCGCGGCTACGAGATCTTCGACAAGCGCGACGACGGCGTGATCAAGGTCATGCTCGACCCCACCCGCTAACGCCCCTCGAAGAAGCCGCCCCAGCTCCGAGGTTCACCGGCTCGCCGCCTGCGAAGCGGCGCCAGGTTGGGCGCGAGGCGCGCCATCAGCGGCTCGAAGCCGTGATACAGCCCGAACGTCACCAGCCACATCACGAGTCCCGCTGTCCAGGCGGTTGTCAGGATGCGCAGCTTCGCGACATCCGCCAGGTCCCCGGTGGGGTTCAGCACCAATCCTGATTCCTCCAGGGGAATCTGGAGGACCAGCTTCGGCTCGCTAACCACCTCAGCCGACCCGATGGCGACCGCCAGCATGGGTACGAGGAACGACCGTAGCGCCCCCAGCAAGAGCGCAACGGCTGCTCCCACTCGCACGTAGGCGAGGCGGTGGAAGAACCACAGGATCGGACCGAGGTTCAGGAGCCCCGGAAGCATCAGCAGGAGCCAGACAACCCAGAAATCGAAGTAGAAGAAGTGGACGGAGGTTCCCGGGTCCCCCCGTATCAGGCTCCGGTACTCCCGCTCCGCGAGGCCGAGCGCCCCGGCATCGAGCTCACCCGCGAGCACGAATAACAGGATCGCGCTCAGCGGCAGCGACACGATCGGCGTGAGCAACAGGATCTGGAACGGCGAACGGTTGATTAGTCGTGCGAGCGGGCCGGCGCGCTCTGGACCTTCCTCGCCGGGCATGCCCGAATTCTAGGAGGGCAGGCGGCGAATTACCCCATCCCTCCCCGCTAGCGCCCCTCGAAGAAGCCGCTCCAGCTCCGGGGCTCCCCGGCTTGCTGCCGCTTCGGTGGCTTGAGGTGCGGCAGGAGCCGATCCATGACGAGGTTGTAGAGGCCCCAGGCCAGCACCGTCACCGCCCACGCGAACACGCCGAACAGCCACGTCGTGGAGAGCAGGCGGAGCAGCGCGGTCCCCGGCGAGTGGTCCCCGAGCGAGATGATTCCCCGGTTCTCCACTTCCATGCGGATGAGCAGGCCACCCTCGTGGCTTATCACGTCGGACTGCGCGATCGCGAAGAAGACCAGCACCACGACGAAGCTCCGCACGAAACCCAGCACGAGCGCGAATCCCGCCGCTATCCTCACGTAGCCGTTGCGCTGGAAGAGCCACAGGACCACCAGCAGGTTCAGGACACCCGGCAGGGTTACCAGCAGGTACGTGGGCCAGAAGTCGAAGTAGTAGAGCCTTGCCGGAACGGCGTCGTTTCTCCAGATCGGCAGGCCCAGCGACCGCGCGTCGATGTCCTGCGCGAAGGCGAACACGATCAGCGCCGTCAGGGGCACCGTCACGATCGGCGTCACCAGGATCCAGGCGAGGGGCGACTGCCTCGCGATCCGTTCCCGCACCTTGCCGATCGTGGTCACTCCGGACTCCCTCCGCGACTCCCGCGCTTCCCGAAGAAGCCGCCCCAGCTCCCCTGCTCCTCTTCGGAACGCTCGCGGGGCGGCGCCAGCCCGGGGAAGAAGCGGGCCATCAAGGGCTCATACCCTTGCTGGATCGCGAACGTCAAGAGCCACATCCCCAGCCCCGCCGTCCAGGCCGTGATCAGCAGGGTCAGCGTGGCCTCCAGGGGAGAAGGGTCGATGTGCCTCCCTGCCTCTCCCACCGGCACCCGGATGAGGAGCCCGCTGTCATGGTTGAGCACGTCGGCGGACACCCAGACCATCGAGACCACCGGCACGATGAACGTCCGCAGCAACGCCAGCACCAGCCCCACCCCCGCTGCCAGCCGCACGTACGTCAGCTCGTGGAACAGCCACCGCACCGCCAGCAGGTTCAGAGCGCCCGGCGCCGCGAGCAGCCCCCAGGTGAGCCAGAAGTCGTAGTAGAAGTAGTGGGTCCGGTCGAGCTGCCGGTTCTCCCTGGTCCACTCCACCTCGACCAGGCCCAGTGACGCCCCGTCCAGTTCGCCCCCCATCGTGAAGACGAGTAGCGCGCTCAGCGGCAGCGTCACCACCGGCGTCACCAGCAGCCACTGGAGCGGAGACCAGCCCCCCGCCCGGCGCCAGAAGTTCCCAATCACGCCCATTCCGTCCATGCCGTTCCCGTCGGGAGGCTCGCTACCCGCGGTGGAGGAACCCCGTCCAGCGCTTCGGCTCGTCGGGGCGCGGGCCCCAGGGCGGATCAAGACTGCGCCAGTAACGCGCCATGATCGGCTCGTAGGCTCGCCACACCACCAGCGTCACCGCCCAGGCGACGCCCCCGCCGATCCACGCCGCCGTCAGCAGCTGTCGCAGCGCCCGCTCCGCCGATGGCGGGTCGATGTCCCCCACACCTCCCCCCGCGATGATCTCGCCCTGGAGGTACAGGCCTCCGTCGCTGTACAGGGCGAAGTGCGAGACCGCGATAGCCGCCATTGGCACCACCAGCGAGCGCACGAGGCCGAGCAGCAGGGCGATCACCGCCGCCACCCGCACGTACCCGTTGCGCTGCAGCACCCAGAGCACCACCAGCAGGTTGAGCGCCCCGGGAATGGCCAGCAGGAGCCAGGTGCGCCAGAAGTCGAAGTAGTAGAAGCAGGTCTGCGCGAGCAGCCCCTCGAAGCGGCACAGCTCTCCCGCCGGCAGCCCCAGCTCCACTGCGTCGTGCTCGCCGCCCAGCGTGAACAGCAGGAGCGCGCTCAGGGGAAGCGTCGCGATCGGCGTCACCAGCACCCACAGGAAGGGCGAGCGCGCCTTCAACCACTGGAAGAACGGCTCCCGGCTCACGCGGCCTCCGCCTCCTGCACGGCCCTCACGAGCTCGTCCCGGCCAGGGAGCTGGTGTGCTCGATGTGCGTCTCCTCGATGTCCGCCAGCAACGGGATCACGCGGTGTGGTTGATGCGGCAGGGCCAGCACCATCTCCCCGCCCGTGTCCGTCCAGGGCTCGAGGTGGGCGGGAGCGCCCGCTTCCGGCGCCATCGATGTCCAGCGCCCGGACGCCCGGTCGTAGACATCGGTGCGCCCGAACGAGATCAGCGACGGGTCGTCGGGACTGGCCACCCCTCCCCGGATGTCCGGATGCGTGAACCACTCATCCGAGCGCCTCGGCGGGTCGGGCAGCGGTTCCAGGCGCGACCCCTCCGTGTCGACGATGCTGTAGCCCAGCTTGCCCCCGATGCGGCTCTGGACCACCAGCCCCGAAGAGTCCGACAGCCAGCGGGAGCCGGCGAGCTCGTCGCCGTAGTTCAGCCGCGCCGAGCGGATGCGGAAGAGGTTCCCTCCGGTCTTCCCGTCGATCACGATCACCGTGCTCGTCTCCTCGTAGGCGGGTGGCCTGGACTCCGGAATGTGAAGCACCCGTTCACCAGCCATGTACGCTCCGTCCGGGGAGACGAACACCCGGTCCACGCGTACCCGCGCGACGCTCTGGCGTTCGCCCGCCCACCCGAAGCGCGCCACGAACGTGGCGAACACCCCATACCCTATCCCTTGCGGGCGCAGGGGCCAGTACGAGTACGGCATCAGGATCCCCGTTCTGTCCGCAAGGGCCGTGGGGGCATGCAGGATGGCGCGCCGCAACGCCGTCGGCTGCCGCGGCGCGAGCACGGCCCTCGCCTCTCCCCTCGTGCCGTCCAGGAGGAAGAGCGCGGGGTAGCGGCCGTTCTGGTCGAGCGCCAGGAACGCCCTCTTGCCCCCGGGCTCGAACATGACCGGGATCGTCGGAAGAGGCTCCCCCGAGAGGGGGAACACCGCCCGCTCCTCCAGGTTTCCGTCCGTCAGGACGTACCGTCCCGTCCTCACGTTGGCCTTGCTCTGCCGCTCCTTCAGCAACTCGAACAACGCCGCGTCCTGCGAGAACCCCACCAGCCGCAGTTCCTCCTCCGGCCAGACCCACGACTGTCCCGAGGTCCGGTCGTGGATCGCGCTCCCGGTCGCCACGAACCGGCCGTCCTTGCTGGCGCGATAGGCGGGAGCCTCGCCGCCCGGTTCCGTCAGCTGCCAGCCCCTCACGCTGCCCGCCCCATCGCCCCGCGTCCCCATGAAGAAGATGCCCTGCTCCTCCCTCAGCGGCTCCCCCGGCTCAAGCGCGATCTCCCGGAACACACCCGTCGCGGGCTGCAGCGCCGCCAGCGGCGGCGGCACCGGCGTGAGCGTCGGCGGCACGGGCACCGGCCGCGCCGGTCGGGCGACCGTGTCCGCCTCCTCCGATCCCCGCGTCGCGAAGAACGCGCCCCCCGCCGCCAGCCCTGCCACCCCCGCGCTCGCAAGCGCCAGGAACGCCCGCCTCGAGAGTCCCCGGCGCGGCTCGGGCGGGGGCGTCTGCTTCGGGGCCGTCCCCCCGCCTGGGAATCCCCTGCCCCTCCCTGTCTGCGACCCTCCCGCCCCGGGGCCAGCCTGCCGCGCCAGACTCGGCGGCAGGCCTCCCGACTGGCCCGGTTCGGCTCCCGGCTCACCGCCCCCCGCCAGCCCGATCCGCGCGTGCGCGTCGGGAACGCTGATCCCCAGCCGGACCGCGATCTCCGCCACCGGCGTGCCCTGCGCCAGCAGCTCCTCGAGCAGCCGCGAGGTCGCCCCCGCGCCCTCCCTCGGGCGGAGTTCCCCGGGCTGGTCCCCGTCGGCCATGGATCGATTCTAGGCGAGCGGAATGGGGTCCCGCCGCCTCACACCGAGAGCTTGCCCCACTCCCCGCTCAGGTCCGCCGGCCCCCGGTAGAGCGCCTCCAGCCGCCGCGTCTGGATGTACCACTGCCCGTCGATGCGCGTGTACGTATCGAAGTAGCAGAGCGAGTTCATCGTGCGGCCCGCCTCGCGGTTCAGAAACTCCCCCATGTACCAGCGCCCCGTCGCCGTGTCGCCCGTGACGTCGTCGATCACGCCCGAGTACACGTGCATGTACACGTTCGGGATGCTCGCCATGATCCGCGTCCAGTCGGCCACGATCTCGTCGCGCCCTTCGCGTGCCGTTCGCGTGATCCACGTCCCGTCCGGCGCCCACGTCGAGCCCCAGGCCTCCGGATCGAAGCGGTTGACCGCGTCCACGTAGCGCTCCGCCACCTGTCGCAGGGCGGTGTAGTCCTCAACCGTCGGTGCTCCCATGTCGTCCTCCTCGCTGGCCCGCGCAGCCTACCGCATCCCGCCTCCCCCACGCCCTCCCCCACCCCTCCCTTCGCCCCGTAGGATTCGCCCCACCACAGCAGGAGGCTCCCCATGACCGACACCCGCGCCTACGAAGGCCTGATCGCCGAGACCATCACCGTCCAGGGCGACGGCGGCGACTCCATCTACGCCTACTTCGCCCGCCCCCTGGGCGAGGGGCCGTTCCCGGCCATGCTGCTCCTCCACCACATCCCCGGCTGGGACGAGTGGTACAAGGAGACCGCCCGCCGCTACGCCCACCACGGCTACGTCACCATCTGCCCCGACCTCTACTACCGCGACGGCCACGGCGAGCCGGAGGACGTCGCCGCCAAGGTCCGCGCCGAGGGCGGCGCCCCCGACGACCGCGTCGTCGGCGATGCCGACGGCTGCATCGCGTACCTCCGCTCCCTCCCCTACGTGACCGGCAAGGTCGGCGTCATGGGCACCTGCTCCGGCGGGCGCCACTCCTTCCTCGTCGGCTGCCGCTCGAGCGAGGGCGTCGACGCCGTCGTCGACTGCTGGGGCGGCAACGTCGTCATGCCCCCGGAGAACCTCTCCGAGCGCCAGCCCGTCGCCCCCATCGACTACACCGCCGACCTGAGCGCGCCGCTCCTCGGCCTCTTCGGCGAGAACGACGTCAGCCCCACCCCCGAGCAGGTCGCCGAACACGAGGCCGCTCTCCAGCGAGAGGGCAAGGACTACGAGTTCCACATGTACCCCAACGCCGGGCACGGCTTCTTCTACTACAACTACCCCCAGGCCTACGCCGCCGAGGCCGCCGTCGACGGCTGGCAGAAGCTCTGGGACTTCCTCGACCGGCACCTGGGCTAGAGGGAAGGAAGAAACGCCATGTGCACCATGATCGCCGAGAAGGTCCAGGTCGCCGGCAGCGGCAAGTCCAAAGATCGGTGGTTCCCCATCGCCCAGACCTACGTCTCCTTCGACCACCCCTTCCACCTCCAGCGCGAGCACGCCCTCAACCTCGACTTCGTGAACGAGGCGCTCGGCACCGGCGCTCGCGTCGCGGTCGAGCTCACGCCCGAGGACGCTCGCGAGCTCGCCACCACCATCCTCCGCCTCCTCGATGAGGGCGCGGCAGTCGAGGGCGCCGACAGCTGACCCAGCCGCCCACGGACCAGGTCGAGATCGAGGACGAGGGGCCGCAGAGCCTGCGGCCCTGGGCCGCCTTCACCTTCCGCGACTACCGCTACCTCTGGGCGACGGGCCTCGCCACCATCGTCTCCCGCTGGATGCGCATCCTCGTCACCGCCCAGTGGCTCCTCGAGCAGACCGACTCCGCCGCCCTCCTCGGCTTCATCGGCGGCGTCCAGCTTGTCGTCCAGATCCCCGCCCTCCTCTGGGGAGGCGCCCTCGCCGACTACATGAACCGCAAGCACCTCGTGGCGGTGGCCCACGCCGTCACCTTTGCCGTTCTCCTCGCGCTCGGGCTCCTCGCCGCCGCCGACCTGCTCACCGTCTGGCAGGTCTACGTCGCCATCGGCATCACCGCCGCCACGCAGGTCGTCTCGCAGCCGGCCGCCGCCGCCCTCACCCCCACCGTCGTCCCCCGTCGCCACCTCATGCTCGCCATCACCGGCGAGACGGCCACGATGAACGCGGGCTCCATCCTCGCCCCGCTCCTCTTCGCCGCCGTCGCCGAGTGGTTCGGGCTCACCGCCGCCTTCTTCGTGTCCGCCGGCACGACCGCCCCCGCCGCCCTCCTGCCCCTCCTCATCCGCGCCCGCGGCCAGGTCGAGCAGCGCCCCGAGGGCTCGACCGTGCGCCGCGTCTGGGAGGGCTTCCTCTTTGTGGTCCGCCACCCCATCCTCCCCGGCCTCTTCCTCCTCGATATCGGCATCACCGTCGTCTCCTTCTACCGCGAGATCCTTCCCGTCATCGCCAAGGGACTCTTCAAGGGAGGGGCCGGCGCCGCGGGCCTCCTCGGTTCGGCGAACAGCGCCGGAGCCGTCGCCGGCTCGTTCGGCGCAATCTTCTTCGCCGGCTACCGCTCCAAGGGGATGCTCGTCATCTACGCTTCCCTCGGCTACGCGGTCGCTCTCCTCCTCTTCTCGAATGTCACCGTGCTCTGGGCGGGCGCCATCACCATCGCCCTCATCGGCCTCGCCGACGCCGTCACGGTGGCCGTCCGCCAGACGACCGTGCAGCTCACCACTCCCGATCACATGCGCGGGCGCGCCAGCGCTTTCCTCGTGCTCGCGGCCGTCACCGCGAACAACATCGGCACGCTCTGGGTCGGCCTCTGGTCCGAGTGGATCGGCGAGCGGGCCACGATGCTGCTCGGCGCGTTCCTCGCCTTCGGCGCCACCCTCCTCATCTGGAGGCTCTGGCGGCCCCTGCGCGAGTACCGCTACCCCTGAGCCGGCCCCCTACCGGTACGGAATGATCTGCGCGTAGTCGACGGCGCTCTCGATCACCCGCCGAGTAGGCGTAGTCGACCACCAGCACGTCCTTCATGATCGGCCCCAGCATCGGCCCCACCACCTCCGTGTGGAACGGATGCCGCGCGTATGCCTCCATCGCCTCGATCGAGTCCACCTCGGCGATGAACACCAGGTCGAACCGATCCGTCGCCGAACCGTAGTACGGCCCCGGCTTCCCCAGGATCCAGCGCCGGATGAACGGCTTCTCCCGCGGGAAGCGGTCGAGCGCGAGCGTGAATTCCTCGATGTCCTCCTCGCTCGCGTCGTCCTTGAACGCCAGGCAGGTCACGTGCGCGATGGCCACGTTGTCGTCGCCCTCGCGCGGCATGCTGTAGGCGATGGCGCTCTGCTGCACGGCCGTGAACTCGAAGTCCACCACCAGCACGTCCTCGACGATCGGCCCCATCAGCGCCGCCGCGTCCATGTGGAACGGGTGCTTCGCGTAGTCGACCATCGCCGCCGGCGAGTCCACCTCTACCGAGAAGGCGAGGTCGTACGCGTCGCTCGAGATCGGGTAGTAGTTCCCCGGCTTCCCCGAGATCCAGCGCCGCAGCCCCGGCTTCTTCGAGGGAAACTCGTCGAGCTTGTCCCAGAACTCCTGGATGGCGTCCTCGTCGGCGCCCTCCTTGAAGCTGAGAAAAACGGTGTGGGAGACGCCCATGGCGGTCCTCCTGGTGGCGGACCGCGGCAGGCCCGGGGCCGCCTCGTGATGCCCGCGAGCATACGCCCCTCGGACCCCCTGTAGACTCGCCCCACTCCACAGGAGGGCGACATGCAGATCGGCGCCCAGCTCCACAACAACTCCACCAGCTGGCAGGACATCTCCGCCGTCGCCCGCACCGTCGATGCGGGCCGCTGGTCCAGCCTCTGGGTCTACGACCACTTCTTCCCGCCCGTCCCCAACCTCGGCAACGAGATCCCCACCTTCGAGGCCTACGCCCTCCTCGCCGGCCTCGCCGCCACCACCGAGCGCGTCCGCCTCGGCACGCTCGTCACCGGCAACACGTACCGCAACCCCGCCCTCGTCGCCAAGATGATCGCGACCATGGACGACATGTCCGGCGGCCGCATGAACGTGGGCATCGGCGCCGCCTGGTTCGAGCGCGAGCACACTGCCTTCGGCTGGACCTTCCCCTCCCTCAAGGAGCGCCTCGACCGCCTCGAGGAGGCCGTCCAGGTCATCCGCCTCCTCTTCGATACCGAGGGCCCCGTCACCTTCGAGGGCGAGTACTACCAGCTGGACGACA
>JAJDUR010000104.1 GCA_022826585.1 Dehalococcoidia bacterium
GGGTCATGCCGGGGCCGAGCTCGTCGATGGCGGCCTGGACGCTGTCGACGTAGAGGCCGAAGTGGTGGAGCTGAGAGCGTTCGCCCACGTGCCAGACGGTGCCGGGGATGGCCTCGATGAGCTCGAGGGCGATGGGTGTGCTGCGGTCGCAGAAGGTGACGCGAGGGGAGAGGATGCGGTCGCCGCCCTCGTCGCGAACGCGGACGGTGGCGGTGGAGGGGTCGCGCCAGCCGCAGCCGAAGCGCCGGCCAAGCTCGTCCATGGCCGCCTCCATCTGCGGGACGATGATGCCGACGTGGTAGATGTCGTCAAAGGTGATCATGCCGGCGGCTCCTAGGGGAAGATGCCCTGGACGGCGTAGGACTGGGCCACGCGGTCGATGGCGAGGGTGTAGGCGGCGACGCGGAGGTCGGGCATGGCGCGGGCCTTCCACTTCTCGTGGACGGAGTGGTAGGCGTGGCTGATGGTGTCGGCGAGAGCGGCTTCGACGAGGTCGATCTCGTCGGGCCCCTTCACGGCCTTCATGAAGTCGACATCGCTCAGGTGGGCGCCGGTGGCGTCCTCGAGGGCCTTCACGACGCGGGTGGTGGCGACCTCCTGGTAGCGGCTGGTGAGGCGCTCGGGGGAGACGTGCTGGATGTTCTTGAGCCACTCGAAGTAGGAGACGGTGACGCCGCCGGCGTTGAGGAAGAGGTCGGGGATGACGAGGATGCCGCGCTCGCGGAGGATGGCGTCGCCGGCGCTGTCCGTCGGGCCGTTGGCGGCCTCGGCGACGATGCGGGCCTTGATGCGGGGCGCGTTGTCGGCCGTGATCTGGTTCTCGAGGGCGGCGGGCACGAGGATGTCGCAGTCGAGCTCGAGCACTTGGTGGGAGTGCTCGATGGTGCGGGTTCCGGGGGCTCCGCGGACGGAGCCGGTCTCGGCGCGGTGGCGCTGGACGGCCTCGACGTCGAGGCCGTCGTCGGCGGCGACGCCACCGTCGTACTCGGCTATCGCAACGATGCGGGCGCCGGCTTCCTGGAGCAGGCGGGCGGCGTGGTAGCCGACTTTCCCGAGCCCCTGCACGATGACGCGCTTGCCCTCGATGCCGCGCGTGAGGCCGACGGCCTCCATGTCTTCGGCGGAGTCGGTGGCCTCGGCGATACCGATGGCGACGCCGCGTCCCGTGGCCTCGGTGCGGCCGGAGATGCCGTGGAGGGAGATGGGCTTGCCGGTGACGCAGGCGAAGGGGTTGAGCTGGTCGGGATTGAGGGCGGTGTAGGTGTCGACGATCCAGGCCATCTCGCGCTCGCCGGTGCCGTAGTCGGGGGCCGGAACGTCGACGGCGGGACCGATCATGTTCTTGCGGTTCAACTCGGCCACGTAGCGGCGGGTGGCGCGCTCGAGGAAGCCCTCACTCTCGTTGCGGGCGTCGATGCAGACGCCACCCTTGGCCCCGCCGAAAGGCGCCTCCACGATGGCGCACTTGTAGGTCATGAGGCCGGCGAGGGCACAGACCTCGTCCTCGGTGACATCGGGGCTGAAGCGGATGCCGCCCTTGGTGGGGAGCCGGTGGAAGCTGTGCTCGGCGCGGTAGGCCTCGACGACGCGGATGGAGCCGTCGTCCTCGCGCACGGGGAAGCTCATGCGGTGGACGACGTTGCACATCTTGACCTGGTCGAGGAGGCCGCGGGGGTGCTCGCTGTAGACGGCGGCGCGCTCGAACTGGGCGTTGACGTCGTCGAGGAGGTTCCCGGCGTGGGGTTCGCTCTTCATGGCTCTCCTGCAAGCGGAAAGGCCGCAACCGTAGTATAGGCGGGCGTCCGGAAGCAGCCGGAAAGGCCTGTACAGGGGGCGGCCATGTCCCTGGAAGAGCTGATCATCGCCGTCGTCCGCGTGCTGGGCTCGCTGGTGGTGTTCAAGTGGGCGTTCGTGGGCGGTTGGGCGGCGATCCTGATCGACCTGAGCGACCTGTTCCTGCGGAACCTGCTCGACCTTGGCGGGGTGAGCAACTACCAGGCGTTCGACAAGTGGCTCGACCAGGTCTACATGGTGGCGTTCCTGGTGGTGGCGTGGCGCTGGGTGGGGCCGGCGCGGAACGTGGCGATCGGGTTGTTCCTGTTCCGGCTGGTGGGGTTCGTGATCTTCGAGTTCACGGAGGAGCGGTACGTGCTGCTGGCCGTTCCCAACGTGTTCGAGGTGTGGTTCCTGTTCGTGGCGAGCCTGCCGCACTGGCGGCCCGACTTCGAGTTCTCGAAGCGGAACATCATCCTCGCGCTCATCCCGCTGACGGCGCTCAAGGTGTTCCAGGAGTACGCCCTGCACGGCGGTAAGTGGCTCGACAGCTTCACCGCCATCGAGGCGGTGGAGGCGATCGCGGACTGGTTCGCGGGGCCGTTCACCTAGCGGGGCGGCCTCCCGGTGGCGGAGCGCCACGTGCCCTCGGGCATGAAGCCGAGGTACTGGTCGATCTCCTTGGCGCAATGGAACATCTCGAGGGAGAAGCCCTGGTCATCGTTCACGTAGGAGGAGGTGAAGGGCCCCTCGTCGTTGGGCTGGACGTTGGCGGTGTAGCCGTTGTCAATGAGGCGGGTGAAGGCCTCAGTGAAGGCCGCGCGGGTGCGGTAGCCGAGGGCGATGTTCAGGATTCCGACATCGCTCAGCAGGTAGCCGAGCGGGCGGGGTTGTGGAGCGGGGTCACTGTACTGCTGGACCTCGATGAGCTGGTCGCCGGCGCGAAGCAGGAGCGTCTCGCTCTTCGCACCGGGGAGGCCCCAGAGCGCCTCCATGTCGGCGGTGTGGAGGAGGGTGGGGTCGACGACCTCGAGGGAGAGGGTCTCGACCCAGAAGCGCCTCGCCTTCTCCAGGTCGGGAACGGAAAGGCTGACGGCGCGGATGGCGGATCCCGCCTCGGGCCAGCGGGGAGGGCGCAGGTCGTCGAGGGGGTCGCGCTCCATGACCTCGATGATGAAGCCGTCCAGGTCCCGTATGCAGACGCGCCGGTCACCCTCGGGGCCGATGGGCGGGGTGATGGTGGAGGCTCCGACGGTGGGGATGCGGGCGAGGACGGCGTCGAAGTCGTCGACGTGGAAGGACATGCGGGTGTAGCCGATGTCGCAGGGACGCCAGCCAAGGGGGAGGGGACGGGGGACGGGTCGCGTGTAGCCCCAGACCTCGAGCTGGACGAAATCCTGGCGGTCGATGAGCCACCAGAGAGCAGCGGCGGGGTCGGGCACCTTCTGCAGGGTGGCGAGGAAGTCGCCCCAGATGAGGAGGCCACCGGCCTTGAGGCAGCCGAGGACATCGCAGTAGAGCTGGGCGGCGCGGGGCATGTCGCTGGCGCTGACGGCGAACTGGGCGACGCCGGGGTCGGGGCCGTGATCGGTGGTCATGGGCAGCCTCCGGGGATGGAAGCGCGATTGTACGGCTCAGGAGGCGGCGGCGAGGGGCCGGGTAGGGCGGGGGGAGAAGACGATCAGGAGGGCGCCGAAGAGAGCGATCACGGCAACGATGAAGAAGCCCGCCTCGAAGCCGCCGGTGAGGTCGCGCATGAGGCCGGCGAAGAGGGGGCCGGTCATCATGCCGGAGGTCATGACGAGCTGGGAGAGGCCCATGATCTTGCCGAAATCGCGGGGACCGAAGTAGTCGGCGCGGAGAGCGAGGAGGACTGGGCCGCGGACGCCCCAGGCGAGGCCGTGCAGAAGAGCGAAGACGAAGATCATCCAGAGGGCGTTGGCGACGACGAGGATGAGGATGGCGATGCCCGCGGTGACCATCGCGCCGGCGCCGAGGGCGCGCTTGTTCACCCGGTCTCCGAGGATGCCTCCGCCGAGGGTGCCCACAACCATGGCGATGGGGATGACGCTCTGAATGGCGCCGGCCTCGGTGAACGAGTAGCCGAGGCTCTCGGTGAGATGCGTGATGAGGTGGACCATGACCGCGGAGACAACGAGGAGGGCGGAACCGTGGCCGAGCGAGATGAACCAGAACTGACGAGTCCTGAGCGCCTCGCCGACGGTGAAGCCGGAGACCTCGTGAGGGATCTCGGCAACGGCGCCCGGAGCGGAGGCGGCGGGGGGCTCGGGGGCGGGATCGCCATCGATGCGCTCACCGTAGTCCTCGGGGCGGGTGCGGATGAGCTGGGAGGCGGGCAGGCCAAGAACCAGCACGAGGACGGCGGAAGCGAGGGCGGTCTCGCTCCAGCCGAACGTATCGATTGAGCGGACGACCAGGTAGACGACGACGCCGCCGAGAGCGAACCCTCCCGTGATGAAACTGATGGCAGTAGCGCGGTAGCGCTCGAACCAGTTGACGATCGCGACCATGACGGAGAGGAAGCCACCCAGGCTCATCCCCACCGCGATGACAAAGAGCGTGGGGAAGAGGTGGCCGAGCTGGGATATCTGGCTGAAGAGCGCGAGGCCGCCGGCCAGGATGACGAGGCCGACGCGGATGATGGCGCGCGGCCCAAAGCGGTCCGTGAGATACCCCTGGCCGGGGCCTACGACGCCGTTCGTGCCCTGGATGGTGGAGTAGCCGAGCGCCAGCATCGTGCTGCTCCAGCCGAACTCGGTCTTGAAGACGGCGACGTAGGCGCCGTAGGCATGCATAACCAGCGCGCCGATGAGGGCGTTGAGGACCATGCCCGCGCCGACGATCCACCAGCCGTGGAAGAGACGGCTGGGATGCGCGATGTACTGCGATCCCGGCAGGTACTGAAGAACGGGAGGCCTCCAGGGGGCGGCGCCGGGGGCGCGCCCGCCCGATGGTAGCAGCGCTGCCTGTTCGGGGATGCGGACGGCCGGGTGCTGGCAAAATGCTGGCATTGCTGGCAAAATGCCAGCATGACCGTGAAGATCACCATCAGGAACGTGCCCGAGGAAGTTCGCGACAAGCTGGCGCTGCGGGCGGCGCGGAACCGGCAGTCGATGCAGGAGTACATCCTGTCGGAGTTGGAGCAGGTTGCTTTGCGCCCGTCGAACGAGGAGTTGGTGGAGCGCATTCGGAGACGAGTCGAGGCATCGGGAACGCGCGTCTCCGCTGCAGACATCCTGGCCGCGCGAGACGCCGACCGAACGTGACGCTCGTCATCGACGCCTCCGCGTTGGTCGCGGCCTTGACGGACACGGGCCCCGAGGGGCGCTGGGCAAGAGCCAGGACAGGCAGTGATTCCCTTGCGTGTCCGGAAGTGGCGCTCGCCGAGGCCACCAACACCCTGCGAAGGCTTGAGCAAGCGGGAAACCTCAGAGCTGGAGAAGCTGTGAACTCGTTCCGTGACCTCATGGAGTTCGATCTCGACCTGCATCCCTTCAGGCCTTTCGCGGAGCGTGTCTGGGGGCTCCGCCACAACCTTTCGGGCTACGACGCCTGGTACGTGGCACTCGCTGAGGCGTTGGACTGCCCGCTGGTGACCCTGGACCTCAGGCTCAGCCGTTCCCCCGGACCTGCATGCGCCTTCCTCACGCCTCCCACCGAAGAGGGCTAACGCAGCAGGCCTTCACTCACGCTGTGTCAACGAGAAACTCGCGGATGGCGGTGGTCGTCGCCTCGGGCTGCTCGACCCACGGATCGTGGCCGGACCGCTCAATGGTGACGTGGCGGCTGCCAGGAATGAGCCTTGCGACCTGCTCGCGAGCCCATCTCGGTCTCGGATCGGCCTCGCCGTCGAGCACGAGCGCCGGCACGGCGATATGCGAGATCTGCTCCGGTAGCTCGCCCGATTCCTCGATGCGGTTCATCTCGGCGTTGAGCGCAGTATTGAGGCGGTAGTTCACGGGAAACCGGTCGTACCGCGGTAGCTCGTCGAGTCGAGCTGGGTCGTAGTACTCCGTGGCCTCAAGGAGAGCCGCGCGCTCCCCGTTGATCCGGTCAAGCTCAGCCCCTGAAGCGGCCGCACGCTGCCGTTCGAGCTCGCGAAGGCGGGAGCGCCTTGTGGGGGAGAGCCTGGCCTCGCGGTTGCGACGGTAGTCGGCGTGCCAGGAGGGATCGACGCCGGTCCCGGACATGTAGACGAGCCGCCTTACCCGTTGCGGGCGCTGGATGGCGTAGAGGAGGGCGAGCGTTGCGCCCCAGGAGTGGCCGATCACCGTCCACGCCTCATGGCCCCAATGCGCACGGAGGGCGTCGAGGTCACCCAGGGACGTCGTGACGTCGTAGGGGCCTCTGTCTTCTGACCGACCGCAGCCGCGCTGGTCATAGCGGTGCACGGTGGCAAGGTCGTCGATCGTGCCGGCGACGGGATCGAGGTAGTCGTAGAGGCCGGGGCCTCCATGGCACAGCACGACCGGCGGGCCGCCACCCTGCGTGGCCGTCCACAGGGAGACGCCATTCGCGACCACGCGCCGTTCGACAGCGGGGCTCACGCCAGCTCGTACACCGAGACGTGGCCGGTGCTGGCGGCGGTGAAGGGGTTGCGGCGCCAGTCGGCCCAGCGGGAGCGGAGACGCATGCCGGCGAGCCGGGCCATCAGGTCGAGCTCGGAAGGCCAGGCGTAGCGGGTGTTCACCGGGTATATGCGGATGCCCTCGGGCGTTATGTAGAGGTGCGAGGAAGTCACGCTCTGGGTCACCGGGTCGTGGCGTCCCATGTCGATGGTCACGCGGTCGTCCTCGACGATGCCGGCGGAGATGCGCTGGCCACGGTCGAAGCGCCCGGGGTCGGGAACGAAGGCCTCGAGGAGGAAGACGCCACCATCGGCCAGGTGCCGCGCGACGCTGCGGAAGCACTCGACCTGCGCCTCCTGCGAAGGCAGCGCGAAGAGGGTGTTGAAGACGATGTAGATCAGCGAGTAGCGCCCTTCGAGGTCGAACTGCGTGAAGTCGCCCACGCTGACGGGCAGGCCGGAGCCGCCCGGCTTCTCGCGCAGCTTCGCGACCATGGCCTCGGAGACATCGAGACCATGCACCTCGACGCCACGCTCGGCCAGCGGCAAGGCGATGCGCCCCGTGCCGATGCCGAGCTCGAGCGCGGCGCCATCGCCGGCGAGGTCGGCGAGCACGTCGACCATGGGATCGACGACCTCAGGAGCGCTCAGGCCCTCGTGGTACTCGTCGTAGATTTCGGCCATGCGGTCGCCGTAGGTCGCTGGGTCGGGGTCTGCCATGCCGTCCTCCCATGGATCGACTGTACAACGGAGGCCCCGTTCAGCCCCGGCGCTGCGAACCAGCCCCGTCCTCACCCACCAGCCCCAGACTCATCAGCAGGTCGGCGAGCCCGGACACGTCTCGCACCTCGTGGTCGGGAACTTCCTCCCAGATGCGGGGCTGCTGCCCGGCGTGGCGGCCGGTCCGAAAGAGCACCGCCGTCATTCCGAGTTGCTTCGCGGGGGCGATGTCCGTGTCGATGCGGTCCCCGACCACGAGGCAGCGCTCGGGCCCGATTTCGAGCGCGGCGGCGGCATTGAGGAACACCGCCGGGTTCGGCTTGCGGACGGGCGGGTCTTGCGGGGGCGGAAACACGAAGCAGTGATCCAGGCCATGGCGGGCGAGGTCGGCCATCACCCAGGAGGGCTCGTTGTTGGTCACCAGGCCCTGCGGTACCCCGTGCCCGTGAACCGCACGCAGGAGATCACCAATCCCCTCGCGCAACTCCATGCCGCCACGGGCCACGTGCCGCCGGTCGCTGCCGGCGGCGACCTCTTCGTAGACCTGCTCGGCCACCTCGGCACGAAACGAGCTGAGCTTCCACACCATCGCCCGGTAGGCGTTCGGGGCGAAGGAAGCGACGGCCCAGCGCTCGGCCTCGAGGAAGTCGACGTCGGAGCATTCGACGCCGGCTGCCCGGAGGGCACGCCTCATGTCCTCATCGATGAGGCGTTCGTACTCGATCTCCCCGTCGATGGGGCCACCCATGTCCCACAGCACGGCGCTCAGCACGGACGCCCTCCTTTGCTGCTGTCGTTCGGAACCAGACGTTGGGGTCAGAGGGAGACCTTACCGGGGAGTTGCCTCGAAGGGGAGGCCACACCTCGCTCGAAAAGACGGCTCCTATAGGCTGGCCACGGGAGGGTCCACCGTGACGATGCTGGTGGTCGCGCCGATCTCGCTGGAGTTCGACGTCCTGGCGCGGGTGTTCGAGGAGCGCTGGGGCGCGTCGGAGCAGCGCGACGCGGGCAGGGTTCCCGTGCGGGAGTACGGCGCCACGAATGTCATCCTGGCGGCGGGAGGCTTCGGGAAGGTCCAGTTCGGCGTGACGACGCAGCACCTGCTGGACCACCTGCCGGATGTGGACCTCGTGGTGTGCTCGGGAGTGGCGGGAGCACTCGCCGAACCGGTCGGCGTGGGGGATGTGGTGGTCGGCGCCGCCACCCTGGAGCACGACTTCCACTCGGTGCTGCTCAAGGGGGAGCCGCCCCGCTTCGCTGGGTCCCGGGAGCACCTGGCGGCGCTGGAGGAGCGGTTCGCCGGCGAGGACGGGGAGTTCCAGGTCTTCGTCGCCCCGATCGCGAGCGGCGACGAGGCAATCGTCGACCCAGTACGGCGGGCCGAGGTGCATGCGCGCACCGAGGGGCTGGCGGTCGCGTTCGAGGGCGCGGGAGGAGCGCGGGCGGCGGCCCTGTCGGGCGTCCCCTACCTCGAAATACGAGGCATCTCCGACATGGCCGACCACGACTTCCTCGGGGAGTTCGAAGCGATCGTGCCCGTCGCGATGGGGAACGTCGCCACCCTGGTCGCCTGGCTGGCGGAGCGACCGGAACGCTGATAGCGCCTGTCGATCGGCAGTTTGCAGCACCTCATCTCGCGGCTCTCTACGACCCGTTGAACGGGCGCGAGCGCCGGGAGGACTTTCGTTTCTACCTGCCGCTGGTGATGTCGACGCGATCCGTCCTCGACATCGGCTGCGGGACAGGAGCGCTCCTGCACTGGGCCCGCGAGAGCGGTCATGCGGGCCGGCTGGTCGGGCTTGACCCGGCTGCCGGCATGCTCACGGTCGCGCGACGGCGATCCGACATCGAGTGGGTGCAGGGCGACATGGAGTCAGCCGCGTGGGACGGGGAGTTCGACCTGGCGATCATGACCGGCCATGCGTTCCAGGTGCTGGTGGAGGATCGCGACCTTCGGACCTCGCTGGCCGGGATTCACTCCGCACTGGCTCCCGGCGGGCGATTCGCATTCGAGACTCGCAACCCCCTCGCTCGGGCGTGGGAAGCGTGGACGCCGGAACACGCGGTGGAGTACACCGACGCGGACGGGGCCGTCATTCGGATCGAGGTCGCGGTCGACGAGCCTGTGGAAGGCGACATTGTTCGCTTCACCAGGACCTACTCAAGCGAACGCTGGAGCAGGCCGGAAACGAGCCACAGCACCCTCCGGTTCCTCGACGGGGATACGCTTGCCGCGTTCCTGGCAGATGCCGGCTTCATCACCGAGGAGCAGTACGGAGACTGGGACCGGTCGCCCCTGAGCGAGGCGAGCCCGGAGATCATCACGATCGCCCGCCGGCCCCGAGACCGTTGAGCGCGGTACCGGGGGCTGCGGCCCGGCGCGGCTTACTCCAGCAGTTGGGAGAGTGAGTGGATGATGCGGTCGGGGCGGACTGCTGTCCCGTCCGGGAGGCCTGCTCGGCCGGCGTCCATCCAGATGGCATGGATGCCGACTTGCTGCGCGCCGAGGATGTCGGCTTCGAGATTGTCGCCGACCATCCAGGCCTGACGGGGCTCCGCTCCCAGGGTGGCGAGGGCGTGCAGGAACACCCCCGCCTCGGGCTTTCCGGCACCGAACTCTTCCTCGATCTGGATGTGGTCGAAAAAGGGCTCGAGGCCGAACCGCTCAATCTTTCCACGCTGGGCCGAGGCGTTCCCGTTCGTGAGGAGCCCGAGGCGGACGCCTGCGTCCTTCAGCCGCCCGAGGGTGTCGGTGGCGTCCGGGAAGAGTCGCATCGCCTCATGTCGAAGGGCTGAGAAACGGTCGGCCATGGCCTCCCCCGCCGGGGAATAGGGGAGGTCGAGGCGGCGCAGCGCCCGCCGAACGATCTGTCGACGTGTCCCGGTCATGTCGAGGCGGCCCCGGCGCGAGCGCTCGGGGTCGCCCCAGAGCCAATCGCGCGACTCAAGGACAGCGGCGTGAAGGGCTTCAGGCGAGGGGGCGCCTACGCGGCCGGCGAACTCCCGGCAAACGCCGATCCATGCCTGGTCGGGGTTGCGGTGGGCGTCGAGGATCGTGTCGTCGAGGTCGAGCAGCAGCGCCCTTGGGAGAGAAGTCATGCCCGCGTTCGCCCCCGGCATCAGGGGCGGGTCATGTCCTCGGGGCGGACCCACTCGGCGAACTGCTCCTCCGTCAGGAGGCCGAGCGCCAGGCCCGCCTCGAGCAGGGTGCTGTTGTCGGCGTGGGCCTTCTTGGCGATGGCGGCGGCGTTGTCGTAGCCGATGTGGGGGTTGAGGGCGGTGACGAGCATGAGGGAGGAGCGCATGAGCTCGTCGATGCGCTGGAGGTTGGGCTCCGTGCCGGCGATGCAGTTGTCGGTGAAGGAGACGGCGGCGTCGCCGAGGAGCTGGATGCTCTGGAGGTTGTTGAAGGCGATGACGGGCTTGAAGACGTTGAGCTCGAAGTGGCCGGTCGAGCCGGCGACGGAGACAGAGACGGCATTCCCCATGACCTGGGCGCAAACCATCGTCAGGGCCTCGGACTGGGTGGGATTGACCTTGCCAGGCATGATCGAGGAGCCGGGCTCGTTGGCGGGGAGTTGGAGCTCGCCGAGGCCCGCGCGGGGTCCCGACCCGAGCATGCGCACGTCGTTCCCGATCTTCATGAGGGAGACGGCGATCGTGTTGAGGGCGCCGGCAAGCTCGACCTGGGCGTCGTGGGCGGCGAGGGCCTCGAACTTGTTGGGGGCGCTGACGAAGGGGAGATCCGTGAGCCGGGCGATCTCTTCGGCGACCCGTTCCGCGTACTCGGGGTGGGAGTTGATGCCCGTCCCGACGGCGGTGCCGCCGAGGGCGAGCTCGTAAAGGCGGGGGAGGGTCTGCTCGGCGCGCTCGATGCCGTAGGAGACCTGCTGGACGTAGCCGCCGAACTCCTGGCCGAGGGTGAGAGGTACGGCGTCCATGAAGTGGGTGCGGCCGATCTTGACGATGTCGGACCAGGCGTCGGCCTTCTCCCGGAGGGCATCGCGGAGGTGGCGCAGGCCGGGGAGCAGGTGGCGGACGGTTTGCTCGGCGGTGGCGACCGCCATGGCGCTGGGGAAGACATCGTTGGAGGACTGCGACATGTTGACGTGGTCGTTGGGGTGGACCGGAGACTTGGAGCCGATCTCGCCGCCGAGCAGCTCGATGGCGCGGTTGGCGATGACCTCGTTGGCGTTCATGTTCGACTGCGTGCCGGACCCGGTCTGCCAGACGACCAGCGGGAAGTGATCGTCGAGCTCGCCCTCGATGACCTGGCCGGCGGCGGAGCGAATGGCGCCGGCGAGCTCCCCATCGAGCTTGCCGAGGGCCTCGTTGGTGGTCGCGGAGGCGTGCTTGATGACGCCCAGGGCGCGGAGGATGGAGCGGGGCATGCGCTCGCCACCGATGCGGAAATTCTGGAGCGATCGCTGGGTCTGGGCGCCCCAGTAGCGATCGGCGGGGACCTCGATGGTCCCCATGGTGTCGGACTCGGTGCGGGTGTTGGTCACGTCGGGCTCCTCAGGCGCGGCGGGCTCCCGCCAACTGTATCGCGACACGGCCATCCGTTCGCGCGGTCCGGCGGCGGACAGTCGAAGGGCCGGGCGACCTGTCGGGGTCGCCCGGCCCTCCGCGGTTTGACTGCGACTCGCCGGGACTAGGCGAGGTCGTAGCGGTCGAGGTTCATGACCTTGTCCCAGGCGGCGACGAAGTCGCGGACGAAGTCGTCCTGGCCGTCGTCGGACCCGTAAACCTCGGCGAGGGCACGGAGCTCGGAGTTCGAGCCGAAGACGAGGTCCACCCGGGTGCCGGTCCACCTGACGTCACCGCTCTCGCGGTCGCGCCCCTCGAACACGCCACCGTCGGCAGACTGCCACTCGGTGTCCATGCTGAGCAGGTTGACGAAGAAGTCGTTCGTTAGCGTGCCCGGCCGGTCCGTGAGGACGCCGTGCTGCGACCCACCGGCGTTCGCGCCCAGGGCGCGCATGCCACCGATGAGCGCCGTCATCTCGGGAGCGGTGAGCGTGAGCAGGCAGGCCCGCTCGACGAGGAGCTCCTCGGCAGGCTCGGACTGGCCGGCCTGGACGTAGTTGCGGAACCCGTCGGCGGTGGGCTCGAGGACGGCGAAGGACTCGGCGTCGGTCCATTCCTCGGTCGCGTCGGTGCGGCCGGGGGCGAAGGGCACCTCGACCTCATGGCCGGCATCCCTTGCCGCCTGCTCGACGCCGGCGCAACCGGCGAGGACGATCAGGTCGGCGAGGGAGATGCGAACGCCGCCGGACTGCGAGCCGTTGAAGTCGGCGCGGACCTGCTCCAGCGCCTCGAGGGCGCCGGCCAGCTCGGCGGGGTCGTTCACTTCCCAGTCCCTCTGCGGGGCGAGGCGCACGCGCGCGCCGTTGGCGCCGCCGCGCTTGTCGGTGCCGCGGAAGGTGGCCGCCGACGCCCAGGCGGTCGCGACGAGCTGGGAGACGGACAGGCCGGAGGCGAGCACGCGGGCCTTGAGGTCCGCGACCTCCGCTGCTCCGACCAGCTCGTGGTCGACAGCGGGCACGGGGTCCTGCCAAAGGAGGGCCTCGTCGGGAACGAGCGGCCCGAGGTAGCGGGGGCGCGGTCCCATGTCGCGGTGGATCAGCTTGAACCAGGCGCGCGCGAAGGCGTCCTGGAAGTCATCGGGGTTCTCGAGGAAGCGCCTGGCGATGGGCGCGTAGTCGGGATCCATGCGCAGGGAGAGGTCGGTCGTCAGCATCATCGGGGGATGCGTCGTCCCGGGATCGTGCGCATCGGGAACGGTGGCCACGGAGGCGGCATCCACGGGCTGGTACTGGGACTTCCCGCCCGGGCCCGTGATCAGCTCCCACTCGTGGTTGTGCAGGTTCTCGAGGAAGTTGTTGTCCCACTGGACGGGGTTGTTCGTCCAGGCGCCCTCGAGGGCGCTGGTGACGGCGTCGTTGGCCATGCCGGTGCCGCGGGCATTGGTCCAGCCGAAGCCCTGTTCCTCGATGCCGGCGCCCTCGGGCTCGGGCCCGACCTGGTCGTCGGGGGAGGCGCCGTGCGCCTTGCCGAAGGTGTGGCCGCCGGCGATGAGGGCCACCGTCTCCTCGTCGTTCATGGCCATTCGCTTGAAGGTCTGGCGGATGTAGCGTGCGGCGGCGAGGGGGTCCGGGTTGGCGCCCGGGCCCTCGGGATTCACGTAGATGAGGCCCATGTGGTCGGCGCCCAGGGGTCCCTGGAGTTCGCCGTCGGCGTCGTGGCGCTCGTCGGC
>JAJDUR010000017.1 GCA_022826585.1 Dehalococcoidia bacterium
CACCGCCATGGCGGCCGTCGCCGGTGTCCTCCACCCGAAGAACATCGAGGAAGGCGCCATCGTCGGCGCTGAGGGAAAGCGCATCTCGATCACCCACGGGGCGAAGGACTGGATGTTCCCTGTCCAGCTTGCCCAGGCTGCCCAGCAGGCCCTCCGCGACGCCGGCGCCGACGTCCGCTACCACGAGATCCCCGACCTCGCCCACGCCTACCCGCGCGAGGAGAACCCCGCCATCCTCGAGTGGTTCGACCCAGGCCTCTCCTTGCCTGCTGAGGGCTAGCCCTCGCCCGGCGGCAGATCCTTCGACGCCTCCTCGTACCGGCGGGCGAACTTCCCGATGTCCGGCTCCGGGCCCATGGCCGCGTCCACCTCCGCCCCGTAGGTCGCCTCCGCCTCCGCCACCTTGGTGGCGAAGCTGAGGTGGTGGGCGAAGCCGCTCATAACGCGCCGCATCGCGTGCCCGGCGTCATCGGGGCAGACGGGGCAGGGCGGCGGCTCGATGTCGCTCGTCATGCGCTGCCGGAACACCTCGTCCCGCGCCCCGCAGACCTCGCAGGCGAACTCGTAGAGCGGCACGCCTCTCCCCCTACCCCTCGCCGATCCCGGCCTCGGCGAGATACGCCTCCGCCGCCAGTGAGGCGGTCGCGCCGTCGCCGCAGGCGCTCACCAGCTGTCGCGCCGCCTCGGTGCGCAGGTCGCCCGCGACGAACAGACCCGGCACCTTCGTCTGCATCCGCAGGTCGACCCTTGCGTGCCCGCCCTCGTCCATCTCCACCAGCCCCTTCAGCAGGTGGCTGTTCGGCGTCTGCCCGATGAAGATGAAGACCGCGCCCACCGGCAGCGTGCACGTCTCCCCCGTCTGCACGTCGCGCAGCTCTGCCGCTTCCACCATCTCCCCGCCCGTGATCTCCTCGACCACGCAGTTGCGGACGACGGTGATCTTCGGGTTGGCGAACACGCGCTCCTGGAGGAGCGCGCTCGCCCGGAACGTCTCCCGCCGGTGCACCAGCCAGACCTTGCTCGCGTACCGCGTCGTGAAGAGCGCCTCGTCGAAGGCTGCGTCGCCCCCGCCCACCACGACCACCTCCTCGCCCTGGAAGAAGGCCGCGTCGCAGGTGGCGCAGTAGCTCACCCCCCGCCCGATGAACTCGCCCTCGCCCGGCACGCCCAGCTTGTTGTAGTCGGCGCCTGCCGTCGCGATAACCGCGTGCGCCTCGTAGGCGCCCTCGCTCGTCTCGACGAGAAACGGCTCGCCTTGCCGGGGCGTGATCGTCTGCACGTCCTCGTAGCGCAGCTCCGCGCCGAAGCGCTCCACCTGCGCCACCAGGTTCATCACGAAATCGGTGCCGTTGATGCCCTCGGTGAACCCCGGGTAGTTCTCGACGAGCTCCGTCGTGGCGATCTGCCCGCCCGTGATCAGCCGCTCGAACACGACCGTCCGGCGGCGGGCGCGCGCGCCGTACAGTGCCGCCGTCAGGCCCGCCCCGCCGGCGCCGATGATGGCGATGTCGTAGATCTCGGGCCTGTCCGCGCTCATGCCGCCGTCCCCGGGGCCAACCTGCGCACTGCCGCCGCGCTCGCTAGGCGATCGCCTCCTCGAGGCGCTTCTTCAGGTCGCTCTTCGGGCGGAACCCCACGATCGTGCCCTTCAGCTCGCCGCCCTTGAAGATCAGGAGCGAGGGGATGCTGCGGATGCCGTACTGCGAGGGGACCGCGGGGTTCTCGTCCGTGTTCATCTTGTAGAAGCTCACGCGCCCGGCGTACTCCTCGCCAAGCTCCTCCACGATCGGCGCCACCATGCGGCAAGGGCCGCACCAGGGCGCCCAGAAGTCCACCAGCACCGGCAGATCGCTCTTCATCACGTCCGCATCGAACGTCGCGTCCGTCACCTCGGGGGTTGCTGCCATCTCAGTTCTGCTCCTCTGCCGGCGAGCCGGCTCATTGCTGCGAAAACTCTCGCTTCGGGTCCTTCCGGACCGGCTCGCCACCGGCCCCAAAGCCCTCCTTCAAGCGTACCACCCGCGACGCACCTGAGCGCGAACGGGCCCTTTCCCAAATTGCCGCCTTCTGGAGCGCTTGCTACCATCCCGCCCGAGGTCGCCCCCATGAGTGGCTCGCTCGCGCTTGTTCTCAACCAGAACTACGAGCCCCTGAACGTGTGCAATGTGCGGCGCGCCCTTGTCCTCGTGCTCCGGGGCAAGGCCGAGATCATCGAGACGGCGAAGGGCGTCATCCACAGCGCCAACCACCGCTTCGCCCTCCCCTCCGTCATCCGCATGGTCTACTACGTGCGCCGCCCGCGGCCCAGGCTGCGACTCTCCCGGCGCGAGGTCTTCGCCCGCGACGGCTGGGCCTGCTGCTACTGCGGGCGCCGCTCCAAGGACCTCACCCTCGATCACGTCGTTCCCCGCTACCGCGGCGGAGCCCACAGCTGGGACAACCTCGTGAGCGCCTGCAAGCCGTGCAACCACCGCAAGGCCGGCCGCACCCCCAAGGAGGCCCGCATGCGCCTGCGCACCGCCCCCGCCGAGCCCCGGGTGCCCATCTACCACGGCTACCTCCAATACCTGCGTCGCTACCAGGACTGGGGCAAGTTCATCCCCGGCGCGGAGACGGCGAAGGCTGCCGTCTAGATGGCCGAACTCTCCCCCGAAGAGATCCTCAAGGAAGCGCTGCGCGTAGCCGACTCCCAGTTCGGCGGCACCCTCGCCACCATCCACGCCGATGACGGCACCCCCTACCCCGCCTTCGTCCTGTTCCATCTCACCCACGAAGGCGAGGTCATCTACGGCAGCGTGATCGAGTCCCAGCACACCCGCGACACGGAGTCCATCCCCGAGGTCGCCTTCCTCATCGACAACCGCGACGTGCTCGGTTACGACTGGCCCGCCTTCGACCGCGTCACCATCGAGGGGACGGCCGAACGCATCGACCCCGACGACCCCCGCTACGACGGCTACTTCAGCGAGCTCGTGGCCAAGAACTGGCTCTCGAACTACTTCACCAAGATCGGGAATCTCTACTGCATCGCCCCGAGGCGCATCACGGTCGTCCTCGGCCTCGGCCCCGAACGCCACACGCTCGACTTCGATTAGCGGCCCGGAATCCCCAGCAGCGCCGCCGCCTCGTCCGGCGTCGCGGGACGCTTCCCCGCGCGCTCGATGACCTCAAGCAACCCCCGCATCAGTTCCAGGTTCGAGGGCTCGCCCGGTCCCGCGTAGTCCTCGAGGCCGATGCGCACGTGGCCGCCCCGCGAGATTGCGAGCGCCGCCATGCCGCAGGCCGTCACGTCGCCGGCGCGCACCGCCACCGACCACGGCAGCCCCGTCCCCTCGAGCATGTCGAGGTACGCCTCGAGTCCGGCAGGCGTGGGCGGCAGGCCCGAGAGCGTCCGCTCGCTGCCGAAGTAGAACTTGACCAGCGACCCCGGTGGCAGCGTGCCCGCCTCGTGCTCCGCCAGCGCCACCCGCAGGAACCCCGGCTCGAAGATGGAGATCGAGGGCCCGAGGTCGTAACGGTGGCAGGTGTCGAACATCTTCCGCGCGTCCCGGAACGTGTTCAGGTAGGTCGCCTCGATGTCCGCCGCCCGCCCGTCCGGCCCCCGCCCCCCGACGTTCACTGACCCCGGGTCCACGAGCCCGATCCGGAGCACGCCCGCCTCCGCCAGCGCCGGGATGTGGGCGTAGCGGCGCTTGAACGTCGTGTGCGGACCCCCACTCGGCATTGTCGGGTACAGCAGCGCGTCCGGGCGCTCCGCCAGAATGACGCTCCAGGCTTCGAGGTAGGGCGCGGGGTCGTGTTCGGGGGCATCTCCCACGACCGGCTCGTCGTTGTGGTTGTGGACGATCGCCGCTCCCTCCTCAAGGCAGCGCAGCCCGTCTTCCGCGATCTCCGCCGGCGTCCGTGGCACCGTCGCGTTCCGCGACTTCGGCGTCCCCCCGTTAATCGCCGCCTCGATGATCACCGCATCGCTCAACTCAGCACTCGACATCCCTGTAGCTCCTACTCAGCGGCGCCCCGCGCCGCGCTCTCCTCAGGCGGGCTGAGCCCGCCGCTCTCCTCAGCGAAGCGCGCAGCGCGAGCGCTCCACTCAGCCGCGCGTCAGCGCGGCGCTCTCCTATCCCAGCCAGCGATCCTGCCAGCCCTCGTCCGGCTGCTCCTCCGCGAACGGCCACGTCTTCCCGAAGCGCTCCCGGTACACGACCGCCTTCACCGGCTTGCGCCGCACCGGACCGTGCCGGTCCGTCGGGTAGCCGATCGGGAGCAGGCAGTAGAGCTGGTTGTTCTCGGGAATGTCGAGCAGCTCCAGCAGCTCGTCGCCGCCCCGCATGGGCAGGTTGAAGACCGAGCAGCCCAGCCCCAGCCCGCGCGCCGACAGCATCAGGTTCTGCACCGCGGGAAAGGTGCTGCCGCCCGGCGTCGAGTGCCGCCCCTTCAGCCCCAGCACCGCGATGACCGCCGGGGCCTCGTGCAGGTGCGCGACCAGGTGCTCCACGCTCCGCAACGTCAGCCGCTGCGTGCGCGGCAGGTCATCGATCTTCTCCGGGTGCTCTGCGAAGTCCGGCTGGTAGCGTCGCCACCCCACCTCCGCCCAGCCCTGCAGCTTCTCCTTCACCGCCGGATCCGTGATCACGATGAAGCGCCAGTCCTGCGCGTTCTGACCGGAGGGCGCGCGGATGGCGGCGTCGAAGAGCTGGAACAGCACTTCCTCCGGGATGGGGTCGGGGCGGAAACGCCGCAACGCCCGCATGGAGTAGATCGATTCGAAGAGCCCGGGATCGCCTTCTGCCGGCATGAGCGCCTCCCGCGCGGGATTCTACTCACCGCTCCCGTGCGCTCCCGCCCCGCCCTTCTCGCCGTCCCGTACCATGCCCGCGAAGGAGCGCCCCATGGATGCCGGAGCGAGCACCGCCGCCGATTGGCGCGTGGCCGTCGACCAGGCCCTCCACGGCGTCCGCACGGACGCCGACCTCGTGCTGCTCTTCGTCAGCTACCACCACTCCGAGCGCTACCCCGAGATCGTAGGCGCCGTTCACGAGCGCCTGGCCCCTCGTGTCCTCCTCGGCTGCTCCGGGCAGGCCGTCATCACCACCGGCCGCGAGATCGAGGGGCGGCCCGGCATCACCGTCATGTCCCTCTCCCTGCCCGGCGCCGACCTCACGCTGCAGCAGGTCACCCAGGCCGACCTCGACGCCGAAGCGCCCCTCGCCGACCGCCTCCTCCCGCCCGACGACGTGAACGCGTGGGTGCTCCTCTCCGACCCCTTCACCATCGACTCGGAGAAGCTCGTCGCCGCGCTCGGGGAGGCCTATGCGGGCACGCCCATCCTCGGCGGCATGGCCTCCGCCTTCCCCGACGGGCGCAGCGCCTACCTGTTCGAAGGCGCGAACCTCGCTCCCGGCGGCGCCCTCCTGCTCGCCGTGGGCGGCGCCTGGACCATCCATCCCGTCGTCTCCCAGGGCGCCGCCCCCATCGGCGAGTCCTGGACGATTACCGAGGCCGAGCGCAACATCGTGCTCGCCATCGGCGGCCGCCCCGCCCTCGACGTGCTCATGGAGACCCTTCGCGCCCTCCCCCCGGACGTGCAGGAGCGGGCCGGGCGCAACCTCCTGACCGGGCTCGCCATGGACGAGTACGCCGACGACCTCGGCCGTGGCGACTTCCTCATCCGCAACCTGCTCGGCGTCGACCGCGAGCGCGGCGCCATCGCCATCAACGACTACGTGCGCGTCGGCCAGACGCTCCAGTTCCAGCTCCGCGACGCCGAGGCCGCCACCGACGAGCTGAACACCCTCCTCGACCGGGCCCGCGAGGCCATGGCCGGGGAGGCCGCCGGCGGCCTCCTCTGCGCCTGCAACGGACGCGGCCAGGGCATGTTCGGCGAGCCTGACCACGATGCCGCCGCCGTCGCCGCCCGCCTCGGCGACGTGCCCATCGCCGGCCTCTTCTGCAACGGCGAGATCGGCCCCGTGGGCGGCAGGCCCTTCGTCCACGGCTTCACCGCCAGCCTCGCCCTCTTCGTCCCGGTGGGGGAAGGCTAGAAGGGCGCGACAACAACCCGCTGAGTCGGCCCGCCCCGACCGAGCTGGTCACACCCCACCGGCCTCCAGGGCTACTGCGCCCTCGATGGCAAAGAGTGAGCGGCTGCATCCCTGGCGAGCTGGGAGACCGAACGGGACATGGAGTCTTGCGAAGCCGGGCCTCCCGCTTGCAGCCTGCCGAGCGGGGAGAGAGTTCCCAGCGGTCTAGGCGTACACAACGCGCGTTCCGAATGGCTTGTCCCAGAGACACTGACGCTCCCCGTCCCACAGGCACCAGAGAGCTGCGAACACAAAGACGCCCACGATGACCGCTGCTCCCGCGAGGCCCCACTGCGCATACGCGAAGAAGTCGAGAATCCAGAAACCAAAGAAGCCCCGGAGAAACCAGTCCCTCACTACCATTGTTACCGCGCTGGGAGCGCGACCATCGTCGTCGACCACACGGATTCCGGCCAGTTGCTTTCCGGGGCTCTGCCCCTTCTCTGCACCCCGCACGTGCCACGCTATCCAGGCTAAGCCGAAGACCAATTGGTAGGGGATGTCACTAAACGGCAAGAATGCCCACACGAACCCTCCGACCACGTACCAGACACCGAAATAGACGGCGTCGGCGATGAACGCTCCCGCACGCAGCCTGCGACCCACCCACTCAACGTCCCGAGACTGCGTCATCCCGTTCCCGCTTCCGCAGAAGTCTTGTCGAGCCGATAGCAAGCCAGAGGATGGATGCTGCCGACCCTTCGGGAAGCTATCACAACACTCCTCGAATTACGCCATCCCCCACGGCCTCTTGGTTGGTCGTGAACTCGACCAAGGTGTGCGGGGCGACAATGCTGACTTAAACCCCCTCGTCACCCGGCAACTTCGCAGCGACCCCTTCGCGGCTGGCGCATACTGGAGGCACGCCCACGCGAGGTGCGCGCCATGACGACCACCCCCACCCAGGACACCCTCGTCCGCGCCGGCTCCCTCGAGGAGATCCAGCGCGACGGCATGAAGGTCGTCGCCGCCGAGGGACGCACCATCCTCGTCGTCCACGATGAGGGCCGCCTCTACGCCCTCGACAACCGCTGCCCCCACATGGGCTTCCCCCTCAGCCGCGGCGCCGTGCGCGACGGCATCCTCACCTGCCACTGGCACCACGCCAAGTTCGACCTCTCGGGCGGCTGCACCCTCGACCCCTTCGCCGACGACGTGCCCGCTTTCCGCGTCGAGACCCGTGACGGCGATGTCTACGTCGATCCCCACCCCATCGAGTCCGACCGCCGCGCCCACTGGGAGGCCAAGCTGCGCGAGGGCCTCGAAGGCCAGCTCTCGCTCGTGCTCGCCAAGAGCGTCATCGGCCTGAACGAGCTCGAGGCCACCGGCGACCTCCTCCGCGACGCC
Source organism: Dehalococcoidia bacterium (assembly GCA_022826585.1). Classification (GTDB taxonomy): domain Bacteria; phylum Chloroflexota; class Dehalococcoidia; order Tepidiformales; family Tepidiformaceae; genus UBA2991. The sequence goes on from JAJDUR010000017.1 coordinate 7,428, forward strand.
GCCCTCTTCGGCGTTCGCAATCGCGCCGGCGGCTGGAGCACCGGCCTCTCCATCCTCACGGCGATGGCCAACGTTCTCCCCGTCCTCCACGAGGACGATCGCCCCCTTGCCGTCTTCCACGGCGCCGTCCACGTTGCCCGCTCGACCGCCAACCAGCCGCCCAACTTCGACCTGGCCCCGCTCGACACCGAGCTTCGCGACCCCGACCGCTACCTGGAGTGGTTCCGCCGCTTCGTCGAGACCCGCTCCACGCAGGCCGCCGAACGCACCCTCCGCTCCGCCATCCACCTGAAGCTCCCCCCCGAGGCCATCTCGGAGATGGTCTTCGCCGCCTGCACCGACCACCTCTTCCTCGATACCGGCCACACCCTCGACTTCGCCAACAAGGCCTTTGAGCTGCTCGACCACATCGGCTGGGAGCACGCCGAGGAGGTCCTCCCTTCCGTCGTCCCCAGCCTCACAGGCGCCCGCCGCATGGAGGAGAGCTCCAGCTGGCGCCATCCAGTCGACCTCGCCACCCTGCTCGCCGGCGTCCACAGCCGGCTCGACGACGCCATCGCCGCCGGAGGCGGCCGCCTCGCCGACTGGCGCGGCCACCGCGACCTCGCCGACCAGATCCTCGACGGCGAGCCCCCCGAGACCCTCGACCGCATGCTCGCCCTCGTTCGCGAGGGCGTCCCCCTCGAGGAGCTATCGGCTGCGGTCGCCTATGCCGCCGCCCGCCGCGCCGTCCACTTCCACATCTCCAACGAATTCGGGGACTGGGACACCGTGCATCACTCGTTCACCTACGCGAACGCGGTCGACCAGGCGATGCGGCGCGCCCCTTCCAACCTGCTCGCCCGGGGCATCTTCGACGGCGCCATGTCGGTGTACCTCGAGCGCTTCCTGAACGTGCCCCGCCAGCCCCACCCGGCCCTCTCCGGCGACCCCCTCCTTCCCGACGCCCTCCTCCCCGCCTTCGACGTCCAGGGCCAGGTCGACGAGACCGCCCGCATCCTCGCCGACCTGCTCGCCGCCGACTGGCGCGATCAGGCCATCGAGGTACTCGGGCAGGCGCTCCTGCGGGAGGACTCGACCTTCCACGAGTTCCAGATCTACGAGGCCGGCGTCCGCCAGTACCAGCACTTCGCCGGGCGGCCCGAGGGCGATCACATCCTCACCGGCGTCGCCCGCTTCCTCACGGCCCACTCCCCCACCGTCCGCTCCCGCCTCCAGACGTTCGACATCGCGGCACGCCTGCACCGGGGCGAGTCGCTCCACGGGGACGAATAGGGAGAAGGGAAGAAGGGGCGCCTACTCGGCGCTCAGCCCCAGGGCCGCCAGCCCGAATCCGAGCACGGTCAGGACGATCATCATCACGACCGCCAGCACGATCCACGTGTTGTCGGTGCTCGTGTCGCGCTCGGCGTACTGCGGGTCGGCCACCGCCGCCTCTTCGTCGGCCTCCTGGGGACGCGCGTTCGTGGTCGTTGGCGTCGTGGGCGCTTCGGAGGCGCTGCTCGCGGGTGCGCTCTGCCCCATCGCGGGCGAGTGCGCCGCAAGTCCGGGCGCGGCGCTCCCCAGCGCCAGCACGCCCACCAGCGCGAGGAGTCCCGCCATCACGAACGTTCGCTGCCAGAAGGAGGTACGCAAGGCGAAATGGAAGGTACGGGCAGTGCGAGCCCCGGTCAAACCGCCCGCCTCGATCGACCCGTCTTCGGCACGTAGCGTTTGCTGAACTCGTCCTCGCTCAGGCGCACCCCTCGTCGGCGCTCGCTCACCGCCAACTCCATGCGCGAAAGCTGCGCCAGCCCCTTGCGCGTGTCGCTCGCCACCCGCGCCTTGTCCTGCCGCTTCAACCGCTGCTTGAACAGCCAGTAAACGAACGTCTCCCACTCGCTCAGGGAGATGTCGTCCTCCAGCATCGTGCCCGTTTGCTCGTAGTAGGCCGCGCGAAGGTGCTCGCGGTCGGCCCCGTAGACCCGCTGGAACATCCCTTCGTGCGCCCGCATGTCGTCGCCCCACGGGCTCGAGTGGTTCTCCTTGTGGATCTCCTCCTCCACCCCCAGTTGCAGCGCCTGCTCCACCAGCACGCCGTACGTGTAGTTCAGGTGGGCGCTGTACTTGGCCGCCCCCAGTCGCGCCGCGAACTCGTCGTCGTCCAGCTCCACCGGCCACCGACCCGTGAAGAGCAGCGCCTCCACCTCGTTCGTAGGCGCCATCTCCGGAATCTCGTCCAGGAGGCGCTCCGCCAGCAGCAGCCAGTCGAACGCCTCGCCCGCGATCAGGTAGTCGTAGCGGCGGCCACCGTGCGTCTCGTCCGGCGCCCGCCACCGCCCGATCGCGTCCAGCAGCGCCTCGAACCAGTGCGCTCCAGCCCGCACGTCCTCGCGGAACCGGGCGATCACGTCGTCGCACGCGAGATCGCGTTCACCCGAGGCCTCCGGCTCGCCCGTGAGCACCTCGGGGCTCGCGGCGTCGACAGTGCTAGACATACGAATCGGATGATAGCAAAGGCCTGCCTGATGCACGCGGTCCCGGCCACCGCCGCTGGTAAGCTGGCTCGATGGCCGCGATCATCGGACACGAGGCGCTGCGGCGCGCCCTGCGCACCATTGCCGCCATGCCCGAGCCGCCCCATGCTCTCCTCTTCAACGGCCCCGCCCGCACGGGACGCACCCTCCTCGCCCTCGAGCTCGCCGCCCTCCTGAACTGCGAGGCCCCCGCGCTCGACGACCGCCCCTGCGACGACTGCCGCGCCTGCCGCCTCATCGCCGAGCGCAACCACCCCGACGTTCTTCACCTCGAACCCGGCGACAGCTTCTGCCGCGGCGGCGGGGGCCACCAGCCCCACCCCAGCTCCCGCGACATCCGCATCTGCCAGGTGCGGGGCCTCATCGAGTCCGTCTCCCGCTACCCCTTCGAGGGCCGCTTCCGCGTCATCCTCATTGAACCCGCCGACCGCATGGGCCTCGAGGCCGCCAACACCCTCCTCAAAACCCTCGAGGAGCCCCCGCCCGCCACCGTCCTCATCCTCGTCACCGCCGCCCCCGAGGCCCTGCTCGACACGATCCGCAGCCGCTGCCGCACCATCGGCGTCTCGCTCGTCTCCGACGAGGCGATCGCCGAGGGTCTGCAGGCCCGCGGCTTCACCCCGGAGCTCGCCGGCCGCGCCGCCGCCGAGTCCCGCCGGCGTCCCGCCGACGCCCTCGCCTTCGCCGAGCAGCCCGACCTCATGGACGACCGCGGCCGCCTGCTCGATCGCTGCGCCGAGCTGGCCGGCGCCCGCGCCGCCGAGCGCATGACCTACGCCGGCGACCTGGCCGAGCGCTGGCGCCGCGACCGCGAGCTCGTCCTCACCGAGCTGGATGTCTGGGAGACGTTCTGGGAGAGCCGCCTGCGCGACCAGGTCGCCGTTGAGAACGGCGCGCGGGATGCCCTGGAAGCCCTCCAGGCCGTCGCCGAAGCGCGCCGCGATCTGGAGGCCCAGGTGGTCGCCCGCATGGCCCTCGAGCTCATGCTCCTCCGCTTCCCCGCGGTTACACTGGCCGCCGAGGGCGCCCCCGCCCCCTCCCGAAACGAGAACGAACCATGACCGATCCCCGGCAGAACGTCGCCGGTGTCCGCTTCCGCAACGCCGGCCCCATCGAGTACTTCCACGCCGCCGGCATGCGCCTCGAGGTTGGCGAATCCGTCATCGTCGAGACCAACCGCGGCCCCGAGCTGGCCCGCGTCGTCATCGCCCCCGAGCAGGTCGTCGTGAATGAGCTCGGCGAGGACAACCTCCACCCCATCCTCCGCCTGGCCACCGAGGACGACCTCGTCCACGCCAGCGACCTCGCCGCCCGCGCCGAGGAGCTCCTGCCCGAAGCCCGCGCGCTCGCCGAGGAATCCGGCCTCGAAGGCCGCGTCGACCGCGCCGAGTTCACGCTCGACGGTGAGCGCCTTACCTTCCTCGTCAGCGGCGAGGGTGCGAACGGCCAGCGCGAGTTCTCGCGCCGTGCCGGCCGCCGCTGGGACGTGCGCGCCTCCGTGCGCCGCATCGGCGCCCGCGACCGCGCCCGCCTCGCCGGCGGCTACGGCATCTGCGGCCGCGAGCTCTGCTGCTCCAACTGGCTCGCCACCTTCCCCTCCGTCTCCATCCGCCTCGCCAAGGACCAGGAGCTGCCCCTCAACCCCGAGAAAATCAGCGGCCTCTGCGGCCGTCTCCTCTGCTGCCTCTCCTACGAGGAGGAGGGCTACAAGGAGATGAAGAAGACCCTCCCCCGCATGGGCCAGCGCTGCAGCACCCCCACTGGCGAGGGCAAGGTCGTTGGCATCAACGTCCTCCAGCGCAAGGTCACCCTAAACGTCGGCGGCCAGCGCATCGAGGTGGGCGAACGCGACCTCGGGCTCGTGGTGCGCTGGGATCCCTCCGCTCGCAACGCCGAGCCGCCGCCCAGCATCACCCGCGAGGAAGCGATCGCCCAGGGCCTCATCGAACCCGAAGACGAGCCGGAGCCCGAACTCCAGCCCGTCGCCGCCATGCCCGAAGCCGCCCCCATCGAGCTGGGCCGCGAGTCCACCGACGCCCCCGGACGCGATCGCTCCCGACGCCGCGGACGCGGTCGCCGTGGAGGCGGCGGCAACCGCCAGTCCTCCCCGCAGCAGCTACAACAGCGCGAGGAAGCGCCGAAAGGCCGCGTCTTCCGCCGCTCCTCGGGCGGGGGCCCCTCCGGCCAACCGCCAGCCGACTCAGGATCTTCGGGCCAGTCCCCCGGCGGTTCCGGTGGCGACCAGCCCCAGGGCGGCGGCCGCAGACGCCGGCGCCGGCGACGCCGTCGCGGCGGCGGGAACGCCCCGGGCGGTGGCGACTAAACGTCCCTCAGCCACATGGACTCGCGCCGCAGGCTGTAGAGATTCAGCCAGTCGTCCGGCGCGAAGTCCCGCAGCCGCGAACTGACCGCGTAGTGCTGCACCGAGCTGACGGGTAGCGGCAGGACGGCCCACGCTCGGTCGAGAATCCACCGCTGGACGCCGGCCAACAGCTCCACGCGCGTGTCGAAGTCGGTCTCCTGACCTTGCTGGTCAAGCATGGCCGTCAACTCGACGGAGTCGGCGGCAATCTCGGGACGCGGTGAATCGGCGTAGTGGTTGAAAGCTATTTCGCCGTATCTCTGCGGGTCGTAGTGGATGAGGTGTGTGTCGGAAGGAATGCCGGTCGTACCGCCACTCTCACCGGTGCCGTAGCTGACCAGATCCCAGTACTTGACTGGCTCGCTGCGATCAGTCACCACATTCCCATAATTGATGAATTCGAAGCCAGGGCCATCGAGTTCGGCTTCGATCCCGAGCCCTTCCCGAAGCGATTGCGCAAGAAAGTCGTCGGCTTTGAGGTGCTGCCCGCGGCCAGTCGCCCAGATCAAGATCCTCTCGACGGGAACGGCGAAGTCGGCGGCAGCCCAGAGAGCACGCGCCTCCTTGGGGTCGTAGCTGTACCACTGCTTCAGGTCCGTCTGGCTGAGTTGCTGGAAGTGCGGGAGCAAGTTCGAGATGGGTCCAGCGTACGTACCGCCCTCCGGACGGATGGCCTCGATGAAGCCCTCGTAGTCGAAGGCCTTCCGCAGGGCCATCCGCGAGCGTCTGTCGTGGAACTTGCCGCCGTCCATTCCCTGGTGGGCGTAGCCGCCACCGGGGGTTTCGATGACGTTGACGTGAGCCTGACTTTCGAGCTCGTGTCGCCCGAGGGGGTCGATGGCCCCGTAGACATCCAGATCGCCTCCCAGGAAGGCCGCCTTTGCCATCGCCCCGTCTTGGACGCGCGTCTCCCATGCGTCGATGTAGGGCCCGTCTTCGACGAAGCCATCGTCTGCCGGGGTGTGCCTGTGGTAGTCGGGCCAGCGCTCGACGCGCGTGCCCGTCTCGTCGCGCCTTGTCAGGATGTAGGGGCCGCTGCCAGAACCGAAGGGCAGGTCCTGGATGCTGTACACGTCCTCCGTTGTGCCGTCCGGGGCGAGGTACGTGCCTTCGAGCACGCCCTCCGTCCCGACGACGCGGGGGTTGAGGAACGAGTAGTAGTGCCGCGCCCGGTGCACAAGCGCATCGGCGTTCGGCCAGCTCCAGTGTTCCGTCAGCGTGAGCTCGTCTGTTGGCTCGAAGCTGTCGACGAAGTCGAGGCCCTCGGGCGGGACGCCCTTGCGATAGTCCCCCACAACCTGACTCAGCTTCGCCAGGCGCTCGAAGCTGAACGACACCGCCTCGGAGTCGACGGGGTCGCCGTTGTGGAAGTTCATTCCCGGCCGGATGCTCCACACGAGGGTCAGCGGATCGACCTGCTCGTAGCCGACCATTCCGTCCATGGCGAAAAGGTTCTTGCTGGGCTGGTACGTGAGGGGCTGCGTCAGCGTCGAGTAGATGACCTCCGTGTTGTTGACGCGAAAGATGCCTGGGTCCAGGCCCTCGTCTTCGTAAGGCTTCCACAACCTCAGCGTGCCCCCGCGCCGGTACGCGTACGGATCAGGGGTTGGGGTGGCGGTGGGCGTGGGGGTGGGCGTCGCCGTCGCTGTGCTGGTTGCCGGCGGCGGTGCCGTTGTGGCGGGAGCTTCCGTCGCGACGGGCGTTGGCGCGGGCGAGTCGCCCCCGCACCCCGCCAGCAGCGCCGCCGACCCCGCAGCCGCCACTCCGCCTCCGACAAGGAACCGCCGGCGGCTTACCCGCCTCGTGCCCAGCCGGGCCCAATAGTTTCCGCGCGCGCCCATCCGGGCAGCATAGCCGCTGACGCGAGGAGTTACCCCACCCGCTCCGCCAGCTCCCGCACGTGCGTCGCTACCAGCCCCGGCGCCTCCATGGGGATGAAGTGGCTGTGTTCCTCCAGCACGATTTCCTCCGCGTTCCGCAGCTCCCCCGCCAGTCCCGGCCACGTAGGCGAGACCATCATGCTCCACTGCTGGTCGGGCGTCGGAGGCGGCGCCCGCAGGATACGGATCGGCAGATCGAGCTCGCGCAGCAGCGGGTACGGGTCCCAGGCCCGGTTCCCCGCGTACACCGCCGCCTCGACCAGTGGCGGGCAGGCGAGCACGTAGCCCTCGCCGTCGGACGCCGGCAACAGGCCGTGCTCGCAGTAGTCGCGCAGCACCCGAGGTTCCCACCGCTGGAAGGGGTCGCGGTCCGCGAACCGCTCGACCATCTCCTCCGGCGACGACCACTCGTTCCGGCGTCGCGCCACGAAGTGCTCCGCCTCGAACGCGGGTTCGCGCTCGTAGAGCGACGGCTTCATGAGCACCGGGTCGACGAGCAGCAGCGCCGAGAACGTGCCCGGCCGCAGCGCCGCCGCGGCGGCAACCGCCGCCCCACCCTTCGAGTGCCCCACCCCGATCGCGCCGCGCAAGTCCAGCGCCTCGCAGAAGGCGGCCACGTCGTCCGCGATGTCGCTCCAGGGGTAGGGTGGCTCCGGCTTCTGGCTGCGGCCGTGCCCGCGCAGGTCGATGGCGATGCTGCGCCGGTCGACAACCTCGGCGACGGCGTCCCAGCAGCGGGCATGGAACCCCGTCGCGTGTGCGAAGAGCACGGTCGGCCCCGGGCCCTCGCGTTCGAAGCAGGCCAGCTCGACTCCGTTTGCCCGCACGCGCCGTTCCGCTGGCTGCATCGCGCGATTATCGCGGGGCTCGCGCTCAGGCGCTCTCCCGCCCGGCGGCTAGAATCCCCTCATGCCAGATGACCCTGCCGTCCAGCAAGCCCTCGGCCAGCTCGTGGCCACCCCCAGCAAGCTCGCCCACCTCACCGTCGAGGCCACCGACGAGGCCCTCGACGCCGCCTCGGAGGGGGAATGGTCCGCCCGCACCGTCCTCGCCCACCTGCGCGACGCCGAGATGCTGGAGTTTCGCGTGGGCCTGGAGCGGCTGCTCGCGGAGCCGGACCCCGCCCTCTACTTCCTGCCCCCGGACGAGTGGGAGCGCGACCGCAACCGCGAACGTGACCAGAAGAGCGTCCTGCTGAGCGACTTCGCCCTCCAGCGCCAGGCCTCCGTGAACATCATCGCCACCATGCGCGAGCCCGACTGGGAGCGAACCGCCCCCGGCCCGCGCGGCGAAGCCATCACGATCGCGCAGTTCGTGCAGATCTGGGCCGGCCACGACCACGCCCACCTCGGACAACTCGAAGAGCTCCTCGGCGAGACCGTCGACGGCGCCCGGGAGCGCCGCGCCCGCCCCCCGGAGTAGCCGTGGCCTCCGACCTCACCGATGCGCTGACCGATGTTGTTGCCCGGCTGGAGCGCGCGCGGGTCGATTACATGCTCACCGGTTCGGCGGCGGCGGCGTTCTACGGCCTGACACGGACGACAGTTGACGTTGACATCGTGATTGATCTGGCACACGAACAGGTCGCGCCTCTCGTCGAGGCCTTCTACGGCGACTATTACATCGAGCCAGATGCCGCCTTTGACGCGGTGGAGCATGGCTACATGTTCAACGTCATCCCGTTGACTCGCGGCCTCAAAACGGACTTCATCATCCTCCGCAAGGAACCGTTTCAGATCGCTGCCTTTCTTCGGCGTCAGAAGGTGGAGCGGCCAGGAGGAAGTGTCTGGACCATCACTCCCAAGGACCTCGTTCTCAGTAAGCTCCTCTGGGCGAGAGAGTCCCACTCCGGGCAGCAACTGGCCGACGTACGCGCGATAATGGCGACAGGACTAGTGGAGGAAGACGATGAGTTCCGGTCCTGGGTCGACCGTCTCCGTCTCGGCGACGTCCTGGACGCCAGTCGTACCACGCGATACGACGCCTGAGATGGCCGCTCGCCACCGTGCCTGGTGGCTCGCCAAGACCCCAGGGGAACGGCTGGATTACATCCTCGACCTAGCCGCGATGAACATCGAGTCGCGCATCGCCGTGCTCCGCCAGGAGCATCCCGACGCCTCCGAGGCCGAACTGACCGCCATCTGGACCGAGGAGCGCTACCGCGACTCCCTGCCTGCCGACTTCCTCGCCCGCGCCGTCGCCGCCATCCGCGCGCGCGACCGCTAGCCCCCCGCTCCCGCTGCCTGCCTGCCCCGCGTGAGCCGCGCCGTCCCCTTGTTCGCCGCCAGCACCTTCTCGATGCTGCGCGCCAGTTCCTCGCTGACCGACGCCTGCTTCCAGTCGAACTCCTGCTCCAGCCCGTCCGTGTCGTGGATCACCAGCCGCACCCCGTCCGAGCCGGGGTGGTCCCCCAGGAGCGCTTCCACCGTCTTCAGGAGCGCCCGGTCCGTGAGGTCGTCCTCCGTCTCGTAGATCGTGATCACGAGCTGCGAGCCCTCGCCTCCCACCGGCGAGCGCACCTCCGGTGACTCCGCCTCCGTCGTCGCGGCCGGTGGGGGAGGCGGAGCCGCCGCCCCGTTCCCGTTCTCGGGGCGCGGGGGCGTCGCGGCAGGTGGCGGCGGAGTGGCGGCCTGCGCCGGGGCGCGCCGCCGCCCGCTGCGACGAGGCGGCGCCTGGAACTCCTCCGGCCTGAACCCGATCAGCGTCCCCTCCGTCGCGTCCCACGGGACCGCCCGCCGCGCGCTCAGGTTCAGCCGGTCGCCCCGCTCGCGGCACTCCAGCGAGACCAGGACGATCTGCCCCTGCGCCCACGTCTCCTCGCTCGACGTCTCAAGCACGTCGCTCCACACCGCCAGCTCCGCCCGCCCCGACAAATCCTCCAGTCCCACCAGGTAGAACCGCCGGTTGTCGCGCGTGTAGCGCACGGTCACCTGCGTGATCATCCCCGCCACCGTCACCGCCTGCCCCACCAGCTCCAGCGAGAGGTCCGCGACCTGGTGGGTCGTGTGCGGCGCCAGCTCCTGGGCCGCCCGCCGGAAGGGATGCTCGCTCAGGTAGACCCCCAGCAGCTCCTTCTCACAGCGCAGTCGCTCGTCCTGATCCAGTGGCGCGTCCACCAGCTCGACCCCCGGCATGGGCGTGTCCACCTCGCTCCCGAACAGGTCGAACATCGTCGATTGGCCGCTGTCCCGAAGTTCCCGCTCCCGCTTGGCGAGGCTCGCGATGCGCTCGCTGTTCGCCCGCAGCGTCCCCCGGTCCCCGATCTCGTCGAGCGCGCCCGCCAGCGCCAGATGCTCGATCGTGCGGCTCGTCGCCCCCTCCAGGTCGGCCCGCTTGCAGAAGTCGTCCACGTCCCGGTAGGGACCGTCCTTCTGCCGCACCGCGATGATGCCCTCAACCGCCGCCGGTCCCACGTTCTTGATGTCCCCCAGCCCGAAGCGGATCGCCAGCGCCCCGTCCTCCCGGCGCTCGATACCGAACGTGGACGTGCTGGAGTTGATGTCCGGCGGCAGCACGTCGATCCCGAGCCGCGCGCACTCGGCCACCGCCTGCGCGATGCGCTCGTACGGATCGGGCGAGCTGCCCGCCTGCTGGAGCACCGCCGTCAGGTATTCGACCGCGTGGTTCGTCTTCAGGTACGCCGTCTGGTACGCGATGTTCCCGTAGCACCAGGCGTGCGCCTTGTTGAAGGCGTAACCCGCGAACGGCTCGATCAGCTCCCACACGGCCCGCGCCCGGTCCTCCGGGTACCCGTTCGCTGCTGCCCCCTCGATGAAGCGCGAGCTCTCCGCCGCCATCACCTCCGCCTTCTTCTTCCCCATCGCCTTCCGCATCACGTCCGCCTCGCCCAGCGTGTAGCCGGCGAAGCGCTGCGCGATCTGCAGGACCTGGTCCTGGTAGACGATGACCCCGTGCGTGTCCGCGAGGATGTCGGCCAGGTCCGGGTGCGGGTGCTGGATTGCTTCCTCGCCGTGGCTGGCGCGGATGTACGTAGGGATGTGCGCCATTGGCCCCGGACGGTAGAGCGCCACCATCGCGCATATCTCCGCCACGCTCTTCGGCTTCAGCTCCTGCACGTACCGCCGCATCCCCGCCGACTCCAGCTGGAATACCCCGAACGTCTCCCCCCGTCCCAGCGTCTCCATCGTGGCCGGGTCCGCCTCCGGCAGCTGCAGCAGGTCCACCTCCTCCCCCGTCGTCTCCCGCACGAGGTCCACCGCCCGGCCCAGGATCGTCAGGTTCGAGAGGCCCAGGAAGTCCACCTTGAGCAGGCCCATCGCCTCCACCTGCTCCATCGCGAACTGCGTCGTCGGCACGGCCAGCTCGTCCCCCCGGCCGGTGCGCTGCAGGGGGACGTATTCGGCCAGCGGCTCCCGCGAGATGACGACCCCCGCGGCGTGCGTGCTTGCGTGCCGCGCGACCCCCTCGAGCTGCTGCGCCGTGTCCACCAGCCGCCGCACCTGTGCGTCCGTGTCGTACGCCTCCTTCAGGTCGGTCGACTGGGAGAGCGCGTCGTCCAGGGTGATGTGGAGCGCATTCGGCACGTAGCGCGCCACCCGATCCGTGTCCGCGTAGGTCATCCCCAGCGCCCGCCCCACGTCCCGGATGGCGGCCTTCGCCCCCAGCGTCCCGAACGTGATGATCTGCGCCACCTTGTCCTCGCCGAAGCGCTCGTAGGCGAAGCGGATCACCTCGTCCCGCCGGTCGTCCGCGAAGTCGAAGTCCACGTCCGGCATCTGCCGCCGCTCGACGTTCAGGAAGCGCTCGAAGACGAGGTTGTTCGCCACCGGGTCGATGTCCGTCACCCCCAGCGAGTACAGCGCCAGTGAAGCCGCTGCCGAGCCCCGCATCCCCATCGGGATGCGCTCCTTCCGGGCGAAGTCCGAGATCTCCTTGACCACGAAGAAGTAGTCCGTGAAGCCCGTCTCCCGCAGCACGTCCAGCTCGTAGTCGAGGCGTTGCTCCAGCTCCGGCGTGAGCGTCCCCTTGCGTGCCGTCAGTCCCTCGCGGCACAGCTGGCGCAGGTAGGCGTCGTTCGTGACCCCGTCCGGCGTCATCGGCTCGGGCAGGAGGGCGCGGTCGAACGAGAGTTCGAGGTCGCACGCCGCCGCGATCGCTTCCGTCCCTGAGATCACCTCCGGCGTCTCGGGGAAGAGGGCGCGCATCTCCTCGTCGCTGCGCAGGTAGTACCCCTCCCCCTCGATGCGGAAGCGGTCCTCCTGGTCCACCGTGGCGTTCGTCCCGATGCAGAGGAGCACGTCGTGCGCCTCCCCCTCGGCTTCGTGCGTGAAGTGCCCGTCGTTCGTGGCCACGACGGGGATGTCGAGCTCGCGCCCGAGCGACAGGATCTCCGGGTTCACGCGGCTGAACCGCTCTACCCCGTGCTCCTGCACCTCCAGCGCGTAGTGCCCGTCGAATACCTCCCGGTACCAGCGCGCGACCTCCGCCGCCCCCTCCCGGTCCCCTTCCGAGAGCATCTGGAAAAACTCGCTCGAGGGGCACCCGCTCAGCACCGTGATTCCAGCGCTGTGCTCCTCCAGCAGTTCCCGGTCGATCCGGGGCTTGTAGTAGAACCCCTCCAGGTTGGACTTCGTCACCAGTTGCAGCAGGTTGCGGTAGCCCGTCAGGTCCCGCGCCAGCATCGTCAGGTGGTAGGGCTGCTGCTCGCGCGTGCGGCTGTGGCGTGACGCCGGGGCGACGTACGCCTCCAGCCCGATGATCGGCTTGATTCCGCGCTCCCGCGCCTCCCGGTAGAAGTCCAGCGCCCCGTACAGCGCACCGTGGTCCGTCATCGCGATCGCTTCCATCCTCAGCTCCTGCGCGCGGTCCAGGAGCTGAGGGATGCGGGACATCCCGTCGAGCAGCGAAAATTCGGTGTGCGTGTGTAAGTGCGTGAACATTTCTGTGCGCGCCATCGTACGCCCTGAGGGTGCCCCTTGGGAGTCCCTCGGAGGCGACTTCGATGAGTTGGATGCGGGAAAACTCTACCCCCGCCTCGACCCCCGAACGCGACCCCTTACGTCACCCTCGATGCACCTGAAGCCGCCGGGACGTTTATGTCCCAGACCGACTCAGGATCAGTACAGCTGCAACTCCCCGATCGGAGTGGCTAGCCCCGGTAGCAGTTTTCGTTGTGCCATGCGAGGGCGTCGGGGGCAGGCCGGGAACCCTCCTGATCAGGGACGCGAATGGGCTGGCCATCGAGAGCGTAGTAGGCACGGCCGTTGCGGAATTCTTGCTGGATGACTTTGCTGACCCTGAACTGCAGGGCTGGCGTCACTGTCACGTAGCCACCGTCGAACAGGCTGTGTATGTCGCGCCGTAGCAAGAGCCCATTCCTGGCGTCGTGAGAACCACCCTCGGAATAGGGCACGATGTGTGCGGCCTCAAGGGCGGGCAGCGTCCGTTCTCCTGTTACGGCACAACTGCGCTTGTAGAGCTCGGTCACCTTCACACGGAAGATGCCTTGTCCCAGGCGTGGCTTGATCGGCACGGGTTCGCCGTATCGCGCCTCCTCCTGGGGCGAGGCTGCATCGGATTGACGGATGGCCGGGTGAACCGCCTCCCAGAGTGCGCGACCCTCCTCCGTATCGGAGTCGAAGGTCTTATAGGTCACGATGTTGGGCTTCCAGGACTCCGGCGTGTCTATCCAGTCGGGTTCTGCAAGAAAGAATGGCTGCATGAGGATCCTGCATCCAATCTCGAAGTCACCCCTGTTGCTGGAGCCTGAACGCCGATACTTGATGATGCGCTGCTGCATCTCGAGAAGCGATCCCGCGCCATTGCCTTCACCAAAGGCGTCCCATGCAAGCGAGCATGGGAGTGTGTTGGCGTAGGCGAATATCGCACCCCCGACTATCTTGTCGTGAGGGGCATGCAGCTTGAACAGGAAGAGTTCCCCTTCGTTGAGCGCTTGAAAGCCTCGAGGCGACGGTGACCAGAAGTTGATTTCCGTGAGGTCGGGGCGGCCTCGGAGCGTCGAGTACCAGTCGTAGTCTGTCACTGCGACGACGATGTTGATGCCCATGAATAGCAATTCACACTTGAAGGAATAGAGGGCGTATGCCCTAGGCTTCTAGGGTTGGCGAAACATAGCGGTCGGGGCTGCGGCTGGTCAATGACCCCGGGCTGGCACAGGGCAAGCCCCGTGGGCTTGGCGTAGAAGGCCCCGCGTCACTCCAGCGTGGCGCCCTCGATCGCCGCCAGCCGCTCCCCGCCGCCCGTTCCCGGCCACCGCGACCGCACCATCGCCCACGCCAGCGCCACCACGAAGAGCGCCCCCTGCAGCAGCACCACCGTCGCCCCCGAGGAGACGTCGACGAACCAGGAGATGTACACCCCCACCAGGCCGCTCGCCCCGCCCAGCGCTGCCGCCAGCGCGAACATCCGCGTGAACGAGTCGGTCAGCAGTCGCGCCGTCACCGGGGGGATGACGAGCGCCGCCGCGATCAGGGTCGCCCCGAGCACCTGCAGCGATGCGATCACGGTCGCCGCCAACACCAGCGAGAAGAGCGCCTCCACCCAGGGCACGGGGACGCCGTACGTGCTCGCCACATCGGAGTCGAACGTCGTGAACAGCAGCGGTTTCCACCAGGCGAAGATGACGACCGCCGCCAGCACCAGCACCCCCGCGATCACGTACAGGTCGCCGCTCGTGATCCCGAGGATCTCGCCGAACAGGGCCGCATCGAAGTCCCGCGTGAACTGCCCGTGCCGGCTGATCAGCGCTACCCCAAGCGCGAACGCGCACGTCGTGATGATCCCGACCGCCGCGTCGCCCCCGATCTGCCGCCGTCGCGCCGCCCCGTTGATGAGCAGGACCGTGAACACGCCCCAGATCGTCGCCCCGATGTAGAAGCTGATCCCGGACACGAACGACACGACCGCCCCGCCGAAGATGCTGTGCGCGAGGCCGTGCCCGATGTAGGCAAGGGTGCGCAGCACGACGTACACGCCGACTGCCGCGCAGAGCACGCCTACGAGTGTCGCCGCCACCATGCCCCGCACGAAGAACTCGAACTCGAACGGCTCTGCCAGGCCTTCCACCCTAGCCGCCCGGGGCAGTGGCGCCGGGCATCGCCTCTTCCGTCGCCGCCTCGGAGCCGGTCATGGCCTCGTCGAGGTGCTCGACCACGTAGATGGCGTCCCCGCGCCGCAGCACGAGCATGTCCGCCCCGTAAGTCCGCCGCAGGACCTCGGGCGTGAGCACGTCCTCGGGCGCGCCGTCCGCTACGATCGCGCCCTCCCCCACGCAGACCAGCCGTGGCAGGTGCGTCGCCACCGCGTTCAGATCATGGGTCGTCATCAGGATGGTCGTGCCGCCCCGGTTCAGCTCGCCCAACAGGTGCATGATCTCGTGCCGCGTCTTGATGTCGACGCCGCTTGTAGGCTCGTCGAGCAGCAGCAGGTCCGGGTCGCCGATGAGCGCCCGCGCCAGGAACGTGCGCTGCTGCTGTCCGCCCGAGAGCGCGCGGATCTGGCGGTTCGCCAGGTGCCCGATGCCCAGTCGTTCGAGGATGTGCATCAGCAGCTCGCGGTCCCGCGGTCGTGGCCACGGCCGCCAGCCCATCTCCCGCCAGCGCCCCAGCAGCACCGCCTGCCCCACCGTCAGCGGGAAGTTCCAGTTGATCGCCTCCACCTGTGGCACGTAGCCCAGCCGGAGCTCGCGCTCCCCCTCCCGGGGGTGCGTCTCGACCGCTCCCTCGAACCGCCGCGTCTGTCCCGCGATGCTCCGCAACAGCGTCGTCTTTCCGGAACCGCTCGGCCCCACGATGCCGGCGAACTCACCGCGCCGCAGGGTGAAGTCGACGCCCCGCAGCACCGGCGTGCGCTCGTAGCCGGTGGTCAGGTTGCGAAGCTCGACCAGGGGCTCGCCCTCGGGATGAGGCGGCGGTCGGTGTCCGGGCGCGCTCGGCGCAAGCTCAACCACCGGCGTGCTCCTCGAAGGGAATCCAGCTGTAGCTCACGTCCACGCGGTCGAGGGCGCTCGCGTCGCCCCCGAGGCTCGTCACGATCGTGCGCGCGTTCTCGACCATCATCGCGAGGTAGGTGTTGCCCGGTTCGCCCGGCTCCCCCGGAAGGTCGTCGTCCCGCAGCGTGGCGACCTGCACCGCGCCCGCCTCCCGCGCGATCGTCTCCAGCACCTCAGAGGGGAACACCTCCGACCCGAAGATGGCGGGCGTGCCGGCGGCGCGAATCTGCCTGATCAGGTCGGCCACCTCGCGCGGAGAGGGCTCGGAGAAGTCCGATGGCTGGATCGCCCCGATGATGGTGAATCCGTAGCGCGGCGCGAAGTAGGGGAAGGAGTCGTGGTAGGTGAGCAGCACGCGTTGCGCCTCCGGCACGGTCGCCACCGCTTCCTTGATCGCAGCGTCCAGCGCCTCCAGCCGCGCCACGAAGGCCTCGGTGTTCGCCGTGTAGTACGCGGCCCTCTCCGGGTCGAGGCGGGCCAGCGCGTCTCGCACGTGCATGGCGTATTCGCCCGCGAGCACCGGGTCGGTCCAGAGGTGCGGGTTCGGGTCGCCCCCTTCCCTCGGGAAGGAGAAGTCGTACACGTACTCGTCGGGGCTGACCGTGGCCTCGCCCAGGAGCACGATCTCGACGCCGTCGCGCCGGTTCGCCTCCGCCAGCTCAAGCGTTGGAAGCTCGAGGTTCAGCCCGTTCGCCACGATCAGGTCCGCCGCTGCGAGCTCCCGCGCGACCGACGGCGCCGGCTCGAACGTGTGGGAGTTCGTCCCCTCCGGGACGATTGCGGTCACCGTCACACGGTCGCCGCCGACGTTCTCGATGATGTTGCGAATGGGCGAGACCGTCGTCACGACCCGGATCGTGGTCGCGCCGTCCTCCCCCTCACCGCCGCCGCACGCCGCCGCCAGCCCCGCGACCAGGAGCGGGAGCACTGCAAGCGCAAGGAGCCGGGGCGCGAAGCGGATCGCCTTCAGAAGCACGATCGCATCCTAACGCCAGCGGCTTGCAGATGCGAATAACTGCAAGAAAGGAACAGTAGCAACTGGGAACGACGCCCGCTCGCCTCCCTCTCCGCACTCGTCCCTCTTCACATCAGCCCCGTACGATCACCGCAGAGCCATGAACGAAGAGCGCCTCACCGACGATTTGCTCGCCCAGCTCCGCGAGCTCGCCGAGACCGGCGAGTGGGCGAAATCCGTCGCGCTCCTCACCTCCCTCCACCCCGCCGACCTGGCCGACGTCGCCCTCGCCCTCGACGACGATGAGCGTCGCAACCTCCTCCACTACCTCCCCACCGACGTCACCGCGCAGACCCTCGAGTTCGTCGACGAGGACGGGCTCGCCGCCATCGCCGGCTCGGTCGGGACGTCCGCCCTTTTCGCCATCCTCAACGAGGTCCCGGACGAGATCGCCACCGATGTCCTCCAGCAGCTCGAGCCGGAGCGCCGCCGCGAGGTCCTGGCCGCCCTCGACCACGAGGAGCAGGTCGCCGCCCTCCTGGAGTATCCCGACGAGTCGGCCGGCGGCATCATGCGCAGCGGCTTCGTCTCCCTGAACGAGGCCCTCCCCGTCGAGCAGGCGATCGAGACCCTCCGCCGCCTCCGCCCTCCATCCGATCGCGCCTACTACCTCTACACCGTCGACGACGACCGGCGCCTCCGGGGCGTCGTCAGCGTTCGCGACCTGATCGTCGCCGTCCCCGGCACGGCCCTCTCCGAGATCGCCGAGCGCGACATCCACGCCGTTGTGGTCGACCTCGACCAGGAAGAGGTCGCCCGCACGCTCCAGCGCTACAACCTCCTCGCCATCCCCGTGGTGGACGCCGATGGCCGCCTCGTCGGCGCCACCACCGCCGACGACGTCATCGACGTCCTCGCCGAGGAGGCTACCGAGGACATGTACCGCATGGTCGGCCTCGACGAGGACGAGCGCGTGTTCAGCCCCGTCCGCACGAGCGTGCGCCGCCGCCTCCCCTGGATGCTCGTGAACCTCGTCTGGGCGTTCGGGGCCGCCGCCATCGTCAGCCTCTTCGACGACACCCTCGCCCGCTTCACCCTGCTTGCCGCCCTCATGCCCGTCGTCGCCGGCCAGGGCGGGAACGCCGGCGCCCAGACCGCGACCATCGCCGTCCGCAGCATCGCCCTCGGCGACCTCGACGTGCGTGACGTGTTCCGGGCCACCCGCAAGGAGATCGTCGTCGGCCTCGCCAACGGCGTCGCCATCGGCGTCGTCGCCGGCGCCGCCGTCTACGCCTGGGACCGGAACGTCGTCCTCTCCGCCGTGCTCGCGGGGGCCCTCGCCGGCAGCATCGCCCTCGCTACCCTGCTCGGAGTGATTATTCCGCTCGGCCTCAAGTGGCGCGGCGTCGACCCCGCCCTCGCCGCCAACATCTTCGTGACGGGCGCGACCGACATCCTCAGCTTCGTGCTCTTCCTCGGCCTCGCCGCCCTCGTCATCGAGCGCATCGCCTGAGGGGAGCGCGCTTCACCGGCAACGACACCGTTGCCAGGCCTCTCGGCACTGGAAAGCCGGGGAGCTCCGGCTCCCCCAACAGCCAGGAGCCAACAGCCAGGAGCCAGTTGCGCTGGGGTGGACGGAGGGATTTGAACCCTCGATCTTCAGGGCCACAACCTGACGCGTTAACCACTACGCTACGCCCACCGCGCAGGCCCCGATCGTACCGAAGCCCGACGCCAGCGGCTAACGCCTATCCCCCCTACACTATCGCCGCCATGGATTTCCACCTGCCCGCCGAGACGCAGGCCTGGCGCGACGACCTCGTCGCCTTCCTCGAGGCCGAGCTCCCCGAGGACTTCGAGGGCGACGACGACTTCTTCGACAACGAGGAGCAGGCCCCCTTCGCCAGGCAGTTCATGCGCAAGCTCGGCGAGCGCACCTGGCTCGCGCCCCCCTGGCCGAAGGAGTACGGCGGCATGGGCGCCACCGCCCTCGAGCAGATGGTCCTCAACGAGGAGCTCGCTTACCACCGCGCTCCCTCCGGCGGGCGCCTCTTCACCATCGGCATCACCGGCCCCACCGTCCTCGTCCATGGCACCGACGAGCAAAAAACCCGCCTCCTCCCCGAGATGGCCTCCGGCGAGGCCTGGTACTGCCAGGGCTTCAGCGAGCCCGAGACCGGCAGCGACCTCGCCTCCCTGCAGACCCGCGCCGTCCGTGACGGCGACGACTACGTCATCCAGGGCCAGAAGATCTGGACCTCCAACGCCCACCTCGCCGACAAGATGATCGTCCTCGCCCGCACCGACCAGGAGGTGCAGAAGCACCGCGGCATCAGCGCCTTCATCCTCGATATGCACGCCCCCGGCGTCTCCGTCCAGGCCGTCCCCAACATCGCCTACCGCAACGACTTCAACCAGGTCTTCTTCGAAGATGTCCGCGTGCCCGCCGGCGACCTCCTCGGCGGCGAGAACAACGGCTGGCGCGTCGCCATGACCGTGCTCGACTACGAGCGCTCCAACATCGCCGCCATCAGCGGCGCTCGCCGCACCGTCGCCGATCTCATCCGCTGGGCCAGGGAAGAGCATGGCGGCCGCCGCCCCTGGGACGACCTCCACGTGCGCAACAAGCTCGCCGGCCTCTACGCCGAGGGCGAGATCGGCCGCCTCGTCGCCTACCGCACCGCCTGGCTCCAGTCGAAGGGCGAGGTGCCCAACTACGAGGCCAGCATCGGCAAGGTGTGGTTCGCGATGTACGGCATCAAGGTGGCGAACGCGGGCGTGAACCTGATGGGCGGCTACGGCCAGCTCGCCCCCGGCTCCAAGTGGGCGCAGCTCCGCGGTCGCGTCGAGACCTCGTACCTGCTCGCCGTTTCCGGCCCCATCGCGGGCGGCGCCGGCGAGATCCAGCGCGACATCATCGCCACCCGTGGTCTCGGCCTCCCCCGCGGCTAGGCGGGAACGCCCTCCCCTACTCGTCCTTCGTCACGTTCGGCACCACGATGCGGTGCTTGAGCGCCTGCTCCTCGTCCTCGTGGGCCTCCAGTTCGGTCGTGGTCTCCACGCTCGGCCCCGCGTGAACGTCGATGACCTTGATCGCCCCCTCGCCCCAGAGCGGCTCGATCGTGATCGTGCCCTGCACATCCTCGTCCTCGGGAAGCTCGTCGAGGTCCAGCGTGATGATCAGCGCCGTGTCGTGCCCTCGCTTGGTGATGAGCTCGCCGCAGGCATCCACCGTGCAGAGCACCACCGTCGTTTCCGCCCCGATCGTCACGCCCGCGTGGAGCCGCCCGTTCCCCTCCCGCCGCGCGAGGATCCAGGGCGCCGACGTCTGGATGCGGAACGGCGCGATCCACGTGCCCACGTTCTGCACCTGCACCTCGACGCTCTCCGGCTGCCCGTTCTCGTCCAGCGCGATGGAGATCGTGCCCGGGCCCGTGATCAGCGTGTTCGGCTCCCCGATCAGGCGGTGCCGCAGGGCCGGGTTCACCGGCGGCGTCGGGTCCTGGTGGGGCTCGATGCCGAGGTCGGGGAAGGACGTGGCGAAGTGCATGGCCCGGCACCCGGTCCCGCTGCTCCAGAGGGCGTTCCAGCACTCGATGAAAGCCTGTGGTGAGAGCGCGTCCGCTACCGCCTGGATCGTCACGTCCGGCATGTTGAACTGCAGGGGCGGCCACAACCGTGCGACTCCATCAGGCCCCGGCGCCGGCCACGGATCGCCCGTGGGCGTGGCCGCTGCCTCCGGGGTCGGGGTCGCCTCTCCCGATCCTTCCCCTTCCGCCGTCTGCTCTCCATCGCCGGCGTCGGTATCGCCGCCTTCCGCCGTCGGTTCTGGGGTCGGCTCGGGCCAGGGGGTGGGCGCGTACTCCGGATCGTCGTACAGCCGTGCCGGGTATTCGGGCGGGTGGCGCATGCAGCCGTACACGCGCTCCGGATAGGTGTATGCCATGTACCCGAACCACGGCGTCACGCCGTCGCCGGAGTTGATCCAGGTAGGGGCGCTCTTGTCGTTGCAGTGCCAGACCTCTCCCCTCATTGGGTCGAGGTAGGGATTGTTGGTATGCCCGACCCAGTCCAGCCAGATCGACTCGTGGTCCGCGTAGTACTGCGGGTGGTTCACGTAGGCGAACCCGTTGTACGCCCAGACCGCGTAGTACCAGTCCTCGAGCGAACTCGGATCCCCCGCCCCGGCAATCGGCAGATAGGCATGGTTCCACTTCTCGGCGAGCATCCGCGCTGCCTCGGCCACGTTGAAGAGGAAGTGCGTCCCCACCAGTGCCTGCCTGGCCGAAGGGCTCCCCGCGTAGTTCTCCATCCCGGTCGTGATCTGTCCCAGCCCGTACCCGCAGTCCCCCGACCGCTTGATCTGGCCGACCCCGCCCCACGGGATCGCGTTGTCCGCATGCCCGAACGTCGATTCCACCCACACGATCGACTTCAGCAGCGTGGGCGGGATCCGCAGCGACGTGTCCGGCGTCTGATCGATCCGGTCCTGTTGCATCCCCGTCAGCAGCCCCGGGTACTCCAGACCGTGCGGTTCTCCCGAGGGGGTCGTCGCGGTCGTGACCGCCTCCCCCGCCGCCGCCAGCTCGATTGCCGCCAGGTACAGGCCCGCGTTGTCGTACACCTCGTGCGTGTCGAACTCGAACGGCCGGATGCCGAAGCAGGGCTGCGCCGCCGCTTCCTCCTCCCTCCCGGAGAACACCAGCATCAGGACCGCCGCCAGCACGGCGAGTCCCGCTAGCGCGCGGACCATCCGAAGAACCTCGAGAAGCCGCTGAGCGGCTGCCGCCCGGCGTTGTTCACGACCTGGAGCTGCGGCGTGCCCGGGTCGGCGAAGCTGCTGCCGCTCCAGTGATGCACCGCCAGCGAGCTCCCGTCGCGGCTGTAGGCCAGGGGCACGTCGAACCCGGTCGCCGACTGCGCGCTCACGCTACCCGGCGGCGTGTACGGCTCGTTTCCGAACTTCGGCGACTGTCCCGAGGGAGCCCATGCCGTCCCCAGCGCCTGCTGGCCCGCCGCCGATGCCGCCGAGACGCCGCCGCTTCCCTCGATCCACACCAGGCGCGGCAGGTACCGCAGCCCCTGCCACGTGTTCGCCTCCACGAACGCCAGCCGCGTGCCGTCGGGGCTGAGCGCCCAGTCGCGCGTGATGTGCGTGCTCAGCCAGCGCACCTCCGCCCCCTCGCGCGTCAGGGTCGAGCCGCGCTCGTCGATCCGCACGGCCAGCAATTGCCCCGCGCGATCGAACCCCACGGGCGCCACGATCGCCGCCCCCGCGTGCGTCTCCAGCACGGTGGCCGTGCCGTCCATGCCGATCCGCACCACCGATGTCATGGGCTCCCCCGTCGCGGTCCAGGTCCTGTGCGTCACGACGACGCCGGTGGAGTCCGGCGTCCAAAGCGCGTCCTGGAGCGGGTCGAGACCCTCGGCCAGCCTCCGGATCTCGCCCGTCTCCAGGTCGAGCGTAATCAGCGCCGCCACCGGCCTTCCGAGAACGATGGTGTCGGGTGTGATCAGCGCCACCTGGCGCCCGCTGGGCGAGACGGCTCCCCGCAGACCGGTCCCGGGGAGGTGCGCCACCGTCGCGATCTCCATCGCCGCGGCGTTCGCCGACGTCCCCACGACCGTGACGACCGTGGACGCGCCCGTGTTCTTCGCCACCACGGCGTACTGCCCGCTCGGGGCGCGGGCGAACGCCGTCTGGGGAGGGCCGCCGTTCTGGACCAGCAGCGAGAGCGCTGTCACTCCTGCCAGCGCCCCCGCGAGCGCCAGCACCGCCAGCGCTCGCCGCCTGCCCCGCAGGCCCGCGTGCAGCCGCTCCCCGACCGCTCGCGAGAGCGCCATCAAGGGCAAAAGCCGGCCTGGAAGGGGGTGTGTGTTCATCGTCCGGGAACCCGCGATTCCAGCCGTGGCGAGCACCCGAACCCGCTCGACCGGGCCCGTACTCGACAGGCGCAGGACTATCCCCGCACCTTCGGCGAACGCGCTCGTTCGCCGAAGAACACCACCGCGAACCTAGCAAGCGCCCCGCGATCGGTCAATGCGGTCAACCTTTCCGAAAGAACCTGCATGGCCGGCAAGCGGGCGGCTGCTAGCATGGTTCGAGCGTGATCCTCCAGCTCATCGACGTCCTCCGCGAGAACCCCCCCGCGTTCTTCGTCTACCTCGGGGCCATCGCCATCGCGATGGTCACGGGCATCGCCTTCCACGAGTTCAGCCACGCCTGGGCCGCCAACGAGCTGGGCGACGACACCGCCGCGCGACAGGGCCGCCTCACGCTCAACCCCCTCGCCCACCTCGACCCGCTCGGAACCGTGCTGCTCTTCATCGTCGGCGTCGGCTGGGGCAAGCCTACCCCCGTCAATCCCTACCGCCTGAGCGCCGGCGTGAAGCGCGGCAACATGCTCGTCGCCCTCGCCGGGCCGCTCTCCAACTTCGCCTTCGCCTTCATCGCTTCCATCCCGCTCATCTTCGGCTGGGTCGAGCCCATCGGACACTTCAGCCGCATCGAGTACGCAAGCGGCACCGAGATCCTCGGGACCTTCCTCCTCCTGATCGGCTTCCTCAACGTCATCCTCGGCGTCTTCAACCTCATCCCCATCCATCCGCTCGATGGCTTCAAGGTGCTCCTCGGCGTCCTGCCCGACGACCTCTCGCGCCCGCTCGCCTCGCTCAGCCGCTGGGGCCCCGCTCTCCTCATCGGACTCATCGTCATCAGCTTCGTCGCGCCCGAGTACAGTCCCCTCCGCTGGATCTTCAACGGCGCCATCGACCTCTTCCTGGAGGTCATCGCCTGATGCTCCATCGCGCCCGCCAGGTCCGCGAAGCCTCCCTCGGCCCCGATGCCGCCGACCTCGCCGTCGCCCGCGACTACCTCGCCGGAGACCTCCTCGCCCTTTTCGGCGCCCAGGAACCCCGCGACCAGCGCCACTCCGCCCGTACCGCCCGCTGGCTCCTCGACCGCGGCCACGACAGCGACCACGACCTTATCGTCGCCGCGCTCCTGCACGATGCCGGCAAGGGCGCCCAGCGCACCCGCGACCGCATCGTCCACGTTCTGACGGACTGGCTCCCCGAACCCCTCGTCGCCGGCGAGGCCTCCCGCTTCGAGATGCGCCGCGCCCTCGCCCGCAGCCGCGCGCACAGCGAGCGTGGCGCAGACCTCCTCGTGAGCGCCGGCGCCTCTCCCCGCGTCATCGAGCTCACCCGCCTCCACCATCGATCGCCGGGGCGGGATGCTATGCTAGCCCTCCTGCAGCGCGCCGACGCTGCCACCTGATTGCATCGGAACAGGGATATGGCTGACTCAAAGATCGCCATCATTGGCACCGGCCTCATCGGCGCCTCCGTGGGCCTCAACCTCATGGCCCGCAAGGATCGCCAGTACGAGGTCGTGGGCATCGACCGTAGCCGCCAGAACGCTCGCGCGGCCAAGGAGATGGGCGCCGTCGACCGCACCGTCCGCTACCTCGACGAGGGCGTCGAAGGCGCCAGCATGATCGTCCTCGCCGTGCCCGCCTCCGCCGCCGAGGAGCTCCTCGCTGCGATGGAGCCGCACGTTTCTCCGGGCACCATCATTACCGATACCTGCAGCACCAAGTCTTCCTTCATGCGGAAGGCCGAGGAGGTGTTCGGGAACAACGTGAGCGTCATCGGCGGGCACCCCATGGCGGGCTCCGAGCGCAGCGGCCCCTCCGCCGCCAGCGTCGACCTCTTCAAGGGGGCCGCCTGGGCCATCACCCCCTCGGCCGTCGCCCGCGAGTCCTCCGTCCGTGTCGTGATCGGCCTTATCGAATCCGCCGGGGCCGTCCCCATCTACATCGATCCGGCCGAGCACGACGAGATCGTCGCGGCCGTCAGCCACGTGCCCCTGTTGCTCTCCGTGGCCCTCTTCAAGCTCGTGCGCGACAGCGCCTGCTGGGAGGACGCCGAGCAGCTCGCCGGCCCCGGCTTCCGCGACATGACCCGGCTCGTCATGGGCGATCCCGAGATGGCGACCGGCATCGTCTCCACCAACCGCCCCGCCATCCTCTCCTGGCTCAGGCGCTACCAGGGCGAGCTCGACACCATCATCGAGGCCCTCGAGATCAGCGACGAGGAGACCGAGCGCCTGGCCGAGGGCATCGAGCTTCCCAAGGACGGGGAGGAATCGGCCGGCGCCACCGCCGACGCGCTCATCGGGAGCCTCTTCGACCGCGCCCGCCTGGAGCGCTTCGTCTTCGACGACCGCATCGTTGGCCGCCAGGTTCCGAAGGACGGCGCCGAGACCCCCCGCGCCGGGGACGTCATGGCCCAGATGTTCATCGGCGCCTACCTCTACGGCCGCCTCAAGGAGCAGCTCAATCGCGGCGAGCAGCGGGAGAAGGAAGCCGCCCTCCGTCGGGGAGAACCGCCGAAGCGGTGATCGTTCGCAGCCCCGCCCGCCTCCGCGCCACCCTGCGCGTTCCACCCGACAAGTCAATCTCGCACCGCGCCCTCATCCTCAACGCCATCGCCGAGGGCGAGGCCCGCGTCGAGAACCTGCTCGATTCCGACGACGTGCGCTCCACCGCCGCCTGCATGGCCGCCCTCGGCGTCGAGATCGACTGGCCCGCCGGTTCTACCGACGCGCGAATCCGCGGCGGCGGCCTCCACGGGCTCTACGAGAGCGAGGACGCGCTCGATTGCGGCAACAGCGGCACCACCATGCGCCTCCTTACCGGACTCCTCGCCGCCCACCCCCTCTTCAGCGTCCTCACCGGCGACGACTCCCTGCGCGGTCGCCCGATGGGACGCGTCATCGAGCCCCTCCGCCTCATGGGCGCCCGCATCAGCGCGCGCCGCGGCGACACCCTCGCCCCCATCGCCATCCGCGGCGGCAACCTGCGGGCCATCCAGTACGAGATGCCCGTCTTCAGCGCCCAGGTGAAGTCGGCGCTCTTGCTCGCCGGACTCTCCGTCGAGGGTCGCACCCGTATCACCGAGCCGGTTCCCACCCGCGACCACACCGAGAAGATGCTCGCCGCCATGGGCGTGCCCGTCGCCCGTGAAGGCCGCTCGGTCACCGTCCGCCGTCCCGGCCGCCTTCAGCCCCTCGGCATGCGCGTCCCCGGCGACATCTCCAGCGCCGCCCCCTGGCTCGTGCTGGGCGCCTGCCACCCCGACGCCGAGCTGCACATCGAGGGCGTCGGCATCAACCCCACCCGCACGGGCCTGCTCGATATCCTCGCCCGCATGGGCGCCACCATCGAGCACCGCGAGGAGCGCGAAACCAGCGGCGAGCCCGTCGCCGACCTCGTCGTGCGTTCCTCCCCCCTCAGCGGCGTCACCGTCCAGGGCAGCGAGATCCCCCGCGCCATCGATGAGCTCCCGCTCGTCGCCCTCCTCGGCTGCTTCGCCCACGGGACGACCGTCGTACGCGATGCGGAGGAACTGATCGTGAAGGAGTCGAACCGCATCGAGACCGTCGTCACCATGCTCTCGGCCATGGGCGCCTCGATCGAGGCAACGCCGGATGGCTTCGTCGTCGAGGGACCCTGCCAGCTCCGCGGCGCCCGCCTCGATGCCGCCGGCGATCACCGCATGGGCATGCTCGGCGCCGTCGCCGGCGCGCTCGCGAGCGGCGAGACGCGCATCGACAACGACGCCGTCTCCGTCTCCTACCCGGACTTCTGGCAGGCGCTCGAGGCCGCCGCGCCCGAGGCCGCGCAGACCGCGTGAGCGCGGAGCCTCGCCCCCTCATCGTCGTCCTCCACGGACCCTCGGGCGTGGGCAAGGACTCCGTCATCGCCGAGCTGCGCGAACGCACCGGCATCCACCGCGCCACCAGCAGCAACAGCCGTCCGCCGCGCCAGGGCGAGCGCCAGGGCGTCGACTACCACTTCCTCAGCTCCGAAGAGTTCCAGCGCAAGATCGATGCCGGCGACTTCATCGAGCACGCCCGCGTCTACGACGACCTCAAGGGCCTCGAGCGGCGGGAAGTCCTGCAGCCCCTCGCCGAGGGCAAGGACGTCCTCATCCGCACCGACCTGCAGGGCGCCCGCACCCTGCGCGGCCTGCTACGTGGCGCCGTCTTCGTGCTGTTGCGGGCGGAGAGCCGGGAAGCCCTGCGCGAGCGCCTTACTGCCCGCGAGAGTGAGAGCCCCGAGTCCCTCGCCC
This sequence comes from Dehalococcoidia bacterium, assembly GCA_022826585.1. GTDB lineage: Bacteria > Chloroflexota > Dehalococcoidia > Tepidiformales > Tepidiformaceae > UBA2991. Next base: position 34,249 of record JAJDUR010000017.1, read on the forward strand.
GCCGCCTCGCCGAGGTCGACGCCGAGCTCGCCGACGCCCCCAACAACGACTACGTGGTCGAGAACCGCGAGGGCGCCCTCGACGCTGCCGTCGAGGAGTTCGTCGGCATCATCGAGCGCGAACGGGCGAACCCCGATCGGGAGCCTGCGGGCGTCCGCTAGAGGCGCCTACTTCTTCTTCTGCGCGAAGTCCAGCTCGATGTACTGGTCGGCGGCGTTCTTCAGCGTTCCCGCGACCGATTGCCCGAGCCCCGCGACCTCGACGCGAATGCCCCGGCTCTGCAGCACCTCCACGAGGTGCTGGAAGTCGCCGTCGCCCGAGATCAGCACGGCCACGTCCAGCCGGTCCGCCATCGTGATCACGTCGAGCGCCAGCTCGATGTCGACGTTCGCCTTGATCGACCCGTCGGCGAAGCGCTTCAGCGGCTTCGTCACGATCTTGTAGCCCTTCCCCAGGAACGGCTCGACGAAACGCTGCGTCTCGCGGCTCACGCCCGGGTCGTCGTGCACGGGGGAGTAGGCGATGGCCCGAACGAGCCGCCGTCCCTCGGTCACCCGGTCGAGCACGAGCCCCCAGTCGATGGCCCGGCCGCCGCGGGTGCGGTCGCGCGCCAGCTCAACGTTCGCGCTGTCCACGAACACGCCCACGCGCGGCATCGTCCCGACTCCGGCCTTGCCGTTGCCGGCGAGCCGGTCGATCGCCCGCTCCTGCAGCTGGACCAGCCGCGAAAGCTGCTCCGTCTGCTCCTTCAGGGCGTCCAGGAGGGCGGCGTCGGCGACGGTGTCCTCGGCTGCCGCCGCAGCGCGCGAGCGCCGGCGCGGAGCGGCGCGCTTGGGCGCCTCCTGCTCCTCTTCCGGGGCCTTCGCGGCCGGAGCGCGCCGCCGGGTCGGTCGTGGCGCCGGCGCGTCGTCCTCCTCCTCGCTCTTCTTGGCCGCCGGGGCTCGCCTGCGCGAGGGGCGTGGCCGTGGGGCCTCGTCCTCGTCATCGGCTGCCCTGGCCGCCGGCGAACGCCGCCGCGAGGGTCGCGCCGGGGGTGCGTCGTCGCCGTCGTCGCTTGCGCGTCGGCGGGAGCTGGCCCGCCTGGGCGCGGGGGCCTCTTCCTCGGTGGTCTCAGCCGCGGGAGTCGCGGCCTTGCTGCCCGAGCGGGAGCGCCCGCCCCGCGTGCCGCGGCGCCGCCTTGCGGGAGCCGGGCTCTCGTCGTCGTCGGTGGTGTTGGTGGTCGTGCTTTCCGGTTCGGTTGCTTCCGGCGCCTCCTCCTCGGAGGGGCGGCTGCCGGTCAGAAAATTGAGTGCCATGTGGGGTTACGTTCCCATCCTTTGCAAAACGCTGATTCGGGCGGCGACGGCCCCCGCGATCGCCCGGAAGCCCTCCGCCGAAGCGGAGTCCCCCTTGTCGACCACGAGCGGCACGCCCTGGTCCGAGCCCTCGCGTATCTGGGGCTCGATCGGGATCTCGCCGAGGAAATCGATGCCGAGTTCCTCGGCCGCGTCACGTGCGCCGCCATGCCCGAAGATGTCGTATCGCGTCCCCGTGTCGGGTGCGATGAAATAGCTCATGTTCTCGATCATGCCGAACACCGGCACATCGAGTTTCTCGAACATGGAGACCGCCTTCATGGCGTCCTCCAGCGAGACATCCTGTGGAGTCGAAACGATGACGGCTCCGGCGATGGGCGCTTCCTGCGCCATGCTCATCGAGGCATCGCTGGTGCCGGGTGGCAGATCGATGATCAGATAGTCGATGTTCTCCCAGGGCACGTCGTGCAGTAGCTGGCGCACCGCGCTGCCGATCATCGGCCCGCGCCACACCACCGGTGTGCCCTTCGGCAGCAGGAACCCCAGCGAGACCAGCTCCACGCCGTACTTCTCGATCGGACGCAGCCCCTCTGTCTGGTTCGCCTGCAGTCCTGCTGCCAGCCCGAACATCGTCGGGATGTTCGGGCCCGTGATGTCCGCGTCGACCAGCCCCACCTTCGCCCCCGTGGCGGCCAGCGCGACCGCCAGGTTGGTGGCCACGGTCGACTTCCCCACGCCCCCCTTGTTGGAGGCCACCGCGATCACGTTGCGCACGCCCTCGATCGGCTTCTGGCCCTCCCGCGGGTCGCTTGCGCGCACCTGCGCCCCCCAGTCGAGTTCGACCGACTCGACTCCGGGAAGCCCCTCGAGCGCGGCGCGCACGTCCGTCTCGATCACGTCCTTCAGCGGGCAGGCGGGCGTCGTCAGCTCCACCTTCACGCCCACGGCCCCGCCCTCGATGGTCAGCTCCTCGATCATCCCCAGCGAGACGATGTCACGGTGAAGCTCGGGGTCGTTGACGGTGGCGAGTGCTGCGAGAACGGCGTCCCGGTCCACAGCGGGGGGAGCGGTCATTACGGCTTTGGCATCCTGATGGCGGCAGTTCTCTTCAACGAAGTGTGCGCCGTACGGGTGGGAGTGTCCGCGGGGAAATCACGGCGGAAACGCGAGAGAAGGGCGGCCCTTGAGTGGGTTATGCGCACGGTGCCCGCTCGATCGTACCCCGCCTGCCCGCCACAGGCCAGCCAAACCGGATCATAATCGAAACTGTTGCCATCAAAATACATGTTCCCGTAGAATGCTCATATGGCTCAAGCAGAACATCCCACGCCCGAGAGCACAATGCCTCCGCTCCCACGAACAGTGGCGACCAGAGAAGACCTTGATGCCGAGTGGGGCAACCAGGTCGTTGTCTACCTCGGGGCCCTCAACGACAAGGTCGACACCATGGGGCGCCGCCTGGAAGCGAAGATCGAGGGCGAGACGGAGGATCTGGAAGCGAAGATCGACGGGGTGAACGACAACATCGAGCGCCTGTTCCAGCGCGTCTACCCTAGCGTGGACTTCGAGTAGTCGAGCCTTCCGCCCCGGCCCTACTGCCCCCAGGGCGTGATCGCCTGCTTCAGTTGCGCGTACCCGTCCAGGAACCCCGGACGCTCCCCCGAGTACACCTCGTCGAACTTCGCCAGCGCGTCGTCCAGCCACGCGTGTAAGGCACCGTTGTCGGGATTCGCGTCGCGGTAGGCGTCCCGGATGAGCACGAAGTGGATGCGCGGGTCGTAGGGGCGCTTCGTGCCCCCCATCGACTCGTCCCCGTCCAGCAGCCGCAGCAGCATCGCATCCGCCGACCCCAGTGTCTGTTCGTGGATGGGCGGGCCGTGCATGCGGTACATCACGGACGTCATGTCCCGACCGTTCCCGGTCGTGTAGCCCATCTCCCCCCAGAGGTCGCGCATCTTCGCGTTGCTGCCGACGGCGTCGACCACGCGCTGGCCGAAGGCCCGCAGCGGCTCCGACACGTCCGCCAGCAGGTCCGTCAGCCGGTCGCCGTCCAGGTCGGTGGCGAGGACGATCGTGTCCTGCTGCTCGATCAGGTCCCAGAGCAGCAGCCCGTAGTTCGTGTCCGAGATGTGCTGCTCAATCTGGCCGCTCCAGTCCTCCATCCCTTCCTTGAAGTCGTCCGGCAGCAGGTTGACGATGCGGTCCACCCGCTCGCGGTGCTCGACGTACCCGTCGACCGCGTACTTCCGCCCGACGTTGAACTTCGTGCCGTCGAGCAGCCACGAGAGCAGCCCCGAGTTGATGCCGTCCTCCATCGCCTGCGTGGGCTTGAAGGCGATCCGCCCCAGGTGGCCCGTCTCATGCACCATCTGCAGGAAGCGCCGCCCCGCGTAAGCCATCTGGATGCCCGGTGTGTTCATCTCCGAGTGGATGTTCCCCGTCTCGGCGTCCACCTCGAACACCGAGCGGTTCTGCGAGTACGGCAGGCAGGGCATGCAGCGTACGACCGTGATCGGCCCGTAGGGACGCACGTTGCAGTACACCCCCGCCTGCGTGCGCAGCGGCGCGTTCCCCGACTTCCCCATCACCACCACGCGCCCGCCCTGGCCGTCGTTCACGTACGCGTCGCCCGCCGTCGACCACTTGATCGACGTGCAGGGCATGTTCCCGAACCAGCTCAGCGCCTCCAGCTTCGTGTCGTGCCGGTACTGCGCCCACATCGGCACCGCGTAGAACGGCAGCCCGAGGATGTCGACCGCTGCCAGCGTCCCCAGCAAGGCATAGGCGTCGGTGAGCGAGTGCGCGACCGGGTTCACGGGCCCGTCGAAGTTCCCGCCCTGCCAGATGACCGCGTCCGGGTACCCCTCCGGGCGCACGTCGGCGGGCTCGAACAGCTCGCTCAGCGCTCCCAGCAGGTCGCCGCCGTCGTGTTCCGTGCGGGCAATCGTCATCAGGTCGGGCATGTCGTCTCTCCAGCGAGTCGTCTCGGTGGCCCCTGGCCGTGTGGTTCGTTGCTAGCCGGCCGCGAGCTGCCGCAGCACGTACGGGAGGATCCCCCCGTTGCGGTAGTACTCCAGCTCGACCGGTGTGTCGATGCGCACCAGCGCCTCGAATGTCGTGGTTGTCCCGTCATCGCCCGTCGCGGTCACGGTCACGCGACCGCCGGGGCGCAGCCCCTCCGCGATGCCGTCGATGGCGAACGTTTCCTCCCCGCTCAGCCCCAGCCCCTCGCGGCTCTCGCCCGCCAGGTACTGGAGCGGCAGGATGCCCATCCCCACCAGGTTGCTGCGGTGGATGCGCTCGTAGCTCTCCGCGATCACGGCCCGCACGCCCAGCAGCCGCGGACCCTTCGCCGCCCAGTCCCGTGACGATCCCGTCCCGTACTCCTTGCCCGCCAGCACCATCAGGGGCACGCCCTCGTCCCGGTACTGGATGGCCGCTTCGAAGATGCTCGTCTCTTCGCCGTCTGGAAGGTGGCGCGTCACGCCCCCCTCGGTCCCGGGCGCGAGCTGGTTGCGCAGGCGGATGTTCGCGAACGTGCCGCGCATCATCACCTCGTGGTTCCCCCGACGCGCCCCGTACGAGTTGAAGTCCGCCCGCTTGATGTCGCGGTCGAAGAGGTAGGCCGCCGCCGGGCTGTTCGGCGCGATGCTGCCCGCCGGCGAGATGTGGTCCGTCGTCACCGAGTCGCCCACCATCACCAGCACGCGCGCGCCGGCAATGTCCTCGAGCTCGCCCGGCTCTTCCGCCAGGTCCTCGAAGTAGGGCGGGTTCTTCACGTAGGTCGAGCCGTCGTCCCAGCCGTAGCGGCTGCCCTCCGGCGCCTCCAGCGTCCGCCAGGCGGGATCGCCCTCGAACACCGAGCCGTACTGCTCCCGGAACATCTCCGACCGCACCGCCTCGCGCATGGCCCCCTCGATCGCGTTCTGCGAGGGCCAGAGGTCGGCCAGCATGACGGGATTGCCGTCGCCGTCGTTGCCCAGCGGCTCCGTCGTCGGGTCGAAGTCCATGTGTCCCGCGAGCGCATACGCCACGACCAGGGGCGGCGAGGCAAGGTAGTTGGCGCGCACGACCGGGTTCACCCGCCCCTCGAAGTTGCGATTCCCCGAGAGCACCGCCGCCGCCACCAGCTCCCCCTGGTTGACCGCCGCCGCCACGTCCGCGTCCACCGGCCCCGAGTTCCCGATGCAGGTGGTGCATCCGTACCCCACCAGGTTGAAGCCGAGCTCGTCCAGGTACGGCGTCAGCCCTGCCGCGTCCAGGTAGTCCGTCACCACCTTCGAGCCGGGCGCGAGGCTCGTCTTCACCCACGGCTTCCGCTCCAGGCCGCGTTCGACCGCCGCCTTCGCCAGCAGCCCCGCCCCCACCAGTACCTCCGGGTTCGACGTGTTCGTGCAGCTCGTGATCGCCGCGATCACCACCGACCCGTGCCCCACCTCGAACGACGACCCGTTCCGCGCCACTTCCACCGGCGGCGCACCGGCGGCGTCGCCCGCCAGCTCCGCCAGCGCGCCCTGCCAGGCGTCCTTCGACTCGCGCAGCAGCACGCGGTCCTGCGGGCGGCGCGGGCCCGCCAGCGATGGCTCCACCGACCCCATGTCCAGCTCCAGCATCGCCGAGAAGCTCGGGTCCGGCGTGGCGTCCGTGCGGAAGAGGCCCTGCTCCTTGCAGTACGCCTCCACCAGCGCCACCTGGTCCTCGTCCCGACCGGTGAAGCGCAGGTAGCTCAGCGTCTCGTCGTCGACCGGGAAGAACCCGACCGTCGCGCCGTACTCCGGCGCCATGTTCGCGATCGTCGCCCGCGTCGGCAGCGGCAGCTGCGAGAGCCCCGGCCCGAAGAACTCGACGAACTTCCCGACCACGCCCAGCTCGCGCAGCATCTGCGTCACCGTGAGCACGAGGTCGGTCCCCGTCGCCCCCTCCGGAAGCGCGCCCGTCAGCCGGAAGCCCACCACCTCGGGGATCAGCATCGAGACGGGCTGGCCCAGCATGGCCGCCTCCGCCTCGATGCCGCCCACGCCCCAGCCAAGCACGCCCAGGCCGTTGATCATCGTCGTGTGCGAGTCCGTCCCCACCAGGGTGTCGGGATAGACCAGCCCGGTGTCGTCGTTCTCGAAGACGACGCTCGCGAGGTACTCCAGGTTCACCTGGTGGACGATCCCCGTCCCCGGCGGCACCACCCGGAAATTCCGGAACGCCTGCTGCCCCCAGCGCAGGAACAGGTAGCGCTCGTGGTTGCGCTCGTACTCCATGCTCACGTTCTGCTCGAACGCCCCGTCCGTGCCGTAGGCGTCCACCTGCACCGAGTGGTCGATGACGAGGTCGACCGGCTGCAGCGGGTTGATCCGCTCCGGGTCTCCCCCCATCGACTCCAGCGCCTCGCGCATCGAGGCGAGGTCGACGACCGCCGGCACGCCTGTGAAGTCCTGCAGCAGCACGCGCGCCGGTGCGAACGCCACCTCCCGCTCCTCGCCCGAGCTCGGCCGCCAGTTCGCGAGTGCCTCGATGTCCTCCCGCGAGACGGCGTCGCCGTCCTCGCGACGCAGCAGGTTTTCCAGCAATACCCGCTGTGTGAAGGGGAGGCGGTTTGCCGCCTCCCCCTTCAGGACGGAATCGAGCCGGTGGAAGGCGACCGAGCGTCCCCCCACCGTCAGCGTGTCGCGGCTGTTGAAACTGTCGAGCATGGTGGAATCGCCCCCGCCTGTTCCCTTCACGCGGTCTCTTGCCCGGGGCCCGTCGGGCCCGCGTTCGGCGCCTTCGGGACGAAGCTCCGGCAGTATACCGCGAGCCGCCTTCCCGAACCCCTCGCCGGCCTCCCGCCTATACTGCCGGCAGGGCCTGTAGCTCAGTGGTTAGAGCGCCCGGCTCATAACCGGTTGGTCGGTGGTTCGAATCCACCCGGGCCCAGAAGACGCGGGGACTACCGTCCGTTCTCTGCCACCACCTCCAGTGCTCCCCTCAAGGCGGCAACGTCCCCTGGGTTCAAGGAGCAGTGAGGGGGCGGCGCTCACTCCACCGCGCATTGGCGGACTCGGCCTCCCCCTCTTGTGCGACCGGCGCGGTTGTACACTGCGAGTCAGGAGGCGCCGCCACGAGTTCCGTACAGACCGTGCTCCTGCTGGCGGCTCTCTCCCTCGTTGCCGGCATGGGGGTGCTGCTTCCGCAGGATCGCGCCAGCGGCGGCGCGGAAGACAACATCACGGTTCGCCTCACCCTCAGGGATGACGGCACCGTCACCATCATGCGCGACTACACCCAACCCTGGGGCTGGGTGGCAGTCGGATCGCTCATCCCCAGTGACAGTACGGCGGGCCTCCTGCCGGTCACACATGCCCTGGCGGTGGAGTTCATACCCGAGTGGCGCTGGCCACTGCAGGGGGATGCGGAGTTCCACACCCAGAGCGTTCGCGCTCCCGACGAGCGGCAACCTGAGCCGGTCTGGGAAGAGACTGAGTGGGATGAGGAAGGCAGACCCATCAGGTGGTCCAGCACCTTCACGCCCGTAATCGATACGATCTTGACGCTCTCCTGTGGGTGGGGGTTCAGCGTCAGGATTGGTCCGTTCGAGAGCCTTGGGGACGCCCTCGGCGCCGGCGTGTGGGGCGTGCAAATCTGCGACCACGGCAGAACGCTGCTCGCGGGCGGCCTAACGAGTCCCGCAGGGATGATTCGGTTCGACCAATTGAAGGCGCTGGTCACGTCCGCGTTCGCAGCCACGGGGGAGACTCGCCCGATAGAGGCAATCCCGGTACTGGGCTCGGAGGAACACCCCATCCACTCCGAGACGACCTACGTTGACTTCTACGCCGCCAGGGACGGAAATGGCGAAGTCGTCATCATCGCCCAGCCCCGGGGCGGGGGTGAGCAAGTCACCCTCGAAATAGGGAAGAGGACCACGATCCCCGTCTTCAGCCTGAGCCCTGATCGTCCGCACTAGGCACGCGTGATCCCGGGTCGGGCGCAGTTGCCCGAGAGGCGGGGGAGTGAGGAACCTGCGTGGTGAGGCGCCGGTTGCCGCTCGCGAAGCGGGGGGGCTGCAGCCCCCCCGCTCGGCTTCCCTGCCCGACACGTCCTCGATGGCCGTGTGCGCGGTAGCCCGCCGTCAGGTTCCCGACTCCGCTAAGCGGGGAAGGGTCCTCACTCCGCGATGCCGTTGGCGATGGCCCGGAGGAACTCCACATACGTTGGGTACTCCTCGGCCAGGGCCCCGGAGGGAATCCTGCGGACCGTCGTGCCCGTGTCGCGGGCGATCTGCTCGATCACGCGCGCACTGAACTGCGGTTCGCTGAAGATGTAGGGGATCCCCAGTTCCTCGATGCTCTCCACCAGCTCGGTGATTGCCGACGCGCTCGGCTCCTCTTCGGGACCCTCCACGACGAAGCCCAGGATCGTCAGACCGTAGCGGTCCGCGAAGTACCCGTAGGCGTCGTGGAACGTCACCAGGTAGCGCCGCTCCTCCGGCAGCCCGGCGAGCTTCTCGCGGATCTCGTCGTCGAGCTCGCGCAGCTCCGCGATGAAGTTGTCCGCGCGCTCGGCGTAGTAGTCCGCCCCGTCGGGATCGAGTCGTGACAGCTCGTCGCGGATTGCCTCGACGGCCTGGATGGTGAGGTCGATGTCCATCCAGAAGTGCGGGTCGAATTCGCCATGGGCGTGGCCGTGCTCGT